>DASWDB010000119.1:0-1885 GCA_036395715.1 Actinomycetota bacterium | reverse complement strand
ATCGTGGGGTCCTGTGGAACCAACAGATGGCCGCCTCCGTCGTGTTCATGCTCCCGGTGATCATCTTGTTCCTCTTCGCGCAGAAGGCATTCATCGAAGGCATCACGCTCACCGGTGTGAAAGGCTGACCCCGTGCGGGTGGCGCTGATCGGGTCCGGCTGGATCCAGGATCTCCATGCGCGGGGCGTCCTCGCCTTCCCCGGAGCGGAGCTCGTCGCGGTCGCGAACCACCGCGAGGAAGGCGCTCGGGTGCTCGCCGAGCGCTACGCGATCCCCCGCGCGATCACCGACTGGCGAGCGCTCACGGCCGACGAGACCGTCGAGGCGGCGATCGTCGCCACGCCGAACGCGCTCCACGCCGAGCAGTCCATCGCCTTCCTGGAAGCGGGCAAGCACGTGCTCGTCGAGAAGCCGATGGCGGTCTCCGTCGCGGAGTGCGACGCGATGATCGACGCGTCCCATCGAGGCCGCGCCTCCCTGATGGTCGCCCACTGCTGGCGGTTCCACGACGACGTGATCGCGATGCGAGACAGGATCGTCTCGGGCAAGCTCGGCGAGATCGTCAAGACCCGGGGATACGGGGTCCACGCCGGCTGGGGTCCCACGGGGTGGTTCGTCGACCCCGCGCTCGCTGGCGGAGGCGGCCTCGTGGACATGGGCGTGCACGCGATCGACACGGCTCGGTTCGTCCTCGGCGATCCCGCGCCCGAGCGCGTCTGCGCGGCCATCGGCACGCGGTACGGCTCGTACGCCGTCGACGACGACGCGATCGTGCTGATCGGGTGGTCCAACCGGACGAACAGCGTCGTCGAAGCGGGCTGGTGGCATCCCCACAAGGAGGGGATGGAGGCGGATACGGAGGTCTACGGGACGAAGGGGTACGCGCGCATCTTCCCTCGCGAGGAGCCGAGCGCGAACTACGATCATGCCTCCCAGTCCATGTACACGGCCCAGATGCACGAGTTCTTGAGCGCGATCGAACACGCGAGGACCCCTCGGCCTTCGGGGGAGGACGGTCGCGTCGTGATAGAGGTCGTGCAACGCGCGTACGCGTCTGCAGGTCATGACGGGTGACCACCGTCCTGGGTGTCGACGGGGGCGGACGCAAGACCTACGCGGTGGTTGCCGATGCGTTCGGCGCGCTGCTCGGTGCCGCAGCGGCGGGCCCGTCGAACTGGGAGCTGGCCGGCATCGACGTCGCTCGTGATGCGATCGCCGAAGCCGCCGACGACGCGCTTTCGGAAGCGGGCATCTCGCGCGGGGCGCTCGATGCGTCGGTGTTCGGCCTGGCCGGCGTGGACTGGCCCTCGGACGTCGATCGTCTCCTCGACGCGATCGGGCCGCTCGGGCTCGGGGGGCCGTGCCGGATCCTGAACGATGCCTTCGTGGCGCTCCGGGCAGGAACCGTCCAGCCGTGGGGCATCGTGGTCGTCGCCGGCACGGGAACCGTCGCCGCCGGTCGGAACCCGGCCGGTGAGGAGTTCCGCACGCTGGGAGAGGGGGCGATCTTCGGCGATTTCGGCGACGAGTTCGACGTGTCGGAGCTCGCCGTGCGCGCGGTTGCCGATCAGTACACCGGACGCGGCCCTTCCACCGCCTTGTCCGACATGTTGTGCGAGCACCTCGGCGCCGCGTCGGTCGCCGCGCTGCTCGAGAGGTTCTGCCGGGAGGACCCCCGGATCCGCTCCCCCGAGGTGCAGATCCTCACGCCGCTCGTGCTCGAAGCGACGGAGCGTGGTGACCTCGTCGCACGGTCGATCCTGGAGCGGATCGGGCTGGCACTCGGCGAGGCGGCCGGTCTGGTGGCGACCCGCCTCGGCATGCGGGACCTCGAATTCGACGTCGTGTGTTCGGGCAACCTCTTCCGGACGCCGAACCGCTACCT
>DASWDB010000118.1:0-26086 GCA_036395715.1 Actinomycetota bacterium | reverse complement strand
GAAGACCGCGTCGAGGTCCAGGTCCACCGGGCCGCGGCGTCCGATCTTTCGCGTGGTGGGATGGCCGATCACGTTGACGTTCGGGTTCTCCATCGCTCGGATCATCCGGCGGGTCATGGCGTCGCGGGGCTGATCGAAGTGCGAGTGGATCGATGCCACCGTGATGTCGAACCCTTCCAGGAAGCCGGTCGGCCAGTCCACGCCTCCGTCGGGATCGATGTTCAACTCTGTGCCGTGCAACAAGGTCATCCGCGGGTATCCATCCTGGAGCTTCCGAAGCTTCGCTCGCTGCACCAGCATCTTCTCGTCCGTCATCCGTTGCATCGCCAGGTTCGGCGCGTGGTCCGTCACCGCGTAGTAGGCGTAGCGCTTGGCGGCGGCCGCCGCCACCATCTGTTCGAGGCTCGCGACGCCGTCCGTGAGATCGGTATGGGTGTGCAGGTCGCCACGTATCTGTTTCGACGTCAGGACCTGCGGCAGCTCGCCCGCGAGGGCTGCCTCGATCTCACCACGGTCCTCCCGAAGCGTGGGTTCGATGTACGGCAGTCCGAGCCGCTCGTAGACGTCACGCTCGGTCTCCGCCGCGATCAACTCGTCGGTCGCCACCTCGAAGAGCCCATACTCGTTCAGCTTCAGGCCCGCGCGGACCGCCATCTCCCGGATCCGCACGTTGTGCGGCTTCGAGCCCGTGAAGTAGATCATCGCCGCCCCCCACGCCTCGTGCCGGACCACGCGGAGGTCCACCTGCAGGCCGGAGCGCGTCAGGACGGACGACTTCGTGTCACCACGCGCCAGGACTCGGTCGACCTCCTCGTATGCCGTGAAGGCGTCCATAATCGGAGCCGGCGTCTCGCTGGCGACCAGGACGTCGACGTCACCGATCGTTTCCGCCATCCGTCGGAGCGAGCCGGCGTGGTCGGCCCGTCGGACACCGGGGATCGTCCGGAGACGCTCGAGGAAGGACACGGCCACCCCCATCGCCACGTCGATCGTGACCCTGCCCGTATCCCGCTGCGCGCGCTGGACGGCCTGGAGCACGTTCTCCTCCGTCTTGGCCGAGAACCCCTTGAGCCCGCGGAGCCGACCGTCTCGGGCCGCGGACGCCAATCCGTCGAGGCCGTCGATCCCGAGCTCTCGGTACACGACCATCGCCTTCTTGGGGCCGAACCCGGGGATCGCGGTCATCTCTCGAACACCACTCGGGACCTGGGCTCGCAGCTCCTGGAGCTCCGGGAAGGTCCCAGTCTCCAGGACGCTTCGAACCTTTTCGGCGATCGACTTCCCCACGTTGGGGATCGCGCGGATCCCAGCGTCGTCGAGGTCCCGGAGCTCATCCGGGAACCCGGCGATCGCCCGGGCGGCCTTCTCGTAGGCGCGAGGCTTGAAGGGGTCCTCCGCAACGATGGCGGAGAGGTCGGCGAATTCGGTGAGCACGGCCGCCACGTCGTCGTTCGAGCGGGGCATGCCGACCGCTTCCTCAGGCGAGGTCGAACAGGACCAACAGGAGAGCCTTCTGCGAATGCAGGCGGTCCTCGGCCTGATCCCACACCGCCGATCGCGGCCCGTCGATGACCTCATCGGTGATCTCGTGCCCGCGATGCGCGGGCAGGCAATGCAAGACGATCGCCGACGGGTCCGCCTGATCGAGCAACGCCCGGTTCACCTGATACGGACGGAACACGAGCGCTCGAGCTTCCGCCTCTTCCTCCTGCCCCATGCTCGCCCACGCGTCGGTATAGAGCACGTGCGCCCCCTTCACCGCCGTCTGTGGGTCCGACAGCGTCTCGATCGCGCCGCCGGTCTGCTCTGCGATCTCCGAAGCCCGCTGCACCACCTGCGGGATCGGTTCGAACCCCGGCGGAGCCGCGATCCGAACCGTCATCCCCATCTTGGCGCCGGCCAGGAGCAACGAATGCGCCACGTTGTTCCCGTCCCCCACGTACGTGAGGATCTTCCCGGACAACGAGCCCAGCCGCTCGCCGATCGTCATGAGATCGGCGAGCGCTTGGCAGGGGTGTTCGAAATCGGACAACGAGTTGATCACCGGCACCGTCGCGGCTTCGGCGAGGACCTCCAGACGTTCCTGCTCGAAGGTCCGCAGGACGATCGCATCCACGTAGCGCGACAGGACCCGGCCCGTGTCCTCGATCGTCTCTCCACGACCGAGCTGGAGATCCGATCCCGACAGCGAGAGCGGGCGCCCGCCGAGTTGCCCGACGCCGACCTCGAAGGAGACCCGGGTCCGGGTGGAGGCCTTCTCGAACAGCAACGCCACGGTCAGGCCGGCGAGCGCGTCACGATGGAGCGTGCGATCCGCCTTCAGCGCATCCGCGACGTCGAGGAGATGCAGGAGCTCGGCCGGACTGAGGTCGTCGACGGAGAGGTAATCCCGGAGGTATTCGCGCGGCATGGGTGCCGAAGTCTAGTCGCGTGCCGGCGACGCCGGGAGTGACCCTGCCCGAAGCGTCGCGCCGAACGCCCGATCGAGCTCGTCGACGATCCGATCGACGACCTCCTGGGCCTCCTCATCCGTGAGCGTTCGGTCCGCGGCCCGAAGATCGAGCGAGAACGCGAGGCTCTTCGTCCCCGGGGGGAGCGGATCGCCCGCGTAAACGTCGAAGAGTGTGCTCGACGCCAGGAGCGCCCCGCCGGCGCGGCGCAGTGCCTCGTGCACATCGCCGGCCGGCGTCGCGTCGTCGACGATGAAGGCGAGATCCCGACGGACCGGTGGGAACCGCGGAACGAGGGTCGCCGCCGATCGATCACGCGCGCCGGCCTGCAGCGGACGAAGACCGACGACACCCACCGAGACTCGACCCGTGATACCGAGCGCCTCGGCGACGCGTGGGTGGACCTCCCCGAGCACGCCAGCATGCGACCCCTCGATCATGATCCGCGCCGAGCGGCCGGCGTGGAACGGGCCGTCGGGCGCGCCGGTGAGGGACCAGTCGACCACACCCAGGTCGTCCAGCACCGATTGCAGAACGCCCTTCGCGTCGAGCACGTCCAGCGAGCGTCGCTCGCTCCACCACCCCTCCCCCGCAGCACCGGACAACGCGAAGCCGGCCTTGTCGATCTCGACGAACGGGTCCGCGAGGCGGAACGTGGTGCCCACCTCGAAGATCCGCACCGTCTCGACCCCGCGCGACTGGTTCAGCGCGACCGCGTGCAGCAGGCCCGGCGTCAGCCTCGTTCGGAGGAACCCCTCCTCCGCACGCAAGGGGTTCGTCACCGCGATCGCGTCCGTATCGTGGAACAAGGCGAGATCCGACGCAGCGTCGAACGGGACCGGGCGGATCTCCCTGAGCCCCGCCCGCGCGAGCGCGCCCTTGACCCTGCGCGCGAAGGCGTACGTATCAGGAACCCCACCCGGATGCGGGGCCCTCGGCATCGTCGTCCCGACGTTATCGTACCCCTGGATCCGAACGACCTCCTCGATGAGATCAACCTCACGTTCGATGTCGGTGCGGAAGCCGGGGACCTCCACCTCGAGACGATCGCGGTCGACACGGCTCGTCATCCCGAGGGCGTCGAACACCGACGTCGCCGACCCGGCGGAAACGGGGTATCCGAGGAGCGCCGTGGCTCGCGCCGGCCGGAGCGCGACCCACGTCCGTTCCGGCGCTCGTCCGTCCTCGGCGACCCCTCGCATCACCTGGCCGCCGGCCCACCGGGCAAGGAGCGCCGCGCATCGCGCGGCCGCAGCGGGGCACGCTTCGGGGTCGGTCCCGCGTTCGAAGCGATGCGACGCCTCCGTGTGGAGGTCGAGTCGCCGGGCCGTGAGCAGGATGCCGCTCCGGGTGAAGTAGGCGCTCTCGAGCAGGACGTCCGTTGTCTCATCGGACACCTCCGAGGTTCGGCCGCCCATCACCCCCGCCAGGGCGACCGGCTTCTCCAAGTCGCAGATGAGCAGGTCGTCCGGCGTGAGGGTCCGCTCCACGTCGTCCAGCGTGATGAGCAGCTCGCCGTCCGAGGCCTTCCGGACGACGATGCCGGGACCGTCGAGTCGACGCAGGTCGAAGGCATGCAACGGCTGACCGGTCTCCAACATCGTGTAGTTGGTCGCATCGACGACCGCGTCGATCGGACGGAGACCGCACGCGGTCAGGCGGGCCTGCACGCCGAGCGGGGAGGGCCGGTGGGCCACACCCCGAACCGCCCGGGCCACGTAGCGCGGACATCCGTGGAGATCGTCGATCCGCACGCTCACCGCGTCGGCGACGGCGTCGGGCGCCTCCTCCACCGACGTATCGACGGGTACGAGGCTCACGCCGGTCGCGGCCGCCGCCTCTCGCGCCACGCCGTAGACACTCAGGAAGTCCGGGCGATTCGGCTCGACCTCGATGTCCAGGACCGCCTCGTCCAGGCCCAGACCGCGTTTCAGATCGTCGCCGACGCGCAGGCCCGCCTCGTCGAGGATGAGGATGCCGCCGTGGTCCTGGCTGATCGCGAGCTCCCGTGGGGAGCACAGCATGCCGTTCGAGTCGACGCCCCGTACCCTGCGGATGGCCAGCGGATCCGGCAGCACCGGCACCCGTGCGCCCGGCGGTGCCCACGGGACGAGATCGTCCGGCGCCATGTTGCGAACCCCGACGACGACCTCGACCTCTCCGGATCCATGCTGGATCCTCGCCACGCAGAGCGTGTCCGAGTTGGGATGGTCGCTGACCTCGAGGACCCGAGCGACGACCACCCCTTCGAGTCCATCCCAGGGACGCTCGATCGTCTCGATCAGCACGCCCCTGGGGATCAGGATCTCCGCGAGCTGCTCGGCTCCCAGATCCGTCGGCGCGAACTCGCGGAGCCAGGTGAGCGGGACGCGCATCACGCCACCCCGAACCGTTCGAGGAACCGAACGTCACCCTCGATCAGGAGCCGGATGTCGGGGATCTCGTACCTGAGGATCGCGACCCGCTCGATCCCGAGGCCGAACGCGAACCCGGTATACCGCTCGCTGTCGTACCCACAGTTCTCGAGCACCTTGGGGTGGACCATGCCCGCCCCGAGCAGCTCGATCCACCCGCTCCCGCAGAGCTGGCATCCAACCCCGCCGCACCGGAAGCAGGTGACCCCGATCTGGGCGCCAGGCTCGACGAACGGGAAGTACGAAGGCGTGAATCGGATCTTCCGGTCTTCGCCGAAGAGCCCCTGAGCCATCGCTTCGAGCGTTCCCTTGAGATCGGCGAACGTGATGCCTTCATCGACGACGAGCGCCTCCACCTGATGGAACACGGCCAAGTGGGTCGGGTCGGACGTCTCGCGACGGTAGACGCGGCCGGGGGCAACGATGTACACGGGCGGTGGTTGGGACTGCATCGTTCGGATCTGTACCGCCGACGTTTCCGTGCGGAGCAGGAGCTCCGGATGACCGGGGATCGACACGTAGAGGGAGTCCTTCATCGTGCGTGCGGGGTGGTCCTCAGGGATGTTGAGCGCTTGGAAGTTATGCCAGTCGTCCTCGATCTCCGGACCTTCCGCAACGCGGTACCCGAGCCGGAGGAACAGACCGACGATCTCGTCCTCGACGAGCGTCAACGGGTGCAGCGACCCGATAGGCGGGCGCCGCCCGGGAAGGCTCATGTCGACGGCGTCGGCAGCCAACAGCGCCGACTCGGCATCCGCCGTCAGGGCCTCCCGACGGCGCTCCTGCACATCCGTCAGCTCGCCGCGCACGTCGTTGACCGCCTTGCCCAACTGCCGACGTTGATCTTCCGCCAGCGCGCCGAGTGCGCGTTGCACCGCGCCGAGCGGAGACTTGCGACCGAGCACCGTTACGTTCGCCGCCTCCAGCTCCTCGAGCGATGCGGCCGCCGCGAACAGCTCGCGCCCGCGCGCGCGTTCCGTCTCCAGGGTGCGGAGCATCTCGGACGGGTCCATCGGTCCGCCGAGTCTACCGGCCGCTTCGATGGCTCCCGGGCGATCGATCAGCGCGGGAGCGGGAGCTCGACGTGGAAGGACAGGGTGTCCCCGGACACTTCCGCCCATGCGCGTCCACCCTGCGTCTCGGCGACCGCGCGGGCAACGTAGAGACCGATCTTGCTGCCTGCTCCGGTACCGGGCTTGCGCGGGACGAAGAGTCCCTCGGCCGCTGCAGCGTCGATCGTGGCGCCTGCTCGCGAAACCCAGACGTGCAGGTTCCCCTCGCGTCGCTCCGCTGCGATCGCGGTCTGGCCTTCACCCGCCCACCATGCGAGCGCCTCCTCGTAGGAGAGCAACGTGGTCTTCAGGCGAGCGGGATCCACGAAGTACGGCCCGGGGTCGCCCGACCACACGACCGGAGGATGCTCCGGATCGCGACCGAGGAGCTCCCCGATCGCCAGCGAGACATCGGCGACATCGGTCTGGTCAGGGAAGACTTCCAAGGCGCCCGCGGCGACCCTCGCGGCATCCACGAGCAGCCGCAGGATCTGGTCCATCCGATCGGCGTCGTGCACGATGCCGCGCAGCATCAGCGCGCGTTGGTCCTCGTCCAGCTGCTCCCAGCGCTTCTCGAGCGCGTACCCGAACCCCTTCATCGCCGTCAGCGGTGAACGGATGTCGTGGGCGGCCGCCGCGATCAGCGCCTCGAGCGCGGCGCCCTTGCCCACCCGACGCCGAGCCCATTCGAACAAGCACACGGTCGCCGCCGCGGCCAGGTTCAGCGATTCGGCACGGCCGGCGTGGGGCACGCGGACGGTAGCGTCGGCGAGTCGCACGATCTCCTGCGGCAAGCCGTGGGCTTCGTTCCCGAACACGAACGCGACCCGGCCGCCCAGGTCCACCCCGTAGAGGTTCTCGGAACCGTCCGGATCCATCGCGAAGGTGCGGTAGCCACTCTCTCGCAGAGACCCGATCGCCTCGGCGGTGGGAACCCCGCGAACGACGGGAAGGTGGAAGAGCGATCCCGCCGAGGCTCTGACGGTCTTGGGGTTGTAGACGTCGACGGACGACGACGAGAACACGACGGCCGACGCACCGGCGGCGTCGGTCGACCGCACGACGGTTCCGGCGTTCCCCGGATCGCGAACCTCGTGCAACACACTCACGCATGCGGGATCGCCATGCGGGACCGCGGAGAGTTCCACGTCCAGGTACGGGGCGACGCCCACGATCCCTTGAGGTGTGACGGTGGACGTGAGCGTTCGGAGGAGCTCCGGACTGACGTGGTGGACCTCGACGCCGCGCTCGGAGGCGCGCACCGCGAGCACGTCGAGCGGATCCCCTACGAGGAGCGAGACGATCCCCGGCGGCTCCCGATCGAGTGCCTCGGATATCCCCTGGGCTCCCTCGACGAGGAATGACCGGTCCTGATCCCGAGCGGCACCTTTCTTCAAGCGAGCTGCGGCGGCGACCTTCGGGTTCTTGAGGCTGGTGAGCAAACGACGATCCTCCGCGGGCCGCGACCTCCCGGACGTCGGGAGTCTACGTGCGGAGGACGGGCGAGACGCCGGGTTCAGGCGGCCGGGGCGCCGGACGCTTCCTTGGCCGTTCGCACGAGCGACGCGAACGCCGTGGGGTCGTTGACGGCGAGGTCCGCGAGGATCTTGCGGTCGACCTCGACGCCGGCCGCCTTCAACCCGTTGATGAATCGGGAATACGACAGACCATGCGGCCGGGCGGCGGCATTGATCCGAGCGATCCACAATCGACGGAACTGGCCCTTGCGGTCGCGGCGATCACGATACGCATAAAGGCCGGAGTGGCGAACCTGCTCTTTCGCGATCCGGTAGCGGATCCGGCGGCTGCCCGTGTACCCCTTGGCGGCCTTGAGAACCTCCCGGCGCTTCTTCTTCGCGTGGACAGAACGTTTGACCCGAGCCATGTCGTCACTTCACCAGCAGGCGCTTCAGCTTCTTCTGCTCTTTGGTCGCCGTGACCTCGGTCATGCCTTCGACTCGACGCCGTCGGCTCCCGCTCTTCTTCGTGAGCATGTGGTTCCCCGTCGCCTTCCGGTGGAGCACCTTGCCCTTGCGCGTGACGCGGAAGCGCTTGGCGGTCGCGCGGTGGGTCTTCGTCTTCGGCATGTCCGATCTACCCTTCGTCTGATGCGGCGGCCGGTTCCGCGTGGAGCTCCACGCCGAGCTGGGGCTCCGATCCCACGACCGGATCCGGGGCTGGGGCGACGGCGGAGACCGCCTGCTCCCTCGCCTCGCGTGCCCGTTCCTTGGCGAGTCCCTCGAGGTGCCGCTTGTTGGGGCTGATCACCATGATCATGTTGCGCCCCTCTTGCTTCGGCATCGCTTCGACGATGACCAGTGCGCCGAGGTCCGAGACGAGACGGTCGAGGATCTTGCGACCCAGATCCGTGTGCGCCATCTCGCGCCCACGGAACATGATCGTGATCTTGACCTTGTTCCCCGCCTCGAGGAACCGCGTGACGTGCCCCTTCTTCGTGGCGTAGTCGTGCGGGTCGATCTTCGGTCGGAACTTGATCTCTTTCAGCCCGGTGCGCGACTGCTTCTTGCGCGCTTCCTTCTGCCGGACGTCTCGCTCGTACTTGAACTTGCCGTAGTCCATGATCCGACACACGGGCGGATCGGCCTGCGGCGCCACCTCGACGAGGTCCAGATCGAGCTCACGCGCTTGACGGAGCGCTTCGCGCGTGTCCACCACACCGATCTGCGAACCGTCGGCTCCGACGAGCCGAACCCGTGGAGCCCTGATCCTGTCGTTGATACGCGGATCCGTTGAGACCCCGCATCACCTCCTATGACGAACGAGCACCGGCTTGAGGCCGGTGCATGAGGAACGTGGTAACGCTCTTCGCGCTCGTGAAGTATAGGGGTCGATGCGGACGCCCGTCGACCGGGGCGTTGGGGCTACCATTCGTCGTCGGCAGCTGGATCCTCCACCAGAAGGCGATCATCCTCGCTCGAGTAGCCGAACGCGACCTGGAGGATCCGTCCCGGCTCAGGCCCGCTGCAGCGTACGCGGTGCGCCTCCTCGGCCGGGACCGTGAACTCCTCGCCGGCGGACGCCTGGACGACGCGGTTCCCGATCTCGACGGTGAGCCCGGGGTCCAACACGATCCACATCTCCTCACGGAGGCGGTGATAGTGGGCACCGGTTCGCGCCCCCGGGTTGACGGTCACGATCCGAACCGTCGCCGGCTGATTGAGCGCGTACGTGGCCAGGCGGCCCCACGGCCGGTCGACGATCATCCGCCTGCCTTCCCCGCCGGCAGCGCTCGCATCAGTGAGGCCATCTCGAGCGCCGACCCGGCCGCTTCCCATCCCTTGTTCCCGTGCTCCCCGCCGGCGCGAGCCAATGCCTGTGCGAGATCGTCCGTGGCGAGCACCTCGAAGATGCACGGGACGCCGGTCGTGCGGCCGACCTCCGAGATGCCCCGTGCCGCCTCCGCTGCGATCAGATCGAAGTGGGAGGTCTCACCTCGGATCACAGCCCCGAGACAGATCACGGCGTCGAAACGCCCGGACTCGGCAAGACGTTGCGCGACGGGCGGGATCTCGAAGGCGCCGGGAACCCATGCGACCGTGACGTCCTCGGGGACCACACCGTGGTGCGATAAGCCTCCGCGGGCGCCCTCGACGAGCTTCGAGGTCACCAGCTCGTTGAACCGCGAGGCGACGATCGCGACCCGGCGTCCGGCCCCGAGCGTCTCGCCGCGGAGGACGTTCATCCAAGCTCACCCGGTACATCCAGGAGATGGCCCAGCTTCTGGGCCTTCGTCCGCAGGTACCCGATGTTGTGGGACGTCGGTTCGATCTCCAACGGGATCCGTTCCGCGATGGAGAGGCCGTAGCCCTCGAGCCCGGCCCGTTTGTCGGGATTGTTCGTCAGCAGCCGCATCGTCCGTACCCCGAGATCGGCGAGGATCTGCGCCCCGATCCCATACTCCCGCTGATCCGCCGCGAACCCGAGCTCGATGTTCGCCTCGACCGTGTCTCGTCCCTGGTCTTGGAGCTCGTACGCGCGCAGCTTGTGCGTCAGGCCGATCGCGCGGCCTTCGTGCCCGCGGATGTACAGCACGACCCCACGGCCTTCCGCGCCGATCAGCTCGAACGCACGTTCCAGCTGACTCCCGCAATCGCACCGGAGCGAGCCGAACACGTCGCCGGTGAGGCATTCCGAGTGGACCCGGGTCATGACGTTCGCGCCGTCGCCGAGGTCGCCGAGCACGAGCGCGACGTGGGTTCGGCCGTCGACGAGGCTCTCATAGGCATAGGCCCGGAACTCACCCCATGTCGTCGGGATCGCGGCGTCGGCCACCCGCTCCACGAGCACCTCGCGCTTGCGCCGGTACTCGATCAGATCCGCGATGGAGATGAGCCTGAGCCCGTGATCGCGGGCGACCCGGATCAGCTCGGGCAGCCTCGCCATCGAGCCGTCGGGGTTCATCACCTCGCAGATCACGCCGGCCGGGAACATGCCTGCCAGGATCGCGAGATCGACCGCCGCCTCCGTGTGCCCCGCGCGTCGCAGCACGCCGCCTTCCTTCGCGCGGAGGGGGAAGACGTGGCCGGGCTTCAGGAATTCCTGCGGCTTCGTTCCGAGGTCGGCGATGGCGCGGGCGGTGGCGGACCGGTCGTAGGCACTGGTCCCGGTCGTGATGGAGGGCGCGAAGTCGATCGAGACCGTGAACGCGGTCTCATCACCGCCATTCGTGCTCACCATCTGCGGGATCTGCAGCTCATCCAGCCGCCACCCCGCGACCGGAAGGCACACGATCCCACGGCCGTGGGTCACCATGAAATTGACGGCCTCCGGCGTGCATCGCTCGGCTGCGATGATGAAATCGCCTTCGTTCTCGCGATCCGCATCGTCGACCACGAGGATGATCTTGCCCTCCCGGAGATCTTCGATCGCACCTTCGACGGTGTCGAAGACCGCCGGCGTCGCCTCGGTCTCCTCCAGCTGCTCACTCATCTCCCGGACCTTTCCATCGATCGTTCAACGTATCGTGCGATCACGTCCGCCTCGACGTTCAGCCGTCGACCCGGGATCGCGCGCCCGAGCGTCGTCACCGCCAGCGTATGCGGGATCAACGCGACCGTGATCTCGTCATCGTCCACCGCCGCGATCGTCAGGCTCACCCCATCGATCGCGATCGAGCCCCGCTCGACGACGTACCGCGCCACGTCCGCCGGCAACCGGACCGACATGCGTGCGCCGCCGGCGCCGTCGGTGTCGACCCGCATGACCTCACCCACCCCGTCCACGTGCCCTTGGACGAGATGTCCCCCGAGCCGCGCAACCAGCGTCACCGGACGCTCTAGGTTCACAGGATCACCAGGACGGAGGTCTCGCAGACTCGTGCGTTCGAGCGTCTGCGCGGACAGATCGAAGCGGAGCGACGCGGCCGTGCGTTCGACGACCGTGAGGCATACCCCGTTCACCGACACGGAAGCGCCGACGTCGCTGTCCAGGACGACGGTCCGCGCCTCGACCACGAGCCGACCGTCCCCGGCCGCCGTGACCTCGCCCCGTTCCTCAACGATCCCGGTGAACACGCGCCACCACCTTCAGATCCGGGCCGATCCGCTCGACCCGTTCGAACGCCAGTCCGAGCGCCGCGCCCACCGGAACGAAGCCCTCACCCCCGACCACGCCCGGCGCGTGTTCGCCGCCGATCACCTTCGGCGCGACGTAGAACACGAACCGGTCCACGAGACCGCCCTCGACGAACGCCCACGCGAGCCGAGCGCCGCCCTCGACGAGCGCGCCTTGGACGTCGCGCTTGCCGAGGGCATCGAGGAGCCCGGAGATCGACACCCGCCCCACGTCGTCTCGATCGACGATCACGACCTCCGCACCGGCCTGTTCCCACTCGGTCACACGACCGTCGGGGGTCTGATCGGTGGTGGCGACCAGGGTCGGCGCCGAGCCGTCGAACACGCGAGTGGCGGTGGACAGCCCCCCGGCGGAGTCCACGATGACCCTTCGCGGGGGACGCGCGTCCGCGTATCGCTCGTCGCGGACCGTGAGGGAGGGATCGTCGAGGGCAACCGTCCCGGACCCCACGACGATGGCATCCGACCAGGCGCGGAGACGTTGCACGTCGGCCCGCGCTTCGTCGGAGGTGATCCACCGCGAGGTGCCGTCCGACGCGGCCGTCTTCCCATCGAAGGAGAACGCCGACTTGAGGATGACGAACGGCCTCCCGGTCACCACGTGCCGCTCGAACGCGTCGTTGAGCTCCCGGCATTCCTGCCCCAAGACGTCGGTGACGACCTCGATGCCGGCGTCTCGGAGCTCGGCGATCCCCGGGGTCCCGTCGCCGAGGTCGGGATCGGTCGCACCGATGATCACGCGTGCGACACCCGCCTCGATCAATGCCGTCGTACATGGAGGTGTGCGGCCGAACCGGTTGCACGGCTCGAGCGTGCTGATGACCGTGGCCCCGAGAGCTCCGGCCCCGGCCCGGGCGAGCGCCACCGCTTCGGCGTGCGGCGTCCCCGGTCCCTCGTGCCACCCCTCACCGAGCACGTCGCCGGTGGGCGAGCAGACGAGCGCACCGACCAACGGGTTCGGTGAGACGCGGCCCCATGCTCGCTCCGCGAGCTCGAGCGCCCGTCGCATCTGGGCTTCGTGTCGTTCCATCCATCCCCCCACCGGGGCGTGAACGACACGTCCGGCGCCGCCGCGGATGCGGCTACGCAACGATCGCGCCCGTTCCTCCCATCCCGACTCTCACGGTCGGTCCCGGGATCTCACCGGGTCCACCCACGGCTGGAGGTCGTGGGGTCGCGGACTGTTACCGCCGGTGGGGACTTCCACCCCGCCCCGGAAACAGGCTTTCCCCGAAGTATAGGAGGCCCTTCCCCGAAGGGGTAGATGGGCGGGTCGCTACTCGGCGCGGCGATCCACCGCGTAGCTCGAACCCGGCTCGCGCTTCGCGAAGGACTTCATCTCCGTCGCCACGGCCACGGCCTCGCCGTAGTGAGCGAACTGCCTCCGGTCGGTGCTCGCGATCCCGACCGAGATCGCCACGAGCGGGATGTCCTGCAAGACGCCCTTCCGGTCCTCGACCCGGACGAATCCTCGTTCGAGGTCCTCCGGCTCGTAGAACTCGGAACGCGCCTCGTCGAACCGCTCGCAGATCCGCTTGGCGACGTCCTCCGAAGGTTCGGGAGCGAGGACGGCGACGAAGTCGTCGCCTCCCACGTGACCGACGAACCCATCGGTGCCGACCCGTTCGACGACCGCGTCCTGGATGATCCTGGCGACGGCCTGGATCAACCGGTCGCCGCGGACGAACCCCTTCTGGTCGTTGTACGCCTTGAAGTTGTCCAGGTCGCAGTACAGGACTGCGAAGGGGCGAGTCTCCCGAACCTGTCGCTCGATCTCTTCCTGGATCCGGATGTTCCCCGGCAGGCCGGTGAGGGGCGAAAGGTTGCGCATCTCCTTCGCGCGGCGGAGCGTTCCTTTCACACGGGCCAGGAGCTCGATCGGGTCGAACGGCTTGATGATGTAGTCGTCCGCACCGGATTGCAGACCCGTCACCTTGTCGGCGGAGAGCGCCTTGGCGGTCAGCATGATGATGCTGGTGTTCGCGGTCTGCGGGCTCCTTCGGAGACGCTGCGCGACCTCGAAGCCGTCGATCCTGGGCATCATCACGTCGAGCAGCACGAGATCCGGCCTGAGCTCGGCCGCCTTGTCCAGCGCCTCCTCGCCGTCGCCTGCCACGGCCACCTCGTATCCCGCAGAACGCAGGTTCACCTCGACGAATCGCGCGATGTCCGGATCGTCGTCCACCACCAGGATCGTCTCCGGCACCTCAGCGAACCTTTCCGATCGGTCGGTCCGGCCCGCGCGCCGCGATCTCGATGAGGGCGCGTGCGGCCGCCGCGGGGTCCGGCTGTGCGAAGACGCCCGAAGCAGCGACCAGGACGCTCGCGCCCGCGGCGATGGCACGGGCGGCGTTCTCGACCTTGACCCCGCCGTCGATCTCGAGATCGACGGCGGGGTTACGCCGGTCGATCTCGCCGCGCGCCGCCTCCAGGCGCGGATACACCTCGGGGTTGAGCTGCTGGAAGGACCATCCGGGTCGGATGCTCATGAGCATCAGGTCGTCGATGTCCTCCAGGTAGGGCACGACGGCATCGACCGACGTCTCGAGGTTCAGGGTCAGCCCGACACCGAGCCCGGCTTCACGCGCCTTGCGGATGGCCGGTCCGGGCTCCGGCACCGCCTCCAGATGGAAGCTCACCACGTCGAGCCCGGCCTCGCGGAGCTCGTCGAAGTAGCTCTCCGGCGCGTCGACCATGAGGTGCCCGTGGAGGACCCGGTCTGTGACGGGCCGCAGGCTCCGGACGACGACCGCTCCGAGCGCGATCGGGGGGACGAAGTGCCCGTCCATGATGTCCACATGGATGACCTCGGCATACGGCTCGACCAGCTTCACTTCTTCGCCCAGTCGCGCGAGGTCGGCGGCAAGGATCGATGCGGAGAGCTTGCCCATGACGCGCGTATCGTACCCGTCGCATCAGGGCCTTCGACCAGGCTCGACGTCGGCGGAGGACCGGGAGAACGCGGCCGCGAACATGCCGTCCGAACCGTGCCGATGTGGCCACACGCGGTGCCGCTCCGAGGTCCCCTCCGGACCCTCGGTCGCGAGCGGCCGCAGATCGCGACGCGCGCGGAGCAGCGCATCGCAGACCGCTTCGGTCTCGACCCTCGGGAACGTGCAGACCGAGTAGACCAATCGGCCGCCGGGACGGACCAACTCGGCCGCCGCCTCCAACAGCCGGAGCTGCCGACCGGCGAAGGTCGTGAGCCGATCCGCGTCCACCCTCCACAGGAGCTCCGGTCGGCGTCGTGCGGAGCCGATGCCACTGCACGGGGCGTCCACGAGCACGCGATCGAAGCCACCGGCGAGCGCGGGCCTGGTCGCGTCCTGCACAACGAGCAGGGGCCGCAGACCGAGCCGACGCGCCTCCCGACGGATCAGCCGGACACGCCGCTCGCTCCGGTCGCCCGCGACCACCGCACCAGGCGCGCCCACCCGTCCGGCCGCGTGCAGCGCCTTGCCACCGGGAGCGGCGCAGACGTCCGCGATGCGCTCACCGGGGCGGGGGTCGAGGACGCGCACGACGAACGCCGAGGCCTGATCCTGGACGGCGAACCACCCTTCCTGGAACCCGGGAAGGGTGGTGGGGTTCCCGGCGTCGAGCACGAGGCAGTCCGGATCCAATGCCGAGGGCCGCGGGGCGCGGCCATCGGCGCGCAACACCTCGATCAAGGACCCGAGGCCGACCCTCGGGATGTTGACGCGGATGCAGAGGGCGCCGTGCTCGGCGAACGCGGCGGCCGCCACCTCGGTCTCGTCGCCAAGCATGACCCTGAGCTCTCGCACCGCCCAGGTCGCGAGGCCGGTCCGCAGGCTGACGGCATCGTCGTCGAGGCCCTCGGCCGCCGGAGGCGGGTCCTCCGCGACACGGCGGAGGACAGCGTTCACGAAGCCGCGCTCCCTCGGACCGGCGAGCCCAACGGTCTCGGCGACGGCCGCGTGGGCAGGCACCGCGGTGTAGGCGAGCTGGTACGCACCCAATCGCAAGGCGTGTCGGGCGCTTTGGCTCATGCGGGCGATCGGCCTGCTGGCGCGCGCTTCGATCATGTGGTCGAGGGGGATGCGGCGTCGCAACGTCCCGTACGCGAGCTCGGCCGCGAACGCCCGGTCACGGTCGTCGAGCCCGGATCGCCCGAGCAAGGCCGGCACGAGCAGGTTCGAGTACGCGCGCTCGTCGATCACCCTGCGGACCGCCTCGAGCGCAACCGAACGCGCGGTGGGCCCCGGCCCTCGGCTCATCCCAGCCGCTCGCCGGCATCGAACCGCGCGCCCCGCGCCCATGCCGACGCCGCCATCCGTTTGCGACCGGCCGGGGCGACCTCCACCAGCCGGACCCCGCCCTCACCGCTCGCGACGAGCACCCCTCGATGGTCGGTCCCGACCACCGTGCCGGGCGCCTCGGGTCGCGACGGGTCGTGATCCACACCCGCGGCGAGCACCTTGAGCGGCTCGCCACGGAACCGCGTGGTCGCGCCGGGGTCCGGCGCGAGCGCACGAACCCGCCGGACGATCGCGTCCGCCGGGAGCATCCAATCGAGCACGCGGTCCTCGGCGAGCAACCGCGGTGCCCAGGTGGCCAGCCGGTCGTCCTGGGGCCGTGCGGGGATCCGCCTCGTCGGGAGCATGCGGAGCACGCCGACGAGCACCATCCCGCCGTTGCGCGCGAGACGCGCGCCCAGCGAGCCCGCGTCGTCCTCGGGTCGGATGCGCTCCTCCAGCTGATTCAGGATGGGGCCGGTGTCGAGGCCTTCGTCCATCTGCATCACGGTGACGCCGGTGACCTCGTCCCCCGCGAGGAGCGCGTGCTGTACCGGAGCCGCACCCCGCCACCTCGGGAGTAACGAGAAGTGCAGGTTGAGCGCGCCGAACCGACCGGCCTCGAGGGCCTCGCGCTGGAGGATCTCCCCGTAGGCGACGACGACGACCACGTCGGGTGCGGCCGCGAGGAGGGTCTCCAGCGACGCGCCCGAGCGCAGGCTCGCGGCTTCGAGCAACGGCAGCTGCGACCGCGTCGCGACCTCCGCGACGGCCGTCCGGGTCGGCCGAGAACCCCGTCCCGCGGGCTTCGCCCGGTTGGTGACGACCAGCACGGGCTCGAGATCCGGTTCGCCCATGATCGCCTCGAGCGGGGGCACCGACCAACGATCGTTGCCGAGGAACGCGACACGGACGGTCACGATCGGCAGGATAGGCGACGCTTCACTGAGGACGCTTGCGCGCCCGCGGCTCGAGGAGGCCGAGCTCGAACCGCCGGAGATCGGCGAGCACCTCACGACGCCCTTCCTCATCCAGCCGATCGATGTAGAGCATCCCGTCGAGGTGATCGGTCTCGTGCTGGAAGATCCGCGCAAGCAACCCCTCGCCTTCCATCTCGAGATCCCGGCCCTTCAGATCCTGCCCACGACATCGGATCTGCACGGATCGCGGGGTCAGATGGTAGGGGCCCGGGATCGACAGGCAGCCCTCCTCCTCCATCGCCTCGCCCGACGGGTCGAGCAATTCGGGGTTCGCGACGAACGTCGGGCCGGTCTGTCCGTCGTCGAACACGAACAGGCGGAGCGAGATCCCGACCTGGGGTCCCGCGAGCCCGACCCCGGGCGCCGCGTACATCGTCTCCAACATGTCGTCGGCGAGCCGCCGGAGCTTCCGGTCGAAGTCGGTCACCGGCTTCGATCGCTCGCGCAGCACCGGATCCCCGAGCGTCCGGATGGGCACGATCATGATCGACTCCTACAGATGTGGCTCCGCCTCGACGCGCTCGACGACCCCCTCGACCGCCAGTGCGCGCATCGCTCGGCTGAAGGCGGCGACCCGCCCGGCCTCGAGCGCGAGCAAGCATATCGTTCGGTCTCCGAGCGTCGTGACCAGCGATGTCAGCGGTTCGTGCTCGGCGAGCGCCGCCTCGAGGCCCTGGCCGCCGATCACCCGGAACACGGGCGCGCCGACCGGGAATCCCGCCTCGGCGCGCTGCTCTCGCTCCCGCATGAGGAACCGATCGGGGTTCCCTCGGACGAGCGCCTGCACGGCGGGATCGGACGGATGCGAACTCTGCACGATCGCACGTCCCGCCGGCCGGGCCCAGCCAACCGCCTCCATCCAGATGGCCAGCGCTCGCTCGCGCGCGGCCAGGCCCGGCCGGCGGGCGGCCGCATCGGCGTCCAGCACGGCGACGAGATCCAGGGCCGCGGGACCGAGATCACGGACGAGCTCGGCACCCCCAACGACGATCTCGCCGGTGGATCTTGGCAGCCTCGGACGGGACGGTCTCGCGACGGGCACGGAGGCGCTCCTGGCCGCCCATCCTTCCACGCGCTCGGCGCCCCCGCGCCGGATCCCGAACGTCGAGCCGCCGCAGACGGCGCACACGCCGACGGACGAGCACACGATGCACCGCACCTGTCCCGACTCGGCGCGGAGCAACCCGCCGCACGAGGCGCACGCAGCGGGTCGGCCACAGGTGCGACAGATCTCCGCCACCCCGAAGCCCGGCACGGGCGCGTAGATGAAGGCTCGCCGGACCGTACGCAGGGCCTGCACGAGACGCGGAGCCCGTCCCTCGGGACCGGGGCGAACCACCTCGACGACCGGCCATCGTCGATCGGGCGGGGCCACGACCGGGATGCCGAGCGCGGCGGCTTCCCCCGTCGGGCACAGGGCGGCCAGCACGCAGGTGCCGGCGTTGAGGCGGGTCCGTTCGACGGCGACGTCTCGGACATGGTGGTACGGGGCACGATCCTCTCGATGCCCGATGTGGGATTCCCGGGACAGGTAGACGAGCCCCACGTCACGGAGCGGCGCGAACACCGCCGGACGTGTTCCGACGACGACGTCGTACCGGCCATCGCGCAGACCGAGCCAATCCCGATACCGCCGCCGCTTGTCGCCCCCGAGGTAGAGGCACACCCGATCGCCGAACGCCGCTCGGAGCGCCGTCGCCGTCGCGGGCACCGGTGCCGCTTCGGGGACCACCACGATCGCGCGCCGTCCGTGGGCGAGACACGCACCGACGGCGTCGACGGCGACGGCGCTCTCTTCTTCGGGCGCCGGCCGGACGATGAACGCCCCCGACGCGCCGCCGATCGCGTCGAGCAGCTCGGTCCCATGGCGATACCCCGAAAGCGTCGTCGGAACCGTCACGGCCGCCGGCTCCCGTCGACGTCGCTCGGGATCGTCGCTCACGTCCACGAGCTCGATCTCCTCGCTCGCCACCCTCGGCGGCGACAGGACGCCGAGCACCGTCGCGAGCGGCGCCACGTATCGTTCGCTGATCCATCTCGCCAGCTCGAGCATCGATTCGTCGAAGAACCGGACCGGCGAGACCAGGCGCATCACCGGGAGCACGCGGCCGGGGATCTCCTCCGCGGGCCCGAGGACCCACGCGCGCGTCAGCTTGCCGTGGAACCGGACACGGATGTAGGACCCGAGACCGGCGCCGAGCTCGGCCGGGAGCGTGTACGTGAAGGGCCGGTCGAGCGAAAGGATCGGTCGGTCGATGCAGACCGCGACCGGACCCGAGATGACCTCAGGCGTCGACGGCGCTCCGGAGCGCGTCCACGCGATCGGTGGCCTCCCAGGGGAACTCCTTGCGCCCGAAGTGCCCGTAGGCCGCCGTCTCTTGATAGATGGGGCGAGCCAGATCGAGGTCACGGATGATCGCGGCCGGGCGGAAGTCGAAGATCTCCCAGATGGCGGCCTGGAGCTTGACCGGGTCCACCTGCTCCGTGCCCGAGGTGTCGACCATCAGCGAGACGGGGTGGGCCGTGCCGATCGCATACGCCACCTGCAGGAGGCATCTGTCCGCCAACCCGGCCGCCACGACATTCTTGGCCACGTACCTCGTCATATACGCGCCGGAGCGATCCACCTTCGTCGGATCCTTCCCGCTGAATGCGCCGCCACCGTGCGGCGCCATGCCACCGTAGGAGTCGACGATGATCTTGCGCCCCGTCAGGCCGGTGTCGGCCTTCGGACCGCCCACCTCGAACCGCCCCGTCGGATTCACGAGGACCCGCACGCCCTCGGTGGTGAGCTCCGGGAACTCGCGGAGCACGGGATCGATCACCTCGGCCTCGACGTCCGGCCGAAGGAGCGTCTCGACGTCCACTTCCTCCCGGTGCTGCGCACTGATCAACACCGTGTCGACCCGTGTCGGCGTGCCATTCACGTACTCGACCGAGACCTGACTCTTGCCGTCAGGACGCAGGTACGGGACGACACCAGCCTTGCGGACGTCGGAGAGGCGTCGAGACAGACGATGCGCCAACGCGATGGGCAACGGCATCAACTCGTCCGTCTCGCGACAGGCGTACCCGAACATCATCCCCTGGTCGCCGGCTCCCAACATGTCGAGGGAGTCGTGCGAATGCTCCTCACGCTCCTCGAGCGCGTGGTCCACGCCGATCGCGATGTCGGGGGACTGCTCCTGGATCGCGGTGATCACACCACAGGTGTAGCCGTCGAGCCCGAACCGGGCATCGGTGTAGCCGACCTCGACGACCGTGTCGCGGACGACCGACGGGATGTCGACATATCCATCGGTCGTGATCTCGCCGGAGACGAAGACGACCCCGGTCGTCACCAGGGTCTCGCACGCGACGCGGCTGTTCGGATCCTTAGCGAGCATCGAGTCCAACACGGCGTCGCTGATCTGGTCAGCGAGCTTGTCCGGGTGTCCCTCCGTCACGGATTCGGACGAGAATAGGTATCCCTTGCTCATGATCGCCCGAGTCTACCGGCGCGCCCGGCCCCCGGCACCTGGCGCCACCTCGGAGCTTCGGCGGTTTACCGCGGCGGGATGGACCGCGCGACGAGGTCGCAGACCGCGGCCGCGAGCTCCGCCTTCGACCACGGGCGCATCGGCACGTCCCGTCCTCCGGCCACCAGGATCGTTGCTTCGTTCGTCTCGCTCCCGAAGCCCGTGCCTTCGCGGCCCACGGCGTTGGCCACGAGCGCATCGACGCGCTTGCTCCGCAGCTTCGTTCGACCGGCGGCCTCCACGTCCTCGGTCTCCGCGGCGAAGCCCACCAGGAACTGATCGGCGCGCTTCCGCTCCCCCAGCTCGGCGAGGATGTCGGGCGTCGGCTCGAGCGTCAGCTCGGGGACGCCGGCGTCCTTCTTCATCTTCCGATCCGCGGGCGCCTTCGGACGGAAGTCCGCGACCGCAGCGGCCATCACGACGACATCTGCCGACGCGAACCGATCGATCACGGCCGAACGCATCTCGTCCGCGGTCCGGACGGGGATCGTCTCGACGTTGGGTGGCGGCGTGATCGTGGCGGGGCCGAGCACGAGCGTGACCACCGCGCCACGAGTGGCTGCCTCGCGAGCGATCGCGACACCCATCTTCCCGCTCGACCGATTGCCGAGGAAACGAACCGGATCGATGGGCTCATGGGTCGGCCCCGCGGTGACGAGCACGCGCACTCCCTCGAGATCACGAGGACGGACGGCCGCGAAGACGGCGTCCGCGATCTCGGCGGGCTCGCTCATCCGCCCGAGCCCGACATCACCATGCGCGAGGGGCCCGTCGACCGGCCCGACGAAGCGGACGCCCCGAGACGAGAGCGTGGCGACGTTCGTCTGCGTCACGCCCGCACCCCACATCCCCGAGTGCATCGCCGGCGCGAGGACGAGGGGTCCGTGGTATTCGAGCAGGGTCGATGTCAACAGATCGTCAGCCAAGCCGTGCGCGAGCTTCGCGATCGCGTTCGCGGTGCACGGCGCAACGACCGCGACGTCGGTCTCGTGTGCGAGGCGGACGTGGAGGACCTCGCCGGGCCTGTCCCAGAGGGAGACGTACGCGGGGCGACCCGTCAACGCCGAGAGCGTGTCCGGCCCGATGAACCGGGTCGCCGTCTCGGTGAGGACGCACGTGACGTCCATGCCGGCCTCGGACAGCAGACGCGCGAGGAGCGCGGCCTTGTAGGCGGCGATGCCACCGGTGACACCGAGCAGGAGCCGGCGACCGCGTGGCTCGGCCACGTCAGTCGACCTCGATGATCTCCTCGGGGCGCTCGTAGTCGATCTTGCCGTCGGAGATCTCTTCGAGCGCGATCGAGAGCGGCTTGTTGCGGAGACCCGACTCGACGAGGGGCGGGACGAACTCGCCTCGCCCCTCACCGAGCTGGTTGTAATAGGAGTTGATCTCGCGAGCTCGCTTGGCCGACAGGATCACCAAGGTGTACTTGGAGTCGACCGTCGCGAGCAGGTCATCGATCTTGGGTTCGATCATGGATGGAGCTCCCGTCGCGTGCTTCCGGCAGGTCAGATGGTGCGGGACGTCTCGATGATAGCAGCGACCTCGTCCGCGGCGCGGTCCACATCATCGTTCACGACGACGGCATCGAACCAGGTGGACTCCTCCAGCTCGCGGGCGGCCAGCCGGAGACGATCGGCGATCATCGCCTCGGTCTCGGTCCCTCGACCCCGGAGCCGCTGTTCGAGCTCATCGAGTGATGGCGGCTCCAAGAAGATCAGCAGGGCCTCCGGCACCCGTTCCCGTACCTGTTCGGCGCCCTTGACATCGATCTCCAGGATGACGTCCCTGCCCGCGGCGAGCAGCTCTTCGACGGGTCGCCGCGGGGTTCCCGAGCGGTGCCCGACGATCTCTGCCCATTCCAGAAGGGATCCTTCGCGGATCATCCGATCGAACTCGGCATCCGTGACGAAGCGGTAGTGGACGCCTTCGACCTCGTCGGATCGAGGTGCTCTGGTGGTGACGGACACAGAAAGCGCCGGCCCCTCCGGGATCCGGGAGAGCAACCGCTCGATCACGGTCCCCTTCCCGACCCCGGAAGGGCCGGCGATGACGATCAGCGTGCCTCGACGCACGAGGCGACGCCGCTACTTCTTCCCGAACTTGTCGAGGAGCAGCTCGCGCTGCTTCGAGCCGAGTCCGCGCACGCGACGGCTCGCAGAGATGTCCAGCTCTTCCATGATCTTCTGCGCCCGCACCTTGCCGACGCCGGGTAGCGACTCGAGCACCGTCGATACCTTCATCTTGCCCAAGGTGCCGTCATCACCGGCCGTCTTGAGAACATCCGCGAGTGTTCGCTTCCCCGACTTCAGCTCCCCTTTCACCTCTGCGCGCTTCTTGCGAGCCTCTGCGGCTTTGGCGAGCGCCTGCGCGCGCTGTTCGGGGGTGAGCGTGGGAAGAGCCATCGACATACTCCTTCGATCGGTGGAAGGTCAGGAACCCGGGGAGTATACGCACGGCCTGAGAGCGGGACAAACGGGAAACGAAGGGTGTGGCCTGCGGATTCAGCGCGCGGAACGCAGGATCGCGCGCGCGACACCGATGGGATCGGCCGCGTCGGTGATCGGGCGTCCGACGATGAGGTAATCGGCGCCACGTTCGATCGCAGCCGCGGGTGTCAGCACGCGCACCTGATCGTCGCCGTTCGATCCTTCGGGGCGGATGCCCGGCACAGCGAGCACGAAGTCCTCGCCGCATGCATCGCGAACATCCCGAACGTCCTCGCCGGAGACGACCACACCGTCGAGCCCGGATTGCTTCGCCTCCCACGCGAGCGACGCGGGCGAGGCGAGTCCCTCACCACCATGGGACGACAGGACGGTCACCCCGAGCACCGATGGCACCGGCATCCCGGATGCTTCCGCTCCCCGTCGCGCGCCCTCGAGGGCTCGTCGCATCATCGCCTCGCCGCCAAGCGCATGCACGTTGAACATCCGCACGCCCAGCCTCGCGACGTTCGCACTCGCACGCTCGACGGTGGTCGGGATGTCGTGCAGCTTGCAGTCGACGAAGACCGGCGCACGCTCGGCGATCAGACGGACCGCCTCGGGACCGTGGGCCCAGAAGAGCTCAAGGCCGACCTTCAGCATCGCCGCGTGCGCCGCCAGCCTATCGGCGAGCGCAACGGCTTCTCCGATGTCGGAGACGTCGATCGCCACGATCAGCGGATTCTCGGGACGAGGTCTCACGGGGTGGTGGCCGGGCTCGCACCCGCTCCCGCCGGCTCCGACCGTCGCAGCCGCCCTCGGAACCCTGCGGGCGACGCTAGACCCGTCGCCTTGAGTCGCCGAACGATGCTCTGAGCGATCGTCACGGCAGCAGCGGGGTCGATCAGCGTCGCCGTCCCGACCTGGACGGCCCACGCTCCGGCCAGCAAACACTCCACAGCGTCATCACCGGTCCGGACCCCCCCGCTCGCGATCAAGGGAACCTCGGGAAGCTCCTGCGCGACGTCGGAAACCGCCCGCAGGGTGATGGGCTTCAGGGCCGGCCCGGAGAGCCACCCGCTCACGGACCTCACGCTCGGACGTCCGCGGGTGGCTTCGACCCCGAGCGCGGGCGGCGACGCAAGGAGCGTCAGGCCCGTCGCCCCGGCTCGGACGGCCGTCCGTGCGAGCCCGACGACGTCGTCGCATCCCCCGGGGAGCTTCGCGAACACGGGGACGAGCGACATGCGCGCGACGGCGCCCACGATCTCGTTCAGCCGGTCCGGGTACGCGCCCAAGACCGAGCGATCGAGCTCTTCGTCGCGAGCCGAGAGGTGGATCTCGATCGCCGCGACCTCGGGCCGCCCCTGGAGCGCGCTCGTCATCCGCACGTATTCCTCCAGGGACCCGCCTCCGATGGAGACCACGATCCGCGCACCACCCCGGGCGAGGCGGAGCAGCTCACCGGCCACGAACGCATCGAGGCCGGGGTTCTGTAGCCCTGTCTCCCACACGATCCCGGCGGGCGATTCGGTGATCCGCGGCGCATCGGAGCCGACGCGCCCCACGACGGTGATGGTCCGAGACACGATCGCTCCGACCCTGCGCAGGTCGACCAGACCCGCAAGCTCCCGACCGGTGCCCCCGCATCCTGCGGCGATCATCACCGGCGTCGGAAGCACCATGCCCCCGAGGTCGACCGCGAGCGAGCGAGCGGCGGTCACGGTCGGCCGCCCCCGTGCGGGATGGCCGGGACGGGCTCCACGGTCGGGGGAGCCGCCGGTGCGCCGAGCCATCGATCCCACAGGACGCGCGACGGATCGAACACCGGCCCGTCGATGCATGCTCGGAGATTCTCGTACCCGGAACCATCCTTCCGCGCCACGGGGACGACGCAGGCGTTACACAGCCCGAACCCACACCCCATGCGCTCCTCGATCGCCACCTGGGCGGGGAGCCTGTGCGTCCGGCAGAAGGCAGCGATCGCCTTGAGGATCGGCGCCGGCGCGACGGCGTACACCACCTCGGCGTCCGTTCGCGTGACCGCTCCAGGAAGCGCGTCGAGGACGCCGCCCCGCTCGCCGAGCGATCCGTCGCCGGTCATCACCGCGACGGTCTGGGACAGCCGCTTGGCGTCGATCGGCTTGAAGACGGTTTCGAGCGTGCGCCCGCCGATGACCATGTCCACCCGTTTGTGCCGGGCGACGAGCTCTTGGGCGAGGAAGTACAGCGACGCCGCTCCGCGGCCTTCGGCAACCAGGAGGCAGTTCGTCAGGTGCTTCGGGTAGGAGAAGGCCTTCCCGAGCGGACCGATCACGTCGAGGAACTCGTGGGCGTCGGCGCCGGCGAGCCAGCCGGTGCCCGCGCCGGCGGTCGGGTCGACGACGAACTCGAGCGTGCCGGCCCACCCACCGCGACGGGACGCCTGATGGATCGAGAAGTGGCGGCGCAGGACGAACTCGCGTCCTTCCGGCATCGCGATCGCGAGGAACTGACCCGGGCGTGACCGTTCGGCGATCTCGGGGGCGACAAGGGTGATCGATCGATACGCGCCTACCTTGTGCGTCGACAGGATCTCCGCTCGAGCGCGTTTCATGCGGGCGCACCCGCCACGCCGGCGGCTTCGTCGAACGTGAGCCGCACCTGGATCGGCCCTTGGCGAGCCGCGACGTGGTGCTCCTGGATCGACATCGGCACCGTGGGTCCGCCACGCAGCGCTTCGATACCGCGGAGCGCGGCGAACGCTCCGGGGAGCGTCGTGATGCAGGGCACGCCGGCCGCCGCGGCCGCCGTCCGGATGAGCGAGCCGTCGGTCCGGGGACCCCGCCCGAAGGGCGTGTTGATCACGAGGTCGACCACCCCGGCGCGGATCAGGCCGGCGACGTTGTCCGCGTGCTCGGAGACCTTCGCGACGAGCTCGACGGGGATCCCCGCTCGCTGCAACACGCCGGCCGTCCCGCGCGTCGCCAGGATGCGGAACCCCAGATCCGCGAGCCGCTTCGCGGGGAACACGATCGAACGCTTGTCGCGGTTGGCGACGCTCACGAAGACGGTGCCGGTGGCCGGGAGCGCGTGCCCGGCCGCCACCATCGCCTTCGCGAGCGCCATCCCGGAGTCGACGTCGATGCCCATCACCTCGCCGGTCGAGCGCATCTCCGGCCCGAGGATCGTGTCGACGCCGGGGAACCGGCCGAACGGAAGGACCGCGGCCTTGACACTGGTCGTGGCGAGATGACGGTAGTGTTCCCGGTCCACGGGCAGGATGCCGTCCGCGCGCATGTTCGCAACGGTCCGGCCCAGGAGCACGAACGTCGCGACGCGGGCGAGCGACACCCCGATCACCTTGCCGACGAACGGGACGGTGCGAGAGGCCCGGGGGGTGGCCTCGAGCACCCA
>DASWDB010000117.1:0-15216 GCA_036395715.1 Actinomycetota bacterium | reverse complement strand
GTTCACCACCTCCCGAAAGTGAGCAAACCTCGAAACCCATGCCCTTACTACGGATGGGGGTGTGAAGCGGCCCACATCTGTCGAAAGGAGATCGCGTCGCGGTCGCAATTCCCCAGCCAGGGGATGGGCCGGAGACAGCACCGAGCGCGTGGACCGAGCAGTCGCTTCACCCGTCGCAGGAGTGCATCAGTTCCGCGGAGATCGCGTCGCGGGTGACAGATCAGCCTTACTCGCCGACTCGAGCTGTCGCCGGTTTGAGCATTTTCGTGAACTGGCCCGATAACACCACTGGGGAAACAACTCCTCGACAAGGGCAAACCCGTCGTGAGACGGGGACGCAAAGCGAGAGGCCTCGAGTTCCGAGGTAGCTCAGCTACCGAAGGGAGAAACGGATGTCTGGGAAGCCCCGCTTACGCGTCTCTCGTGGCCGCGTATCACGACGAGCGATCGGTCTCGTCCTGCTTGCCGCCGTCGTCATGGCATCGCCGCCGCATCATGCCCATGCGGCGGCGGCGGCGGCGTCGGCGACCAAACCGAACATCGTGATCATCATGACCGACGATCAGCGATGGGACACCGTGAACACCAGATACATGCCCAACGTCGCTGCAGGTCTGACCCCCAACGGCGTGACCCTCTCGAACTCGTTCGTCTCGAACCCGCTGTGCTGCCCAAGTCGCGTAACGACGCTCACCGGGAGGTACTCATACACGACCGGGGTCTACGGGAATCACGGGACGTGGGGAGGCTACGGCGCGTCCCTGCAGTTCGGAGCGATGAACGACACGATCGCGACGGACCTGCAGGCCGATGGCTATACGACGGCACTGGTCGGGAAGTATCTCAATGGGTACAGCCCGCGGATCGACTATCTCACCGTGCCTCCGGGCTGGGACAGATGGTTCGAGATCAACACGGGCAAGTACTACAACTATTGGGCTGCGATGGATGGCGTGACGAAGCAGTATTACGGCACCGCTCCGGGTGACTACAGCACCACTGTGCTCGAGCAACAGGCTCTCAGCTTCATCCACCGGGCGAAGTCCGGTCCGTTCTTCCTTTACTTCGCCACCACCGCCCCGCACGGCCCCGCCACCCCGGACCCTCGCGATGTCGGCAGGTTCGACGGCGATCTCGCCTCGTACGTCCGGCCACCCTCCGAGCAAGAGGCCGATGTCTTGGATAAGCCCAGCTACATCCAAGCGAGGATCCCGAGCGCGACCACCCAAGCCTCCATCGATGCGTTCCACGCGAGGCAGCTCGCGGCGATATACGGGATCGATCGAGCGATCGGGGCCATCTGGAACGCCCTACCGAACGACACCGTCGTGCTGTTCATGTCGGACAACGGTTTGGCGTGGGGCGAGCACCGCTGGGTGGGCAAGATGGTGCCCTACAACGAGAGCCTGCGCGTCCCGATGATCATCGCCAGCAAGGGTGTCGACCTGTCAAGCGTGGGACCCGTCGGCGGGGAGTCCGATCGACTCGCCTTGAACGTGGACATCCGCTCGACGCTCGAGTCGCTCGCGAACGATCTGCCGCGGCAACCCCAGACCGATGGCGAAGCCTGGAACACGAGCCCAGCCAGGCAGGAGTTCCCGATCATGCACTGGAGCGACAACAACAAGGTTCCCGTGTACTGCGGGGTGCGGTCAGCCGGATGGATGTACGTGAGGTACGCCGACGGGTTCGAGGAGGCGTATGACGAGCGGGCAGACCCGTTCGAACTGGATAACGTGTTCGTGGGCGATCCGACCGATCCCCAGCTTCCCCTGTTGCGTGCCGCGGCGAGCCGCTACTGCACGAAGCAGGATGGACGCATCTACCCCGACGGGTGGCCCTTCTAGTCCACGCCCAGGCCCGGAGCCACCCTCTCCGCCCTGTCGGAACGCTCCACGCCCTTATCGAATGACGGAACCATGCCGATGAAGGCGGCGTGGATGCACCGCACGTCCCCGAAGAGCGCCTGAGCATCTCGGCTCCGTCCCCCGATGTACAAGATGAACACCGAGATCGATCGGCCTACGAGAGCACCCTTATCGCCTCGGCAGCGGACGGAGACGCAGATGCCTTCGAAGAGCTCTACCGCACCCACGTGGGAGGCGTTGCCCGCCACGTGCGCCTACGCCTCGGCAAGGCGGACGAGGACGCCGTTGCCGAGGTGTTCGTTCGAGCCTGGGCAGGGATCTCCTCGTATCGGGACGTCGGACGACCGTTCGGAGCGTGGCTGTTCGGTATCGCACGCCACGTCATCGCGGATGAGTTCCGCGCCCGGTCGCGGACGGTCCCCGTCGCGGAGCCACCGGAACGTGGGGTCGAGCCGATGACGGCCGAGCTGCTGGCGCTGCGGGAGGCGATCGACCGCCTCCCGGAGGACCAGCGCCAGGTGGTGGAGCTCCGGTACCTCGCAGGTCTCACCAACGATGAGGTGGCTGCGGCGATGGGGACGAGCCCCTCCGCCGTAAACACGAAGCGGTGGCGGGCACTCCTTGTGCTCCGGGATGTCTTGAAGGATGCCCCATGAGCCGGCGCGAGAGACCTGCCTCGAACGTCAGCCCGCTCCCGGGGCAGGATCAGGACGTCGCCCACGTCGAGGCGCTGCTGGAGCGGCTCTTGGTCACGTCGGTCGAGGCCGACGCAACGTGGTCGGTCGTCCGCGAGCGCATGGGGTTCGATCAAGACGTCGCTCCACTCCGGACCCGTCATCGGCCGCGTCGCGCACTCGCGCTCGCGATCGCGGCGGCGCTGATGCTCAGCGGCGTAGCGCTCGCTGCGCTCGCAAATCAGGGGCAAGCCACCGGGCATCCGAGAACATCGACCGACCATGACCCGCAAGGGGTCTCCGGCACAGCGTTCCGCCCGGAGACCGGCAGCGAGCGTCCGACGCCGACACCCGCTCCGAACCATGTCGGCGAGTTCCCCACACCGATCCCCTCCGCATCGCCCGACACGAGCGGCCAGACTCCTTCTGCCGGGGACGTTCCCGGGTCGGACCAGCACCAGGGACAGGATCAGCAGGGGGGTCAGGACCAGCAGTCTTCCGTCCAGCCCTCGGGACAGGACCAACAACAGGACCAGCCCGACCCAACCGACGGTGGCGACGTCCAGTCGGCAACGAGCGCGAGCACGGACTCGAACCAGGAGCCTTCTCCGTCGGCTCAGGCAACGACCGACCAACAGTCCTGAGCACAACGGACGAAGGTCGTAGCGGAAAATCCCCCGGCCGATCAGAGCGTTCGAGCCCGTTCACGCGATAGAGCGGATGAGGAAAGGCTCCTCGACAAGGGCGAACCCGCCGCGAGGCGGGGGCGCAAAGCATGAGGCCTCGGGAGTGCGCGAGGTGGCTCGGCTACCGAAAGGAGAGGTACATGATCGGAACGAGGACTCTCTCGCGGAACAGGCAGGCGCGGTTGGCCGCGGTCCTGATCCTCGGGGTGCTGTACGTCATGATCCGGATGGGTGCCGGAACGCCGAGCGCCCACGCGGCGACGCAGGGACCGACCTGTCACGGACTCCCCGCGACGATCGTCGGGACGGCCGGGGCCGACCACCTTTGGGGCACGCCCGGGCGCGACGTCATCGTCGGCCTGGGCGGTGGCGACGTGATCCATGGCCGCGGTGGCAACGACGTGATCTGCGGCAATCGCGGCGCGGATCTGATCTTCGGCGGCGCCGGTGCAGATGAGCTCTCCGGCGGGGACGGCAACGACACGCTCGAAGGGGGCGGCGGCGCCGATGACCTGCAGGGAGACGATGGGAACGACGACCTCCAGGGCGATAACGGCGACGACACCCTCGAGGGCGGCAGCGGTGCCGACGACCTGCAAGGGGATGACGGCAACGACGACCTGCAGGGCGACGCCGGCGACGACACGCTCGACGGTGGTTCGGGTGATGACGTCGAGAACGGCGGCGCCGGCGACGACAGCGCGATCTGCGTCGTGAGCGACGTCGAGAACGACGACTGCCAAGGCGACGAAGACACGCAGGTGTAGGGCGGGCGGTGGCCTTCACTAAGGAAGGACTATCCCTTGCGGAGGACGGGCACGGATCCCAGAGGTCCGTGCCCGTCTTCTGTTGCTGGACGATCAGCCGCATCCGCGACCTCGTGTCGGGTGGCGGAAGGCCGCTAACTGGTGTCTGACCATCTGAGGGGTCGATCCCCCGACCCGAAACACCTCTGACCTGGTGTGGGTACGACCCCTACTAACCTGTGGGCACTCAGCGAAAGGGCGCCGATTCCGTGTGGTCAGAGAGTTCTGAGAACACCCCACCGCCGCGGCCGGCCGGCCAACCGTCCAACCAAGGGGTGTTCTCAGAACTGAAGCCCTGACATGTCAAAACTCCCTTGAGGTCGGGTTGGCGGCGAAGACGTAGGGTGTGTCTGATGACTTCGGCTTCCGCTGGGAGGGGTCGAGGGCGGCGCCATTAATGCCGCGACCACTCCGATCGACCTTGACCGGTGTCTCTCCCGGAAGCTCGGGGCGCAGCAAGCACGAGGGGAAATCCAATGGAAGACGTAGCCGCTGCCACAGACTCGATGAAAGGACGTCCCGCGAAGGTAGACGATTTGTTTACGACCGAGACCGCGGGACTCTCGGACGCGTCGCCGCCGCGAGTGATCCGACTCAACGACGGCGACCAGTTCGACCTTCGGATCGCGCCCGTGCGAAAGCGCATCGACGGCGCAGAGTTGCGCATGCTCGGATACAACGGTTCGATCCCCGGGCCGACCTTGCACGTCCATCAAGGGTCGGAGATCACCGTACAGGTGACGAACGACGGCGACGTCGAGGCTACGGTTCACTGGCACGGACTCCGGCTGGAGAACCGCTACGACGGGGTTCCGCACGAGACGCAGGCACCGATCCCGATCGGAGGGACGTTCACCTACAAGGTCCAGTTCCCCGATGCCGGGTTCTACTGGTACCACCCGCATATCCGAGAGGACTTCGGGCTGGAGATGGGGTTGTACGGCACCATCATCGTCGAGCCCGCCGACCCGTCGTACTGGCCTGCCGTCGACCGCCAACTGAGCATCACCCTAGACGACCTCCTCATCGAGGATGGTCACATCGCGCCCTTCCACCGCTCCGGTCCCAACTACACCGCGATGGGGCGGTTCGGCAACGTGATGCTGATCAACGGCGAGACCGAGTTCTCAGGCGAGGCGGCCGTGGGAGAGGTCGTGCGCCTCTATCTCGTAAACACGGCGAACACGCGGATCTTCAACTTCGCTCTCCGCGGCGCGCGGATGAAGCTGGTCGGAGGCGACAGCGGTCGCTACGAGCGAGAGACCTTCGTCGATGAAGTGATGCTCGCTCCCTCGGAGCGGGCTGTTCTCGACGTGATGTTCGACACTCCTGGGGAAGCGCGACTCGAGCATCGAACCCCGGATCATGTCTACGACCTCGGCGCATTCTCGGTCGCAGGGAGATCGTCCGGCGATGCCGCCGGTTCGTTCGATGTCCTGCGCGTCGATCCCCAACTCGCCGCCGAGCACCAGTCGATCAAGGACGACATCGAGCGGCCACCGGACAAGGTGCTCGCTTTCGTTGCCTCGATGCCACTTCTCTACGGTGATGACGTTGCGCCGGCGACCTCCTACGCGTGTCCCATGCACCCCGAGGTAACGTCCTCGGAGCCGGGAACCTGCCCCAAGTGCGGCATGAAGCTGCTCCCTGTGCGTTCGAAGGAGCCGAGCCCGGCCACGTACGTCTGTCCGATGCATCCGGAGGTCACGTCGTCGGAGCCGGGAACCTGCCCGAAGTGCGGCATGAAGCTCGTACCTGCAGACACCATGCCGGCGACCGAGCCCAAGACGAGTGAGGATGCCGTTCATCACGAGCATCAAGGACACGAACAGAACGACGGACTCGAGTGGGAAGACCTGATGCCGGAGATCAACCGTGCATCGGAGCCCAGCAACATGAGATGGATGCTCATCGACAAGGAGACCGGCGCCGAGAACGGGGCCATCACGTGGGCCTTCACGGTCGGCGACCGGGTGAAGATCCGACTCGTCAACGAGATGGAATCGGATCACCCTATGCACCACCCGTTCCACGTCCACGGCGCCGGGCGTTTCCTCGTCCTCTCGCGGGAGGGCGAGCCGGAATCCAACATGGTTTGGAAGGACACGGTGCTCGTGCCCGCGGGACGGACCGTGGACATCTTGCTCGACGTCTCGAATCCTGGTCTGTGGATGGCGCATTGCCACATCGCGGAGCACGCCCAGAGCGGGATGATGTTCAGCTTCAACGTGTCGCGGCGCGATCCTGCGGAGGTGACGTCGTGACCTCTGGGATGGGAGCGCCTTCGTTCGACGTTGTCGTCATCGGTGGCAGCCAAGCCGGTCTTGCCGTCGGTTATCACCTCACCAAGCGTGGCCTGAGTTACGTGATCCTGGATGCCGGCTCCGAGACAGGACACATGTGGCGGTCCCGATGGGACTCGCTCACGTTGTTCACCCCTGCGCAGTACAGCGGCCTTCCGGGGATGGCCTTCCCATCGCCGAAGGACACGTATCCATCGAAGGACGACGTCGCCACGTATCTCCAGTCGTACGCATCCGCCTTCGATCTTCCCGTGAGGCACAACGCCAAGGTCATGTCAATCACCCAGCGAGACGGAGCGTCCGTGGTGACGACGGCGGATGCGGAGTTCACGGCGAGCCAGGTTGTTGTCGCGACCGGACCATTCCAAGTCCCCTTCATCCCTCCGATCGCTGCCGACCTGGATAAGACCGTCTTCCAGATCCACAGCGCCGACTATCGAACCCCGGCGCAACTGCCCGAGGATGGTCGAGTGCTCGTGGTGGGGGGAGGTAACTCCGGCTTCCAGATCGCCGAGGAACTCGTCGCGACGAGGAAGGTGGATCTCGCTGTCGGCAAGCGAGTCCCGTCTCTGCCGCAGCGACTGCTCGGCAAGGACCTCTTCTGGTGGCTGTCCGGGATCGGGTTCATGAAGGTCAGCACCGATTCGCGACTCGGTCGGAAGTTGGCGAAACGCGACGTGCTCATCGGATCGAGTCCGAGGAGGCTTCGACACTCCGGCGTGACCCTGAGGAAGCGGCTGGCGAGTGCTGCGGGGCGGCGCGCCGTCTTCGACGACGGAAGCGAGCAAGACATCGACGCGATCGTTTGGGCAACGGGTTATCGATCCGATTTCTCGTGGATCGATGTCCCCGGTGTGAGGGACGGGGGCGGCGGCATCATCCATCGTCGCGGGGTTACGGACGCTCCCGGCCTGTTCTTCATCGGTCTCACGTGGCAGCATACCCGTGGGTCGGCGCTGATCGGGTTCGTGGGGGACGACGCCGCCTTCATCGCGGCTCGCATCAGCTCGAACGTCGGGAACCGTACTGGACTTGTCAGGATGGATCCCGAGCGCACGTAGAGGAGGACCTCATGGCGATGGTGGAGGATCCGGTGTGCGGGATGCGCATCGAAAGCGAAGAGGCTGCGGGGACCATCGAGTACGAAGGCAAGACGTACTACTTCTGTTCGCAGGCCTGCCACGACGCGTTCCAGGCGAATCCGAGCGCGTACGTGGCCTGAAGGCGACCGACTGCGCCGAACCCGCCTCATCTTGCTAGCGGTATTTGAGCATGAGCGTGAAGGGCTTTACCGAAGACGAAGTCGCGAAGCGAGCGGGGACGACCCCTGCGTACATCCGTCGTCTTACCGAGCTCGGGATCCTCGAGTCGGATGGAGAGTCTTTCGCGCCGCGCGCGGTCCTTCGAGCCCGGGTCGTTCTCGACCTGGATGCGATGGGGATCGATGCGGAGGCGGTCGCCGAGGCGTTGGCTTCGGGTGACCTTTCGCTCGGGTACATCGAGATCGGAGGTCGGCGCCCGCCTCGTTCGGATCGAACCTTCGCCGACCTGAGCAACGAGATCGGCGTCCCCTTGCCGATGCTCGAGCGAATCTACGTCGCGTTCGGGCTGCCGCGTCCCTCGCCCGAGGAGCTCGTGCGAGAGGAGGATCTCCGCGTCATCACGGCGGTTCCGGTGCTCTTCGGTGCGGGGGTCAGCGAAGGAGAGATCCTGCGCATGGCCCGCGTCTGGGGGGATAGCGCGAGACGGGTCGCGCAGTTCCAGGACCACTACCTCCATCACACGATCGAGGAGCCCTTCCGCCGACGAGGTCTCCGCGACAACGAGGCCCTGGAAGCGGCGATGCGCGAGGTGAGCGTCCGTGCCGGGCGATCGGGCGAGGATCTACTCGGATGGCTGTACCGGCGCCACTCGGAGGCGTTCGAGATGGAGCACATGTTCGGCCATGTCGAGACCGCGCTCGAGGAAGCGGGAGTGCATCAACGAGCACCTCGAAGGACCGAGGGTTGTGCCTTCGCCGATCTCTCGGGGTATACGAGGTTGACCGAGGAGTCTGGGGATGAGGTCGCGGCTCGCGTGTCGCTGAAGCTCGCCGAGTTGGTGAACGAAGTCGCCTCGCGTCACAAGGGCCATGTGGTGAAGATGCTCGGCGACGGAGTGCACTTCCACTTCGAGGATCCAAATGATGCGGTGATGGCATCTTTGGAGATCGTGGACACTGTTCGTCCCGCGGGTCTGCCGCCCGCCCACGTCGGCGTGAACGCGGGGCCGATGATCTACGAGGAGGGCGACTACTTCGGCCGCACGGTCAACATCGCGGCGCGCATCGCATCGCAGGCGGGGCCGGATCGGGTGTTCCTCGGGGAGGACGTTCTGGATCACATCGAGCCGAACGGGTTCAGGGTCGTCGAGGCGGGCGCTTTCGAACTCAAGGGCATCGACAAGCCATTGACCCTGTACGAGGCAGTCCGTGACCAGTCCTAACGCGCCATCACCCGCTCCCGGGGCCGACAAGGCGTCGATGCGCACGGCGATCGCCTGGGGAGTCGTCGTGGGCGTGGTCCAATCAGCGTCGCCACTCGCGTTCTGGTGGCTCGATCCGGCGACCGTCTACGCGCTCGGACTCGCCGCGATCGCCGCCATCTACATCGGCTTCGCGGTCGCCGACGGACGGGCGAGGATCATCGTCGTCGAGTGTGGTGTCGCGATGGGCTTCGTCGCCGTCGCCGCCGCCGGCATCACCGGATCGGCGTGGCTCCTTGCCTTCGGGCTCGCGGCCCATGGGGTCAAAGATGCGTGGCAGCAACGACGTCAGTTCGTCTCGGGAACCCGATGGTGGCCGCCGTTCTGTGCGGCCGTGGACTGGGTCGTTGCGGTGATCATCGGTGTCGAGATCATCGCGGGGTTCCACTTCTACTCCTAACCGAGAGGATCCAAACGATCGAAGTTCGAGCATGGTGCAGGCTCAGCCGCCGCCTCCGAGGGAGGGGGTCGGTGAGCGCTTGGCCCAGCTCACGGCTGGCGGTACGAAGGGAGTCCCGATGAGGGCGATCGTCCAGGACAAATACGGCGGGGCTGGCGTCTTGCACCTTGAGGACATCGACATCCCGACGGTCGGCAGCGGTGAGGTGCTGCTGAGCGTTCAGGCCGCAAGCCTCTTCGCCGGGGATTGGCATTACATGGCCGGGATGCCGCTTGCGTTCCGTCCGGCGAGCGGTCTGACGAATCCGAAGATCCGTGTGAGGGGTCGGGACGTCGCGGGTCGTGTCGAGGCGGTAGGTCCGGACGTCAGCACGTTCCACCTCGGCGACGCCGTCTACGGGATCTGCAACGGCGCGTTCGCGGAGTTCGCGACCGCCACAGTCAAGAAGCTGGCTCCGAAGCCGGCGAACCTCACGTTCGAGGCGGCGGCCACCGTACCGATCACGGGCACAACCGCTCTCCAGGCAGTCCGGGATCACGGGAAGGTTCAAGCCGGACAGTCGGTGCTGGTCATCGGCGCCGCTGGAGGTGTCGGGTCGTTCGCCGTCCAGATCGCGAAAGCGTTCGGGGCGATCGTGACCGGCGTGTGCAACACGACGCAGATCGACGCGGTGCGATCGATCGGGGCCGACGCCGTAATCGACTACACCCGCGAGGACTTTGCGGAGTCGGGAGGGCGATACGACGTGATCCTCGACACGGGCGGGAACCGCAAGCTGTCGGCTCTGCGGCGTGCGCTGGCGCCTCGGGGAACGCTTGTCATCGTCGGAGGCGAAGGCGGCAAGGGCAGGTTCCTCGGCGGCTTCACTCGAGGAACGGTCCGAGCGCCCCTTTTGTCGTTGTTCACGAGCCAGAAGATGAAGGGGTTCGTCGCCAAGGAGAACGCCCGCGACCTCGTGGCTCTCAAGGACTTCATCGAGGCCGGGAAGGTCACGCCCTTGATCGACAGGACGTTCTCTCTGGGTGACGTCCCTGAAGGGATGAGGTACCTCCTGGAAGGTCGCGGCAGGAAAGGCAAGATCGTCATCACCATCTGATCGATGGACGCTCGAAGTTTGCCGACGCAGAGCAAGAGAACAGCCTCTGACCTAACTGTGGGTACTGCCCTCCTTAACCTGTGGGTGCTCCGCAAGAGAGGCCGGAAACCTGTGGTCAGGGGGTTTTGAGAACACCCCACTGTGTGATGTGTCAGGCCATCGTGGACGGCTGTGTCGGGGCATCGTAGACGGACCTCACGATCCCTGCGGCTGATAGTCCCGGCTCGGATCGAGCGTGAGGTGGCGTAGCAGTTCTCCGTCCAGGGACACCACCCGTATGTCCAGGTCCTTCACGAGCAAGATCACACGCTTGCCTCGATGCCTCGCTCCGATCCCGAGGTGATGGAGTCGCGTGCGGTGACGGAGCGTCACCCGCCCGTGCTTGTCGATCCGGTCCCTCCGCACCCGCACGCCGGCACCGACCCGGATCTTCGGACCCGAGGGCCTCGCCTTGTCCCGAGCGTCGAACGCGACGATCGAGGGTCTGCGGCCGACCGCTCGATGCGGCCTGACCTCGTTGTAGTAATCGACGAACCGATCGACGTGGGCCTGCAGCACCGTGATCGTGTCCGCGGGGTCCTGCTTGGCCAAGAACGCCTTCATCGTCTGGTGGAACCGCTCCACCTTGCCGCAGGTCTGTGGGTGGTAGGGACGGGCGTGCCGGTAGTCGATCCCGAGCGCGAGCAGCTCGGTCTGCATAACGTTGGGTCCGCCCCGGTGCCAGGTCGTGTAGACGCAGCCGTTGTCGGTGAGCAGCGCCGCCGGGAACCCCCAGCGTGCACCCGCCTCCTGGAACGCTCGGAGCACCGCCGGCGCCGTCGCCCGAGCGAGCACCCGGGCCCCGACCGCCAGACGTGAGTGGTCATCGATGAAGTTCACGATCTCGACCTCGGTATCATCGTCCAGTCGCCAGTGCGTCACGTCGGATTGCCAGCACTCGTTGGGCAGCTGGGCCTCGGAGCGGATCCACGAGCTCCGCGGCCGCTTGTGCGGCTGGGGAGTCACGAAGCCTCGTCGACGGAGCACCCGCCAGATCGTGCAGACCGAGGGCACCTGCTCGTGCCGGGTGCTCAGGTGGTAGTGGATCGTCTGGGCCCCGGCATCCAGGCCGAGGTCGGCGAGCTCCTTCCGGAGCGCCACGATCGCATCCTCGATCCCATCGGGGGTGCGGTTCCGGATCCGCTTCGCGGCACGCGAACGAGGCTCGATCGCGCCGTAGCCACCCTGGTGGAACCGCCCGACGAGCTTCCCGACGTAGCTCTTGGAGACCCCGTGGGCCGCAGCGACCTCCCGGTAGCTACGGCCCTCGAGCACCACGGCATCCACCACGTAGCGAGCCAGATCCATCGCAGACCCCCGTCGTCGGTGTCCACGATGCTCCGACACATCTGTCCACTATCCGGTGAACTCGCGCACTCCCCCGCCCACCACCGTCCGACGAACCGACAACGTACGAACCAAGCTTGACGCGCCGACGCCCAGGGCACACTAGGCCGCCGGTGCGGCGTTTCGTCTCATGTGCAGGTTGGGCCTCTGGTTCCGCCTGAGAAGCCCGGTGCCCACACAGCGGGCGACTGGCGAGTTAGCCGGCTCCGGCGGTCGCCTCGACCGCCTGCAGGATGAGCTGGGTCGCAGCCTGGGGCTGCGACACGAACGAAACGTGCGAAGCCGGCACCTCCACGATCGTCGCGTCGGCGCGCTCGGCCATGTAGCGCTGGAGCTCCGGCGGGATCGCCTTGTCCTCGGTACCGAGCAAGTACCAGCACGGCAGTGTGTTCCACGCTGGCGGAGCCGACGGTGTTGCTGCGAACGCGGCGGCCGCATATGGCCGCTGCGCCGCCGCCATCACCGCGGCCGTCTCAGGATCGACATCAGCGGCGAAAGCCTCGCGGAACGCCTCGGGGGCGAGGTAGAGGTCGGTGCCCTCGCTGCCGTCCGGGTTGGTGAACGGAACGGGCCTGATCGAAGGCCCCACAAGGCTGCCTTCGAACTTCTCGAGTAGCTGCTGCTGGCTTTCGCCCACGTCGCACATCCAACCGTTGAAATAGACAAGCGCCCGAATCTGATCATTGCCGATGGCGGCGGTGGAGATGACATTGCCGCCGTAGGAGTGGCCGACGAGCACGATCGGACCGCTAAGGGTGCGGAGGAACTCGGCTAGGTAGGCGGCGTCGCCATCGAGATCGCGAAGCGGGTTGCCGAACCCAATCGCGGTGTGCCCGCGGCCCCGCAAGGCGCGGATCTCCGCATCGAAGCCCGTCGCGTCAGCCCAGGCGCCGTGAACGAGGACGATCGTCCGTGTCTCAGCAGCCATGTCCATCACCAGGCCCCCTATGTCGATGGCTCGCTGGTACGACTGTAGTCAGGCGTGCAGGGCGGTCAACCCGCTCTGACCTGCGACTCTTCGAAATCCGCAGGTCAGAGCACTGCCGGAATCGCGCGACGACGCTCACGTCTCCCTCCCTAGCTTGGTTCCGGGGGCTTTTCTTCACCTTGGTTGGGCGGCAGACAAAACCCGGCGTCGTGAAGCGACTGACGATCGGGGAGAGCGTGCCAACTGGCACCCCTGGGACTCCCCAAAGAATATCTCGCTTCCCAAACCAGTCTCCCTAGCGGTACCTGGCCGAGCCAAGCGGTTTCACCGCGATCGAGCGAGCCCGCCCGGCACGCTATAGGTGGAGCGTGATGTCGGCGCCACCCGTGCGCTTTAGCCAGACCGCTAGACCCGTCGCTATCGGGAAGCCGAGCCATCGCCTGTCCCAGGCGTCCCGCGCCGACGATCCCGACGACATCCGGCTCCTGCGGCTCCATCACGGTTCACCGTCGTACTCGGATGCGAACAGGTAGCTCACCGCGAGGCTCCGGTACGGTCGCCAGCGATCGGCGATCTGGATCAGCTCCTCTCCAGACGGCACGTGGTCGAACCCGTAGGCTCGCTGGATCGCGCGGCGGAGGGCGATGTCTCCCGGGAGAAAGACATCGGGCCGATCGAGCGCGACGAGCAGGAAACCGTGCGCCGTCCACGGCCCGATGCCGGGGACCGCCGTCAAGGTCGTCTCGACCTCATCATCGGTCATGCGCGCGAAGGCCTCATCGCTCAGTCGTCCGTCGGCGAAGCGCTCGGCGAGCGCGCGGAGCGTAGCCCCCTTGCGGAGCGAGAGCCCGCTCTCCCGAAGGACCTGTGGATCCGCCGCGAGGAGCTCTGCGGCCGACGGAAGACGTTCTCCGAAGTGGGACTCGAGACGCGAGAGGATCGTCCGGGTCGCTCGCACGGAGAGCTGTTGCCCGGCGACCTGGAAGATCAGTGTCGCGAATGCGTCGAGCGGAGGAAGCTCGTCCATCCACGCGCGCGGACGGAAGTCCGGGCGCGCATCGATCAGTCGCGCAAGGACCGGGTCGGCCTGCCGCAGGAACTCGCGCGCTTCTGGTTCCGCGACGAGTGCCCGGGCCGTATCAAGGGTGGACATACGAGCCATAACCGAGGTCGAGTCGGATCGATTCCATCACTGGCCTACGCGCGACGAAGTTCGAGCACAGGGATGGTCCGGAGACCTTCGGTTTGGCGCTCGTACTCGGCGAAACCCGGGTAGCGCCGGGCCTGCTCTGCGTAGATGCGATCGTGTTCATCGCCGATCACATCGCGGACGGTCACGTTGTACGTCCCCGTTCCCCGTTCGACACTGCCTGCACCGTCGGCGGTCAGGTTGTAATACCAGTCCGGGTTGACGGGCGCTCCACCTCGAGTTGCGAACACGTAGATGACGTTCGGATCGGCGTCGTCCGGCAGATACATCACCGGGGTGACGTACTCTTGCCGGCTCTTCCGGCCGCGGTGATGGACGAGGACCAGCGGGGCGCCTTCGAACGTCCCGCCGACCCTGCCCTCGTTCGCTCGGAACTCCTCGATGGTGTTCGCGTTCCGATCGCTCATGTCGAACCCCTGTCGTTCAGGTGAACCGAGCGACGCTTCTCACTCACGCGATCCGGCCCAACGCCAGTGATCCTGGCAGATGCGCCGACAGGAACTGTCCGGCTCTGTCCAGCGCCTCGACCGCTTCCTCGAGGATCGGGTGATACGCCTGGAAGACGTGGGGCACCCCCGGAGTGATGTCGAGGGTGACCTCGACGTCGGCGCTGGCGGCCACACCGGCGAGGCGGATCGCGTCATCGAGGAGGACCTCGTGCGATCCCGCCTGGATGATCAGCGGCGGCAGGCCGGACAGCTCGGCGAAGATGGGGCTGATCAGACCGAGGCTGGCAGCTTGGCCTGCCGTGTAGTCGGTGACCCGGGCGCGCAGTGCCTCTGGGCTGAGCAGCGGGTCGGCCTCGCGCTTCGTTTCCATCGTGGCTCCCGCCAACGTGAGGTCGACATACGGTGACATGACGAGGGCGGCGGCAGGCAGCGGAAGACCGTTGTCGCGAGCATTGACGAGCGTCGCGATGGCGAGCCCGCCACCGGCGGATTCCCCCGCGAAGGCGATGTCCGACGGGTCCGTACCGCCGCGCAGGAGCGCTTCGTAGGCCGTCAGCGCATCGTCGACCGCGGCCGGATACGGATGCTCGGGCGCGAGCCGGTAATCGAGCGAGATGACCTTGGCGCTGGTACGCCGACCGACCTGCGAGGCCAGGTCGGCGGCGAGGAAGGCGTCCCCCAGCACGTACACGCCACCGTGGAAGTACATGACGACATGTCGGGGTTCGATCCCATCGACCGTGATCTCGGCCGTTCGGACGCCCCCGAGCGCGGCTTCGGCTACGGTCACATCGGCGGGCAGCGGCTGTGCCGACAACAACTCGCGCAGCAGGCGCCGCTGGTCGTCCACGCTACTGTTCGCGGGGAACGCTCCTTGCCGCAGGATC
>DASWDB010000116.1:0-10528 GCA_036395715.1 Actinomycetota bacterium | reverse complement strand
GTGATGCGGACACCCACGACCTACCGCGGGTCGGCCGGAGAGAGCGGCGAACGGTTCGCCGGGCCGGTTCATGCGGGCGCAGCTGCCAGCTCCGCCCACCGCGGGGGTGAAGATGCCCATGACGAACGCGATCCGGCCGCGCCGCGTATCCACGACGGCGCTGATCCTGACCGCACTCCTCATCGCTTCCTCCGGAGCGCACGCTTCGGCGATGGCGGGAGACCCTTCCGACAGCTACACGTTCACACCCCGCAAGATCTGCCCCATCCGATGGCAGGACGGGACCTTGCAGGTGAAGAGGTTGATCCGGTGCGCGGCGCGCCACTACGGAGTCAACCCCGACAGGGCGGTGACGATCGCCCATCGGGAGTCGGAGTTCCATCCCCATGCCTACAACGCATGGAGCTGCGCCAAGGGGATCTACCAGCACCTGTGCAGGTACTGGCCGGGTCGTGCGTACGACTACGGCTTCAAGGGCTGGTCGGCCTTCAACGCCCGCGCCAACATCATGGTGACGATGAAGATGGTTCGCCGGTACGGGTGGGCCCCCTGGAGCTAGATCCGGTCAGCGGACGGGACCACCCGGGCGGGGTTGCTGCGCAAGCAGGCCCCGGACGTCCTCCAGGGACGTCGCGACAGCGCTCGCCCCGGGTGACTCCCGGTCCGTGATGATCCGCATCCCCGGGAAGCGCTCCGCCGCGAGGGCCACGAGCTCGGCGAACGGACCGAACGCGACGAGCGCGTGCGGTCGCTCGACGTCCAGCTGATCCAACGCTCCCCGGAGATCGATCGCTCCCGGAACCAGCTCCCACTCCGCCCCGACCGACGCTCGTCGCAGTCGAACCAGGGCATCCTCGTCGGTCGCCACGCAGAGCACCTTCACGGCGCGACACACGGTCTACAGCCATCCCCGACGCTTGAACATCCGGTACAGGACCCCGCCGGAAAGCAGCATCGTCCCGAGGGCCGCCGGGTACCCGAGGGACCAGCGCAACTCGGGCATCCCTTCGAAGTTCATCCCGTAGATGCCGGCGATCAAGGTCGGGACGAGGATGATCCCCGCCCATGCGGACAGCTTCTTCATGATCTCGTTCGAACGGTTCGCGACCTGGCTCACCCGCACCTCGAGGAGCGACGTGAGGAGGTCTCGGATGTTGTCGGCCAGCTCGGTCACGCGGATCACGTGCTCGGTCACGTCACGGTAGTAGGGAGCGAGCGAAGATCCGGCCAACTTCGGCTCCTCCTGGATCAGGTCGAGCGCCTGGCGCAAGGGCGCCGCGTAGCGACGGAGCCGAACGACCTCGCGCTTCAACAGGAAGATCCGCTCCTGCAGTGCGATCCCGCTGTCCTCGGCGGCTCCCTCGCTGAAGACGTCGTCCTCCAGATCGTCGGCGCGGTCCTCGAAGGCTTCGATGATCGAGAGGTAGCCGTCGACGACCTCGTCGATCAGCACGTACACGGCGAAGCCGCCGCCCTCGTGCGCCACCAACTCCGGCTGCGCCCGCCAGCGACGCTTGACGACATCGAGCGGGAAGGGGTCGGACCCGTGGCGGAGCGTCGCGAGGTAGCCGCGACCGACGAACACATGGAGCTCCTGGTCGATCAGCTCCTCCGCGGCTCCCTCCGCCCCCAGCTTCAGCGGGTGCACCACCACGAAGGCGTATCCCTCGAAGAGCTCGACCTTCGGCCGTTGGTGCAGGTGATGCGCGTCTTCGATCGTCACCGGATGGAGCCCGAAGATGGCTCCGAGCGCGTCGATCTCCTCGCCGTCCGGTTGTTCGGCGTCGATCCAGACGAAGACGTGCTCGTCTTCGAGCATCCGTTCCGCGTCACCGAGCAGCAGCTCGCCCTCGAGCGGGATGCCGTCTCGGAACGCGTGCGCCCGGATCATGGCGGCGAGCGTACCCCAGCCTCCCGCGATAGCCTCGCGCATCGTGCCGCTGCCCGAGCAGCTCCACCGGTTCTGGATCACGCTGGACGATCTGGTCGCGAACGTCCTGCCGACGACGTGGGGCGCGGTCGTGACCGACCCTCGGTTCCCCGATGTCTGGGACACGAACTACGCCCGCATCGACGTGGCGACGGAGGTCTCCGTCGCCGAGGTCGAGTCCGATCTGCTCCCGGCCCTCGCGCGCGCCGGCATCGGCGTGGAGCACGTCGTCTCGTTCCACCACGAGGCGCACGGCCAGCTGCTCGCGGAGCTCTCCTCCCGCGGACACCGGATCTCCTGGGACCTCGCGATGGTCCTCGAAGGTCGTCCCGCCAACGTCGGGAGCCTCGCGGTCGAAGAGGTCGCCCCCGGCGACGAGTTGTGGAGTGCCGCCGCCGGCTCGATGCGCGACGTGTTCGCGATCGAGCCGGCGGCGGCCGTCGATCAGCTCGTGACGCTCGAACGAACGGTGCTCGCCGCCGCCGGCAAACGCTGGTTCGCCGTGCGGGACGACGAGGGCCGGCCGGTCTCCCTCGGCACGCTGCTGGTGCTCGCCGGGAACGGGTACGTCGACAACGTCGCCACCGATCCGGCCGCGCGCGGACGAGGGTACGCCGGCGCGATCGTCACCCGGATCACGGAGGAGACCCGGCGAGCCGGCGCGCGCGGGCCGTACCTCCTGGCCGACCCCGGATCGACCGACGTGATCCGGTTCTACGAACGGCGGGGGTTCGTTCCGGTCGGGTACCTCGCCTCGACCAAGGGGCCTACGCCGGGCGGGTGACGGGGGTCCCTTGGGGGACGATCTCGAATCGGATCCTGCGTCCGATCGCCCGCTCCAGCACGCCGGCGCGTTCCTCGGCCTCCGCGACGGCTCCTTCCGGGTTCGCCGAGCCGGACACCAAGATCCGGAGCTCGCCGCGCCGGATCTTCGCGCCGATCTCGACCACGTCGGACTCGTCCGCCCGGCCGAGGCCATGGGCGATCCGCAGGATCCCGGTGAGCACCTGACAGGCGGCGCGTTCCTCCTGATCGAGACCCGCGAACGGACCGTAGGACGGCTTCGGCCACCCGGCGCCACGGTGGAACCTGATCATCGATGCCATCATTGCCACCTCCTGTGGCGAGAACCCGCGGAGCCCGCCGTGCTCGACGAGGTAGGCACCGTGACGATGGCTCTTGTCGGGTGAGATCCGGACACCGATGTCGTGCAGGCGAGCGGCGTACGCCAACAGCTCGCGCTCGTGCTCTCCCAGGCGGTGCAGCTCCTTCGTCTCGTCGAACAGGTCGAGGGCGTGGGCGCGCACCGTGCCCTGATGATCCTCCTCAGGTCCCCAGCGCCGCGCGAGCCGAGCGACGGCCGCCTCGCGGACGTCACCCGGGGAGGCCGGGGCGGGGGCGCCGATCTCCTCCAGGATCACGCCCTCCCGGAGCCCCCACTCGGAGTGCACGGCGCGTTCCGCGCCGAAGACGCCAAGCGCCGTGGCGAGCACCACCGCGCCGGCCGGCAGCAGCTCGGCACGTCGCTCGTCGATCCCGGGAAGGGCCAGGCGCTCGGACTGGTCGAGATCGGCCAGCTCGCGCGCCAGGTCATCGAGCGCATCGAGCCGAAGCTCGAACTGGTTCAGCGAGGCCGGCGGCGAGGGCCACCGCTCGGCGGCCAGCAGCCGGGCGAGCGCTCCCGCCGTCCCCCCGGCGGCGATGCAGAGCGTGCCCTCGAGAGCGCCGGAACGCTCACGCGCCGGAGCCAGTAGCTCCTTGACCTCGGTCTTGATCGCACGTCGGCCGCCCCTGGACATCGGGTCCGTCCGCACGATCGTGGTCGTGATCCATGCGGCCCCGAGCGGGAACGTCTCGGTCCATCGGACACGGCCGTCCTCGACGAGCGCCACCTCGAGGCTCCCACCGCCCAGGTCGATCGCGATCCAGGGGTCGGAGCCGATCATGACGCTGGCACGGATGCCCGCGACGGTGGCGCGCGCCTCCAGATCCCCGGACAGGATCCGCAGGGGTGTGCCGATCGCAGCCTCGATCGTGGACGCGAGCTCCGGCCGGTTGGCAGCCTCGCGGAACGCCGCGGTCGCCACCGGGATCACCTCGTCCACGGCCGCCCGATCCACGAGGTCGCGGAAGCGACGGACGACCTGGGAAGCGCGATCCAGCGCGCCGGGTGGCACGCTGCCCGTCGCCGCGACTTCGGCCCCGAGGTTCAACACGACGCGGTCCCGCAACACAGGGGTCAGCCCGCCGTCGGCCTCGACGTCGCCGACGAGGAGCTGGAACGACGTGCTGCCAAGATCGAAGACCGCGACCCGCACCCCGGGAGCCTATCCGGCGCGGTCGCGCGGCGGCGGCTCGTAGCGAAGCCGTGACGGGAAGCCCAGGTCGCGATCCAGCACCCAGGTGGATCCCTTCTTCCAGACCATCGGCCCCTCGACCGGCACCGCATCCTCGACGAGCGGAAGCACGATCTTCGGGATCGCATCGCCGTGTGTGCAGAGGACGGCAGGGCCGGGGAGCGAGCGGATCGTCTCCAGGAGCGTCGACCCGTCGGTCCCTTCGAAGAGCCAGGGGACCATCTCGACCGGGAGGCCCCGATCCCGGGCCAGCGGCTCGACCGTCTGGACACACCGAACCGCAGGACTCGAGAGGATCCGGTCGATCGGCCGGCCACGGAACGCCGCCACGAGCCCGTTCGCCTGTCGCTCGCCCTTCACGGACAGCGGCCGGTCACGATCGTTTCCCCGCCACTGCGCGCGCGAGCCGGCCTTCGCGTGGCGCATCAGGTACAGGGGCTCGGCCAGCCGCGCCGCTTCGGCAAGCACCTCTCGGTCGCGTTGGTTCGTGAGGGTGGCCGGAGCCTCCCCCACCGCGACCCACGCGAGCGCATCGACCTCGTGATCGGGCTGGAAGTCCTCGACCCCGTCGGCCTTGACCAGCCAGTAGCGCACCGTCTTCGGACGGCCGAGCGGATCGGTGTACCTGACGCTCTGCAGCTCGGGTCCGAGCTCGCCCGTCACCCCCGTCTCCTCGCGGATCTCGCGTAAGGCGGTCGCCTCCATCGACTCTCCGTCGTGCGCCTTCCCCTTCGGCAGCGTGAGGTCGTCGTACCGAGGGCGATGAACGATCAGGGTCTCGAGGATGCCGGCCCGTCGCCGGAAGATCACGCCACCCGCCGCACGGATGACGTCGGCGCTCACCAGAACCGCCGCTTCTTCTTCGCGAGCGATCGCCAGGCATCCGGCCACGTATCGCGGGTCTCGGCCCGCACCCGTTCGCGGCCGGCACCGATCCAGCCCGCGGGGAATGCGAGGGTGGGGTCGGTCGCAGCCACGGCGGAGAGCTTGTCGATCGCGACCACGGAGTCTTGGTGCCGGCCGAGCACGTCTTGCAGGCGCGCCGCCGACGTCGCGAAGTTCGAGGCGCGGTCGCCGACGAACGGCGCGAGCGCCTCTGCCGCGTAACGCACCCGCTTGGCGCGGATCCGCAGGGCGTGCAGGACGGGATCCGGTGAGGAACGGCTGGCTGCTCCGGCCCGTCGTGCGAGCGCCTTCCAGACCGAGGACATCACCACGGACGGATCGGGAGCCTGCACCGGTCGTCGCAGCGGAGGATCCACGGCGATCGACATCAACGTCATCAGCAGCTGCGCATGCTCCTGCGAATCCATGGAGCGCCGGAGCCTGCCGAGCGCGATCGCCCGTTCGTCGGCGACCGTCGAGGCGATCCGCGCGGCCTCCGCGCGGATCGCCTCCGGCACGTCCGCGCTCTCCGCCGCGAGGTCCTCGAGGAAGACATCGAGGTCGCGGACCGCACCGAGCGCTCGCGCGAACGTGCCGAGCTGCTCGACGGGAGGCGCGATCGCGTCGACGTCGAGCACGGAGGAAAGGGAGGCGGCGTGCGAGCGGAACTGCCGGACCGCCACGCGGGCGTCGTGGATCGCCTCCGGGTCGTCGGTCCCGCGACGGATCTCCGCATCGTGCAGCATCAGCCGCTCGACCGCGGTGACCAACGCCGCGATGACGATCGTTGTGGGGTCGCCCACCACCCTGAGATGCGACGGAGCCCCCGGTCTCGCGACGCGCATCGTCATCGACGTTCTCGGGCCCTCGCGGTCGCGAGCGTCATCATCGTCTCCTGGACGTCGACGCCCCGCTCGGTCCTCACCTTGGACCAGCTGCCGTCGGCATGAAGCTCCCAGGACAACACGTCGTCCGCGAAGGTGACCTCGATGATCTCGTCCAACCGGGCACGCAGCGCCGGATCGTCGACGGGCACGGCCGCCTCCACCCTACGATCCAGGTTGCGCGGCATCAGGTCTGCGGAACTGATGTAGTACCGGGCCTCGCGCGCCGGATCCCCGAACCGGTAGATCCGGGAGTGTTCGAGGAACCGACCGACGACCGAACGCACCCGGATCGTCTCCGACAACCCGGGTACCTCCGGCCGAAGGCAGCAGATCCCGCGTACCGCGAGGTCGATCCGAACACCGGCCGACGACGCCTCGTACAGCGCGTCGATCGTCTGCGGGTCGACGAGCGAATTGAGCTTCAGGGCGATCCGACCCTCTTCACCGGCGACCATCTGTTGGCGGATCATCTCGATGATCCGCGAGCGCAGCGCGATCGGGGCGACGAGCAACCGCCCGTAGCCCCGTTGGCGACTGTATCCGGTCAGGAGGTTGAACAGATCCGCCACGTCGTTGCCGAGCTGCTGGTCGGCCGTCAGCAGACCGAGATCCTCGTAGGTGCGGGCCGTGTCCGAGTTGTAGTTGCCGGTGCCGAGGTGCGCGTAACGTCGGGTGCCCGTCCCCTCGCGCCGAACGACCAGACACACCTTCGCGTGGGTCTTCAACCCGACCACGCCGTACACGACGTGAACGCCCGCCTGCTCGAGGGTCCTCGCCCACGTGATGTTCGCCTGCTCGTCGAACCGGGCTTGGAGCTCGACGAGCGCGACGACCTGCTTCCCCGTCTCGGCAGCGCGGATCAGCGCTCGGACGATGGGGGTGTCCGCCGAGGTGCGGTACAGCGTCTGCTTGATCGCCAGCACGTCCGGGTCGCGAGCGGCTTCCTCCACGAAGGCCTCGACCGAGGACGAGAACGAGTCATACGGGTGATGCACCAGGATGTCGCCGCCGTCGCGGAGGACCCGGAACACATCCGGCGGCCCATCCTCGGACATCAACCGGGAGGGAGTTACCGGCGTCCACGGCGGCTCCTTCAGCTCGGGACGGTCGAGCGCCACCAGTCCCCAGAGGGCGCCCAGGTCGAGCAGCCCGTCGGTCTCGTAGATCTGATCCAGGTTCAACTCGAGCTCGCGCATCAAGAGCGACCGAACCTCGGCGGTCATCGACCGTTCGATCTCGAGGCGCACGGACATCGCCCCGCGGCGTCGTCGAGACAACACCAGCTCGACCGCCGCGAGCAGATCCTCCGCCTCGTCCTCCTCGACGTCCAGATCTGCGTCGCGGGTCACGCGGAAGACGTGGTGGGTCACGATCTCCATCCCCGGAAACAACCGGTCGAGATGCGTAGCGACCACCTGCTCGATCGGCACGAAGCGCTCGCCGTCGGGAAGCGGGAGGAAGCGAGGGAGCAACGGCGGCATCTTGAGCCGCGCGAACCGGCGAACCCCCGTGACGGGGTCGCGCACCAACACGGCGAGATTCAGCGAGAGGTTCGAGATGTAGGGGAACGGGTGCGCCGGGTCGACCGCGAGCGGTGTGAGGACCGGGAAGATGCGTTCGGCGAACGAGTTCGCCGACCAGGCGCGATCCTCGTCAGTGAGGTCCTCGGTGTCCACCAGGCGGATCCCTTCCTTCTCGAGGGCCGGCCGGATCTCGTCGGCGAACAGACGGTCGATCCGGGCGGTGGTCGCAAGCACCCGGACCCGGATCTCGGCGAGCTGCTCCTCGGGACGCATCCCGTCCGGCGTCGTGGCAGTGACCCCCGCCTCCACCTGATCGAGCAACCCGGAGACGCGGATCTGGAAGAACTCGTCGAGGCTCTGCGAGCAGATCGCGATGAACTTCAACCTCGCGAGGATCGGACGCTCCGGATCTTCGGCGAGCGTCAGGACACGCTCGTTGAAGTCCAACCACGAAAGCTCGCGGTTGAGGTACTGGTTGGCGGGATCATCGGCGGGTGCGGGAAGGGGTTCCATCAGGACACCGATGCTACCCGGCAAGGGGCTCGGAAACGTTCCGCTCTTCCGACGTGGACGCGATATCAGGCGTACTTGAGCACGACGGTCTCGACGACGTTCGCGACGTTCTCGAGGCCGTCGAGCGCCTCCTCGAGCGTCTCGGTGACCTCCTTCCACTTGAGCACATCCATCGCCTTGTAGTCGCCGGAAAACATCTCCGCAACCGCGCGCCGGAAGATCCGGTCGCCCTCATTCTCGAGGCGGTTGATCTCGATCCAGTAGGGCTCCAACCGGGTTCGGTCGAGCGACGGGAGAGCCGCGAGGGCCTGCTCGGTCTGCTCGGCCGCATGAAGGAGCACCTCGACCTGTTGGATCATCCACGGTTTGGGCTCGACGATGTTGTGCAGCACGAAGATGTCTGCCGCTTCCTCCACGGCATCCAGGACGTCATCGAGCGCCGTTGCCAGGGTGTAGATGTCCTCGCGGTCCATGGGCGTGATGAAGGTCGTGTTCAAACGCCGGATCACGTCGTGGGTGATCTCGTCCCCGTCGTGCTCCCGCTCCTGGATCCGCCGCGCCTTCAGCTCGACGTCCCGGTAGTCATCCACCAGGTCACGAAGCAGAGTCACGGCTTCGCGGATGTTCACCGCGCTCTTCGAGAACAGCTCGAAGAACGCGTCCGTGCGCTGTGAGATCTTGAGTCTCATGGGTGACTCCTTCCGGCGCGAGGTCGGTTCTCGCCGCGTCGCGCAAGGATCTCCTCCGCCGCGAGCAAGACGAACCACATGAGGGAAAGTGCAGCCATGGACAGGTTGACCCACCGATACTTCTCGGGCGTGGGTGCCAGCAGCAGCAGGCATGCGGCCGACATGGCCAGGAAGAACCAGGTTCGCCGGGAAAGCCTCATCGCACCAGCCCCCTGAACGGCAGGTAGGCGAGCCACGCCATGACGAAGGCGCCGGGGATCGTGAGGACCCACGCCCAGACAACACGCCCGGCGACTCCCCAACGAACCGCCGACAGGCGTTGCGTGGTGCCCACGCCGACGATCGCTCCCGCGATCGTATGGGTCGTGGATACCGGGATCCCCGCCAACGTCACGCCCCAGATCGCGCTCGCAGCGGCAGACTCCGCGCACATGCCGCCGACCGGCTGGAGCTTCGTGATCTTCGAACCCATCGTGTGGACGATCCGCCACCCGCCGAGGAGCGTTCCGAGCGCGATCGCCGCGTGCGCGGAGAGCACGACCCAGAGCGGGACATCGGATCCTTTGGCCAGCAGGCCGTTCGCGATCAACAGTGCCAGGATCACCCCCATCGTCTTCTGCGCATCGTTCCCTCCGTGTCCGAGGCTGAATGCAGCGGCCGAGAACAGCTGGCCACGTCGGAACCCCCGGTTGAGCTTCTCCACCTTCCGATAGCGGTGGAACAACCAGTAAACCGCGGTCATGAACGTGAACGCGAGGAGGATCCCGACGATCGGCGACAGCACGATGAACACGAAGATCTTCTGGTACTCCGATGCGACGAGCGTTCCCCAACCCGCGGTCGCGACGGCGGCGCCCGCCAGACCACCGACCAGCGCGTGGGATGAGCTGGTCGGCAGACCCAAGATCCACGTCACGATGTCCCAAAGGATCGCGCCCACAAGCGCGGCGAAGATCCCGGCGTTCGTGAGCGTTCCCGGGTGGACGACGTTGGAGATCGTGTCCGCCACCTTGGTACCGAAGATGAGGAACGCCGCGAAGTTGAAGAACGCCGCCCACGCCACGGCTTGCCTCGGCGTCAGGACGCGCGTCGAAACGACCGTGGCGATCGAGTTCGCGGCATCGTGGAAACCGTTGAAGAAGTCGAACGACAGCGCGACCAGGACGATCAGCGCGATGGTGATCGTCATGCGAACTTGGCCACCACCGACTCGATCTGGTTGGCGACGTCTTCGCAGCGGTCGATCGCGGCCTCGACCTGGGCCAGCAGGTCCTTCCACATCAAGACCTCCAACGCCCGGTAGTCACCCGAGTAGAGGTCGGCCACCGCGCGCCGGTTGATCCAGTCCCCCTCGCGCTCTTCCCGTTTGATCACCGAGACGTCCGAGGGCACCCTTCGGATCTGCTGGAGGTGCCCGACCGCACCGACCATGGCTCCGCACGTCCGCGCAAGCGTCTCCACCTGCTTGCGGAACCAGGGGAACGGCTCATCGATGGGAAGCAGCTCGATCAGGTCCGCGACACCTTGCTGATAGTCGAGCACGTCATCCAGCGCCGTAGCCAACCGGTAGATATCGTGACGATCGATCGGCACCACGAAGGTCGTGTTCAGGGTCGCGATGATGCGGTGCGTGAGTGTGTCGCCTTCGTGCTCGAGCCGGCGGATCTCGGCCGCGTGCTCGGAGGCGTGCGGAAGGTCGTCAACGAGGGCGAGCAGCTCCCCGGCTCCGTCGGCGACGTTGCGC
>DASWDB010000115.1:0-20733 GCA_036395715.1 Actinomycetota bacterium | reverse complement strand
GCCCGCCGCGGGATCTTCGTGTGGGACGGCCATTACTACGCGATCACGCTGATGGAGCGGCTCGGTCTTCAGGAGACGGGCGGCGCGGTCCGGATCGGCTTCTGCCACTACCACACGTCGAACGAGGTCGATCGGGTCCTGGAGGCGCTCGAGGAGCTCGACGCGTAGCTTCGGCGTTCCCCCAGGGTCGACGGGTACGATGACCCCCCGAACCCAACCTTCCCGAAGGGTCGTCGATGCGCATCTTGATCCTGGGCGGCGACGGTTACCTCGGCTGGCCGACCGCCATGCGGTTCTCCGCTCGAGGCCACGAGGTCCACGTCGTCGACAACGAGTTCCGTCGCCTGGCGCACGAGCAGGCCGGAACCGATTCGTTGACGCCGATCCGCCGGCTCCCCGAACGCGTCGCCGCATGGCACGAGCTCACGGGTCGAGCGATCGGCGTCACGTTGGGTGACCTGACGGACTGGGACGTCGTGGTGCGGGTGTTCGAACGATTCGGGCCGGAGGCCATCGTGCATTACGGCGAGATGCCGAGCGCCCCCTACTCGATGAAGGACCGCGAGCATGCGGTCTTCACGCAGTCGAACAACGTCGTCGGAACCCTCCATGTGCTCTACGCGATCCGCGACCTCGCCCCGGAGGCTCATCTCGTGAAACTCGGCACGATGGGCGAGTACGGGACACCGAACATCGACATCGAGGAGGGGTTCATCGAGGTCCGTCACAACGGCAGGTCGGACTACCTTCCGTTCCCCAAGCTGCCAGGATCGATCTACCACCTCTCGAAGGTGCACGATTCGCACAACATCCATTTCGCATGTCGCGTCTGGGGTTTGCGGGCGACCGACCTCAACCAAGGCGTCGTCTACGGCATGCGTACGGAGGAGACGGCCGTGGACGACCGGCTGCTCACGCGGTTCGACTACGACGACGTCTTCGGGACCGCGCTCAACCGGTTCTGCCTGCAGGCCGTGATCGGACACCCGCTGACCGTGTACGGAGCGGGTGGGCAAACGCGCGGGTACCTCAACATCGAGGACACGCTCCGGTGCGTCGAGCTCGCGGTCACGAACCCGGCGCAGGCGGGCGAGTATCGGGTCTTCAACCAGTTCACGCAGCAATACTCGGTGCTGCAGCTGGCCGAGCTGGTCGAGAAGGCAGGTGCCGAGATCGGCATGGACGTGACGGTCCACCCGATCGACAACCCTCGCGTCTAAGCCGAACTCCACTACTACAACGCCGCGCACACCAAGCTGCTCGACCTCGGTCTGCGACCGCACCTGCTGGACGAGACGCTCATCGGATCGATGTTCTCGACGATCGAACGGTTCAAGGACCGTGTGATCGTCGACCACATCCTTCCGACGGATCGGTGGCGCCCGGTCCGCCCGAGGTGAGGCGCCCGTGACGGCCGTTCGGATCCTGGGGTTGGTCGCGGGGATCGGCTTGTTCCTCGCGGCCGTTCGCGCGTACGACCGGCGCCGGATCAGCCGCTTCAGCCTGATCGTCGTGACGCTGCTGGGGACGGCGCTCGTCGTACTGTCCCTCCGTCCGTCGGCCTTCGATCCTGTGTTCGGCTGGTTCGACGTTCAACCGGGCGCCGAGCGGCGCGTGATCTTCGTGCTCATCGTGGGCGTGCTCGTCTTGTTCTTCCTGGTACTGGGTCTGCAATCGGGATCCGATACGAACGATCGGGGGTTGCGGCTGTTGATCGAGGCGCTGGGGCGGGAGCGTTTCGACTGGGACCGGGCAGCGGCTCTCCCCGAAGGCAGACGCATCGTCGTGATCTCCCCGGCGTACAACGAGCAGGAGAACGTCGGTGACGTCGTGCGGGGGATCCCGCGAGAGCTCGAGGGCCTGCAGGTTATCCCCGTCGTGGTGAGCGACGGGAGCGACGATGCCACGGCTCGCCGTGCCCGCGCAGCGGGCGCGCTCGTGACCGAGCTCCCGATCCGCCGAGGCGGCGGGCTCGCCCTGCGCGTCGGGTACGAGATCGCGCTGCAACTCAGAGCCGAGATCGTCGTGACGATGGACGCGGACGGACAGCACCTCCCGTCAGAGCTACCCGTGATGATCGGGCCGATCATCGACGGGAGCGCCGACTACGTGAACGGATCTCGGATCCTCGGTGACTTCGAACGCGAGAGCCTGCTCCGCCACCTCGGGGTCCACCTCTTCGCCCGCATCGTGACGGTCCTGACCGGTCGGAGGATCACCGACCCTTCCAGCGGCTACCGGGCCGCTCGCGCCGAGCTCCTCCAGCGGTTCGTGTTGGAGGAGGACCAGTTCTGGACGAGCGAGATCCTGATCGAAGCGCTCCGGCATCGCGCGCGCGTGGTCGAGGTCCCCGTCACGATCGTCGCGCGCGCGGGCGGAGAGTCCAAGAAGCCCACCAGCCTCCGCTACGGGTGGAGCTTCTCGAAGGTCATCGTCCAGACGTGGTTGCGCTGAGCGCCACCGCGACCTCGGCAGCCAGGCGAGCGTTCTCCTCGAGCAGGACCAGGTTCGCATCGAGCGAGCGGCCACCGGTCTCCTCAGCGAGCGCGCGGAGCAGGAACGGCGTGACCGCCTTGCCCGTCACACCCGCCCCGGTCAGCCGAGCCTCGGCCCGCTCGGTCGCGGCGATCAGCTCATCGCGATCCAACGCGTGCTCGGACGCGATCGGGTTGCAGAGCACGATCGCCCCATCGCCGCCGAGCGCGCGGTGGGCGTGGGCGATCGCCGCGGCTCCGTCGGGCGTCTCGACCCGGTGCTCGAGCACGACGGGCGCCTCCCGCGCCAGGAAGAACGGCAACCGGTCGACGCCGTAGCCGACGAGGGCAACGCCGAGCTCCTCGAGCTTCTCGGCGGTCCCTACGGGGTCGACGATCGACTTCGGGCCGCTCGCGATGAGCACGATGGGCGTGCGGCCGAGCTCGAGCAGATCGGCGGAGACGTCCGGTCGCCGGCCCGGGTGGACGCCGCCGATCCCACCGGTCGCGGCCACCCCGATCCCCGCTCGGCGCGCCGCCCAGACCATGGCACTCACCGTCGTCGCGCCCAGCGATCCCGACACCACGACGACGGGAACATCGCGCCGGGCAACCTTCACGGCCGCCCCGGGCTCCGCGAACCGTTCGAGCTCGAGGCGCTCGAGTCCGACCCGGACGGCGCCATCGACGACACCGGTCCACCCGGGGATCGCCCCAGTGCCGCGGATCGCCGTTTCCATCCGCTCGGCGCACTCGAGGTTCCGCGGATACGGGAGGCCTTGCCCGATGACGCTCGTCTCCAGCGCGACGACGGCACGCCCGGCGGCGACGGCCATCCCGACCTCGTCGGAAACGAGGAACGTCACGCGCCGGTCTCCTCCGGCCACGTCGCCCGGCTCCCCGCGACGAGCGCCCCCGCATGGCAGGCGTGGGCGAGCGCCTCCTCGGGCGATCGCCCGCGCGCCAGCGCGGCGAGCAGGACCCCGTCGAACGCGTCGCCGGCGCCCGTCGCCTCGACCTCCTCGACGGCCTCGCCGTCGGCCGCGACGAGTCGGCCCTGGGCGATCAACGTCGCGCCGTTCGCCGCGCGCTTGACCGCGGCGAAGCGGTACCGCTCACCGAGAACGCGCGCAGCGTCGTCACCGCCGGTGCCCGTCAGCACCCGGGCCTCGCGTTCGTTCGCGAGCACGAGGTCGCACGACGCCGTCTCCTCGAAGAACCGCCCGACGCCGAACGTCTCCACGAGCGGCCACGACGCCGCCTCGACCGCAAGCAACGGGGTCCGCACTCGCTCGAAGGCGTCGACCGCGACGTCGTGTCCCGGTTCCTGCAGGAACAGGTAGCCGGAGACGAGGACCGCCCCCGCGTCGATCCCCTCGACGTCCGCCGGGTCGAGCTCCGCGTTCGCGCCTCGATCGGCGACCATCGAACGCTCGCCGTCCTCGCTCATGATGACCATCACGCCCGTCGGCGACGATCGGCGGACCACGCCCCCGACGTCCACGCCGCGCTCCGCGACGGCTCCGACGCAGAGCGTTCCCCCGAGATCGTTCCCGACGGCCGCGATCACGGCGGCGGAGGCACCGGCCCAGACGGCCCAGACGGCCGCGTTCGCAGAGGTCCCGCCCGGACGGATCGCGACGCGGCCGTGCACGTCGCCGCCGCGCGCGAGCGCGCCCGAGGCGACGTGCACATCCAGCATCACGTCACCGACGCAGACCAGGTCCATGAGCGCCACACGCTACCGGCCCGTCATCGGCGCGGCGCGGATCACGCGCCGGCCGCCGCCTCCGCCGCCCACGACCCGAACGCTCTCCAGAACGGGTCGAGGCCAGGGTGTTCGAGTGGCTCCGCGACGCCTCCCCGGACGAGCGTCCTTCCCGCCCCCGCGGGCAGGACCTCGCCGACGACCGCGGCCGCGATCCCGCGATCGGCGAGCGCCCGGAGGTAGGCGTCCGCGCGGTCGGGCACCACGGTCGCGATCAGGGTCCCCTCGCTGATCGCGTGGTAGGGGTCCATCCCGACGTACTCGCAGACCGCCCGGACCTCCGGGCGGACCGGGATCGCGTCCAGCCGGACCCGCATCCCGTTGCCCGACGCGACGGCGACCTCCTGGAGCCCGCCGAGCACCCCACCCTCGGTCGCGTCGTGCATCGCCGTCACACCGGCGTCACGGACCCCGAAGTCGCGAGCGATCTCGGCTTCCGGAACCACCGACATCTGCTCGAACAGCGCATCTGCTGCCTCGACGACGTCGGCGCCTACCCCTCGAGCGAGCCGCTCCGGGAACGTCGCGGCGAACAAGGCCGTCGCCTCGATCGCGGCGCCCTTCGTCACGACGACCGCGTCACCGGGTCGCGCCATCTCCGGGGTGACGTATGCGTCGGAGGCGCCGACGGCCATGCACGTCGCGCCGCCGACCATCGGCCAGGCACAGCCGTCGTAGCGCGCGGTGTGCCCGGTGACGATCGAGATCCCGAGCTCCTCGCACGCGCGGTGGAACGCGTCCCAGAGGCTCGTCAGCCCGTCGTCGTCCAGCTCCGGCGGGAGATTGAGATCGACCGCCATCCAGCGGAGCGGGAGCGCGGAGGTTGCGGCATCCGACGCGAGGATGTGCACCGCGAACCAGGCCGCTCGCTCCCATCCATACGCGGGGACGACGAAGACCGGATCGGTGGTGAGTGCCATCGCGACGCCGTCGGCCACCCGGACCACCCCGACATCGACACCGTGCTTCGGCGGGGTCAGCACGTCCCCGTCGGGGGCGCCGAGCCGACGAAGGATGATCCGCTCGAAGAGCTCGGGGGTGGCCTTCCCGGTCACCTGTTCGGACACTTCAGCCTCCTCGTCGCTCCAGCGCGCGGTCGACGACACCGACGAGTTCCCGTGTCGCCTCGATGGGGTCGGGAGCGGCGGCGACGGCCGAGATCACCGCCACTCCGACGGCTCCCGCTCCGATCACCTGCTGCGCGTTCGTCGGGCCGATCCCACCGATACCCACCACCGGAAGGGCGCTCCGCCCCGAGACGGCTCGGACGAGGGCGAGCCCACCCGGCGTCGCTTCCGGTTTGGTCGGCGTCGACCAGACCGTGACACCGAGGTAGTCCGCGTGCAGACCTTCGGCGTCGGTCGCCTCCGCCGGGTCTTCCACGCTCATCCCCAGGACGCGGTCCGAACCGAGCAGTCGGCGAGCCTCCGATGGATGGTCATCGCGTCCGACGTGCGCCCCAGCGGCCCTGACCGTCACGGCGATGTCGGGGCGATCGTTGATCATGAACAGGACGCCGGCGGTGGCACAGGCCCGAGAGAGCTCGGACGCCACGGCGAGCAGCTCGTCGTCGGGGAGCTCGGGAGCGCGAAGCTGGATCGCGCCGGCACCACCTTCGAGGGCGGCCAACGCGATCTCGCGATGCGACCTGCCTGCGAACCTCGCCGAGGTGAGCACGTAGACACGGAGCGCTCGGGGATCGAGTAGCGCCATCGTCCTCCCTCCGCCGGCATGATCCGGGTCAGGTTCTGCGGGTCGTGGGCGCCACGGCCCACCTCTCAGCCCGGTCATCCCCGGGCTCCCCGGTCCGTCGCACGGAAGGATACCGAGGAGCGGCGTCAGGGGCGGCGGAGGTACCTCGCCACCGCGCGTTCGCGACGGAACCTCTTCCAGTCGCTGCTCTTCGTCGAGAAGAGCACATCGGTGACGATCTGCAGGACGCCGAACGCCGCGGCCGCGAGCACCGCCCACGCCGGCGCGTTGGTCGCGGGCGCCAGCGCGACGGCCACGAACGGCGCGAGCTTGCTTGCGATCGCGCCGGACGCGTGGAACCAGGCCCGCATCGAGGGCTCGGCGCGGAGGTAGGTGGCGTAGTCGGTCTTCAGACCCGGCCGGGGCGGAGGCGGTCCTCCCAGGAAGTAGTCGGTGAAGCGGATGCCGGCGAACCATCCGAACCCCCAGTGGGCCGGTGAGTGCACACCGATCGCCCAGGCCACCGCCGCCGCGAGGAGGGCAAGCCCGGCCGCCGTCCCCGTCCATCGCGCCGCCAGGACGATCGCGACCACCCCCGCCGCGGTCACCGCGCCGAGCAAGACGGTGCCGACCCAGACAGGCACCCGAGCCCGGACACGAGCGCGGAACGCCGCCCGGTCGATCCTCCCGACCTGGTCGGCGTGGTCGAGCACCGACACCGGATCGCGCTTGATCGCGGCGACCACCCGCCAGAACCCCAGCGTCCGAAGGTCCGTCGAGCCGGCACGTACCGCTGCCTCGATCCGGTCGAGCTCCTCGGCGATGCGGAGCGAGGCCGCCTCACCCGCGGTCGGTCGCAGTGGCTGCACGGTTCCGGGCCCCCATGGCCTTAGGATGCCTCCGGACGCGCTCCTCCCAGCTTGAGCGCTTCCCCGACGGGAGGCCGATGTCCAAGAGCATGACACAACCGATGGCCTCGGCCACCGGCCAAGGCCAGGCGCTCGTGACCCTCGACGGGCGCTATCACGTGCTGGAGCGGATCGCCGCCGGTGGGATGGGCGAGGTCTTCCGCGCGCACGACGCCGTCCTGGCGCGCGAGGTCGCCGTCAAGGTGCTCCACCGCTCGCTTTCGAGCGACCCGGGCTTCGTCGAACGGTTCCGCCGGGAGGCCCGCGCGGCCGCCACCCTCAACCACCCGAACATCGTGGCCGTCTACGACTGGGGCGCGGTCGACGGGATCTACTACATGGTGATGGAGTACGTCCGCGGAAGGTCCGTGCGCGAGCTCCTCAACGCGGGCGGCCGGCTCGCGCCCGCGCGAGCGGCGGACATCCTGCGGCAGACGCTCGCGGCCCTCGAGCACGCGCACGCCAAGGGCATCGTCCACCGCGACCTCAAGCCCGAGAACATCCTGATCACGACCGACGGCGTGGTGAAGCTCACGGACCTCGGCCTCGCCCGAGCGTTCGCCGACGCGAAGAACACCCGCGCGGGGGCCGTCACCGGCACCGTCCAATACCTCGCCCCCGAGCAGATCCGCGGCGAGCCTGCCGATCCGCGGTCGGACCTCTACTCGCTCGGCATCGTCGCGTACGAACTGCTCACGGGTGAGCTCCCCTACACGGGCGAAACCCCGATGGCGATCGCGTACAAGCACCTGTCGGGCCGCGTGCCGAAGCCGTCGGCGTCCGCGGCGGAGATCGGCTCCGACCTCGACGGCTTCGTCGCGAGCGCCACCGACCCCGACCGCGAGCTGCGCCCCGAGTCCGCCGAGGCGATGCGGGTCGACCTCGCATCCTTCGCAGGCTCGCTCCCCCAAGCCCGATCGCTCGGCGCGCTCGTCCGCGACCTCCCGGAGACGATCCAGCCGATCGCGGCGGCCGAGACGGCCGCCGCGATCGTCACCGACACGATCCCCCGCCTGCAGCGCGCCCAGCGCCGCCGATGGCGGCGCTGGGCCGCCGCCATCGTGGTGGTCGGGCTGGTCGCCGGAGCCGCGTACGGCGCGTGGGCCTATGTCATCCCGCACACGCACCCCGTCCCGCAGATCGTCGGTGCGGATGTTGAGGCCGCGACGGGAGAGCTCGGCGAGCTCGGCTTCATCGTTCGGGTTGCGAGCGGCGAGTTCTCGCTCTCCGCGCCGCGTGGCGCCGTGCTCGCCGTCGATCCTCCGGTCGGAACGACGCTCAAGGCCGGTGCGACCGTGACGCTCGTGCCCTCCCTCGGGCCACCGCCCGTCGCCGTCCCGGACGTCACCGGCTCGTCGCTGGCTGACGCCACCCACGCGATCGAGGCGGCCAACCTCGTGCTCGGACACGTTCACCGGATCTATAGCTCGACCACGCAACCGGGTGACGTGATCCGCCAGGATCCCTCCGACCGGAAGGCCCCCCGCGGGAGCGCCGTGCAGCTCTGGGTGAGCAGGGGTCACGCGCCCGTCCCCATCCCGGCGGTCGTCGGGAAGCAGCAGGCCCGGGCCGAAGCGCTGCTCCGGCACGCCGGCTTCGTCGCGGTCGTTCAGACCGCCTTCTCCGACCAGATCGGTCGCGGGATCGTGATCTCGGTCAACCCGGCCGAGGCGACGCGGACCACGTACGGGGACCCGGTCACGATCACCGTGTCACAGGGCCCCCAGGAGTTCCCGGCCCCGACCTTCACCGGGCTCACGCCCGACGCCGCTCGGCAGAGGGCCCATGAGTATGGGCTGGAGGTCAGTTTCTTCTACGTCCCGAACACGTCCCAACTGCGGGTGATCAGCCAATCGCCCGCTGCAAGCACGACCGTCCGCTCCGGGGACACCATCACGTTGTACGTCGCCTGAGCTACGGCTCCAGGTCCGCCCGCGGTCCCTCTTGGTAGCTGTAGCGCTCCTCCGCGAACGGCTCAGCATGGACGTGGTACCCCCGAACCTCCCAGAACCCGCGCGTGTTCTTGTCGCTGAACTCCAGCCCCGTCAGCCACTTCGCGCTCTTCCAGGCGTAGCGCTTGGGGACGACGAGCCGCAACGGCCAACCGTGCTCCGGCGTCAGGTCCTGGCCGTGGTTCCTCCAGGCGACCAGCACGTCGTCATCCTGCATCGCTTTGAGCGAGAGGTCCGACGTGTACCCGTGGGCGCAATGTGCGATCACCCACTTCGCCTCGGCTGCCGGCTTGGCTCGTTCGACGATCGTGCGGAACGGAACCCCCTCCCACGTGTTGTCGAGCGTCGTCCAACCCGTCACGCAGTGCATGTCCGCGTCGACCGTCACCGTCAGGAGCGCCCGCAGCTCCTCGTAGCTCAGCGTGAAGGGCTCCTCGACCAGTCCGGAGACCTCGAGATCCCAGTTCGCGCCGTCGAACGTCGGGATGGGACCGTAGTGCAGGACCGGCCAGGTCTTGACCAGCCGTTGGCCCGGCGGGATCCGTGCGGCGATCTCGGGGGGGTAGCTCTTCTGGAACAGACCCATCACGGCTCCTTCGCAGCACCAGTGACGACGGAGCGCCACGCGTCGATCGCGAGCGCGATCCCGTCGTCGTCCACGTCGACGTGGGTCACCATCCGGACGGCTCCCGGAACCGGGACCGCGCCCACGCCGAGGGCTGCGAGGCGTTCGATCGTCTCGAGCGCGTCCAGTCCCATCCCTTCCGTGTGGACGAAGACCATGTTCGTTTCGACCATGTCCAGCTCGACCCCACCCGGGAGGATGTCGGCGACTGACTCGGCGAGCCGCCGAGCGCGTACGCGATCGTCCCCGATCCGCGCCCTGCCCTCGTCGAGCGCTACCAGACCCGCGGCCGCCATGATGCCGGCCTGCCGCCAGGCGCCGCCGTAGAGGATCCAGATCCTCCTCGCCTCGCGGATCAGGTCGGCGGGCCCGCAGACCAACGAGCCGATCGGCGCGCCGAGCCCCTTCGAGAGGCAGAACATCATCGTGTCCACCTGGGAGGTCCACTCGGTGACCGGCAGCCCCACCGCCGCGGCCGCGTTCCATATCCTGGCGCCGTCGAGGTGGACCGGAACCCCCGCATCGTTCGCGATCTGCCGGACCTTGCGCAGCTCATCGACCGGGAAGATCGTTCCCCCGCAGCCTCCGACCGTGTTCTCGACCGCGAGCAGGTCGACGACCTCCACGTCGAAGGCCTCATCCGGCTCGAGCAAGCGGCGCGCGAGCGCCGCCGTCATGTAGCCCTTCGGGGAGTCCGTCCCGGTCCGGTACGCGATCCCCGCCAGCACCGCGCTCGTCATCATCTCGACGGTGGCGACGTGCGCCCGCTCCTCCGCGGCCACGAGGTGCCCGGCCCCGTGCGCCTGAAGGCGCACCCCGATCTGGTTCGCCATCGTTCCCGTCGCGACGTAAAGGGCGGCCTCCATCCCGGTCAGCTCGGCGGCACGCTCCTGGAGCCGGTTCACGGTCGGATCGTCCCCGTACCAGGCATCGCCGACCTCGGCATCGGCCATCGCGCGACGCATCGCGGGTGAAGGCGTCGAGACCGTGTCGGAACGAAGATCCACCCGGAACCGCGGCATGGCGGCAGTCTAGCGGCCGGCCGCCGAACGCCGAACGCACGCGATCAGTTCAGGAACATCGGCTTGCCGTCGACGTGACGGATCTTCGGCCGGTACGACTCCTCGTCGTAGAGCGCGTCGACGTCCACCCGCTTCACGCCCTGGCCGACCACCGTCAGCGGTACGTTCGCGTAGTTCCCGTCGCGAAGCGCCATCAGCCTGCCGAACGTCCCGTCGACGACCAGATCGGTGGCCATCACCGCGTAGTTGATCGCCACCATGAGATCGAGCGAGTCCGGCGTACCCGAACGCATCAGGTAGCCGAGCTGCTGGTAGATCATCCCCTGCCCCGTGCGCTCCTTGAGCAGCTCGGCGGTCGACTGGCCGATCCCGCCCAGCTTCCGGTGACCGTAGGCGTCCTCCGGTCCACCCTCCACGAGCTGGCCGCCGATGAGCGTCGCCCCCTCCGAGATCGTCATCATCGCGTAGTGGCTCGGGTTCTCTCGCTGATCCCGCACCAGCAGGTCGCCGAGCCGATCCACGTCGAACGGCACCTCGCTGATGATCGTGCGGTCGACACCCGAAAGGTACGCGGAGATCAGCGACGTCTCCCCGCTGTAGCGTCCGAAGACCTCCACCACGGTGAGCCGCTCGTGCGAACCCGCACTCGTCCGCAGCTGGTGGACGAAGTTCACGGTCCGCGTGACCGCCGTGGAGAAGCCGATGCAGTAGTCGGTGCCGAAGACGTCGTTGTCCATCGTCTTGGGGATCGCGACGACGGGAACGCCCTCCTGATGCAGGCGGAGTGCGAAGGACAGCGTGTCGTCCCCACCGATCGGGATCAGCGCGCCGAGCCCGAGCTGCTCGATCACCTTGAGCGCGTGGCCTGTGTGGTCGCGGGGCCCGTCATCGGTTCGACCCTCACGGAGGAAGGCCGGCTCGTTCTCCGGCTTGACCTTCGCGGGATTCGTTCGCGATGTGTGCAGGAAGGTCCCACCGGTCCGATCGATCGTTCGCACGGTGGAGACATCCAGCGGGATCGTGTTCACCGAGGCCGACAGGGGGTTCGCGAGGTCGATCTCCAACAGGCCCGCCCATCCCCTGCGGATGCCGAGCACCTGATGACCCTCGGCCGCGGCGCGCGTGACCACGGCCTTGATGCACGCATTGAGCCCGGGGACATCGCCGCCGCCGGTGAGGACACCGATCTTCACGGGGCAAGAGCCTACGACGCCCGTGCGCCGGGGCCGCTCAGGTAGCATCGCCACGTGGAGCTGCTCGCCGTGTGGATCCCCCGGCACCTCGGCTGGCTGGAGCTGATCTTCCTCGGCCTGCTGGCGTCGCTGGTCGCGATCGTCGGCATCTTCTCGCTCTACGTGATCGCCCAGCAATTCCGGAACCCCGGCCGCCCGTCGCGGCGCTGAGGCTCAGCCCGGAACGAGCTCGGTCCCAGCTTCGCCGCGGAGCGCCGTCGGTGCGTCTTCCAGGTCGGCGATCACCGTTCGCATCCCGCCCCCTTCGAGGAACCGGATCGCGGAGCGAACCTTGGGCCCCATCGATCCTGCGCCGAACTCTCCCCGGTCGAGCAACGCCGTGGCCTCGGTCGCGGTCATGCGGTCGATGTCCTCGGGCATCAACGAGCCGTAGCCGCGCTGCACCTTCTTGACGTCGGTCAGGATCAGCAGGACGGATGCCTCCACCTCCTGCGCGAGGATCGCGGCCGCGAGGTCCTTGTCGACCACGCCTTCCTTCCCGATCAACCGTGGCCCCTTCTCGATCACCGGGACGCCGCCGCCGCCGCTCGCGATCACGATGACGCCATCGGCCACCAACGTACGGATCACGGGTGTCTCCACGATCGAGTACGGCTCCGGGCTCGGCACCACGCGACGCCATCCCCCGTGTGGGTCAGCCTTCATCACCCATCCGCGCTGCTCCTCGAGCTTCTTCGCGCGAGGTTCGCTGAAGTACGGCCCGATGAACTTCGTCGGCTTCCGGAACGCGGGGTCGTTCGGGCGGACGCGGGTGAGCGACAGGATCGTGACGACGGGTCGTTCCATCCCGCGCTCGAAGAACACGTCGCCGATCGTGACCTGGAGCAGGTACCCGATCTGGCCCTGAGACTCGGCCCCGCAGACGTCCAGCGGCATCGGGTGGACCTGCTTCGCGGCCGCCTCCTGCTGGATCAGGATCCGGCCCACCTGGGGGCCGTTGCCGTGGGTGACCACGACCTCCCAACCATCGGCGGCGATCTCCGCGACGCGCTCCGCCGCGGTGCGGGCCGCGCGATACATCTCCTCGTACGTGTCGTCGGCGCCGCGGCGGAGCAGGGCGTTGCCGCCGAGGGCCACGACGACCCGCTCCACACGATCCTCCTTACACGACCGGCGACAGGATGTCGGCCAGCTGCGGTGAGTCCGGCAGCACCTCGAGGTCGTACCGGACCCGGACGGCGGGCTTGCGGATGTCGATCACCCTTCGCAGGTCGATCGGTGTACCGATCACCACGAGGTCGACGTCGGCTGCGTCGATGATCTTGGACATCTCGTCCAGCTGGCCGTCGCTGTAGCCCATCGCCGGCAGCACCGCGCCCACGTCGTACTTCTCGAAGGTCTCGGCGATCGTGCCGATCGCCCACGGGCGGGGATCGACGATCTCGGCAGCACCCAACCGCTGCGCGGCGATCACCCCGGCACCGATCTTCATCTCGCCGTGGGTGAGCGTGGGGCCGTCTTCCACCACGAGCACGCGCTTGCCCCGCACCGCATCGGGATCGTCGCACGTGACCTTCGAGTTCGCCTTGACCACGACGGCCTCGCCGTTGACCTCGGCGATCGTCCGCTCGAGCTGCGCGACCTGCTCCGGCATCGCGGAATCCATCTTGTTGATCAGGACGACGCCGGCCGCCCGCAGGTTCGTCTCCCCGGGGTGGTACCGGAGCTCGTGCCCCGCACGGAGGGGATCCACCAACGCGATCCACACCGTCGGCCGGTAGAACGGGAGGTCGTTGTTGCCGCCGTCCCACAGCAGCACGTCACACTCGGCCTGCGCTTGTTCAAGGATCGCTCCGTAGTCGACGCCCGCGTAGATGACGGTCCCCGCCGTGATGTGCGGCTCGTACTCCTCGCGTTCCTCGATCGTGGTGTCGTAGCGGTCCAGGTCTGCGAGCTCCGCGTACCGCTGCACGCGTTGGGCTGCGAGATCCCCGTAGGGCATCGGGTGTCGGACAGCGACCACGCGCTTGCCGGCAGCCTTGATGGCCTCCGCGATCGCGCGTGTGGTCTGCGATTTGCCGACGCCGGTGCGCACCGCCGTCACCGCGACGGTCGGGACGGTCGGTTGCAGCATCGTCGCGTCGGGTCCGAGCAGGACGAAGTTCGCTCCCGCGGCCAGCACCGTCGAGGCCTTGTGCATCACGTAGTCATGGCTGACGTCCGAGTAGCTGAACACGACGTCGTCGACCTGAAGCTCACGGATCAACCGGACGAGCTCAGACTCGTCATGGATCTGGATCCCGTCCGGGTACCGCCCGCCCGCGAGCGAGGGCGGATACCTCCGGTCATCGATGAACGGGATCTGGGTAGCCGTGAACGCGACGACCTCGGCGTCGGGGTCGTCGCGATAGACCACGTTGAAATTGTGGAAGTCCCGCCCTGCGGCTCCCATGATCAAGACGCGACGCGGCATGCCGGTGGTCCTTTCCGCTGGAGGTCGTCTGATGCGCGGGAAGGCGCCCGGGCCCTGCCACGGACCCCGCTCTTCGGGGCGTGATGCTACTCCAGCCAGCCCTTCGGGCCCACCGATCCGAACGGCCGCGCGAAGTGCGGAACCGCAACGCGCCATCCATCGTGAGCAGCCCGCCACAGCAGCAGCCGCCGGGCAGCCGCCCCCAGCTGTGGATCCTCATCGTGCGACGACCACCATCCGGGAGCCGCCACCTGCGTCGGGAGATGGAGCAGGTCGCCGGTGAGGAGGATCACCTCGCCATCGTCGCTCAGGATCACGCTGCGATGACCCGGGGTGTGCCCCGGGGTATGTCGGAGATGCACGCCGGGGACGACGTCGTGGTCGGCGTCGGTGATCGAGAGCATCCCGAGCTCCAAGAGCGTGCCCATCGCATGACGCGCCACGTAGTCATCCTCGTCCGTGCTCCCGGCGAACGCCGACCAATCCGCCTCGTGCACGTGCACCGTCGCGTTCGGGAAGGAGGGCTCACCGCCGATCACCGTGCCCCCGGCATGGTCGGCATGCAGGTGCGTCACCACGACGTGGCGGACCTCGGCGATCTCGACCCCGGCCCACGCGTCCTCGAAGGACTCCTCCCACGGCGCGTACGGCGGGAAGTCCCCCACCCCCGTGTCGACGACGACGATCATGCCGGACGGCAGCCGGACCACGAACGCATGGACGTGCCACCGCCACCCGCCCGAGCCGACGAACGCCCATGGGCGGCGCTCGCGCTCGCCGTTCCAGTCGACGGCCTGCCCGGGGCATTCGTCGGCGAGCGCGAGCGCTCCCCAACCCTCACAGACCGTCCGGATCTCGATCCGGCCGACGTGGACCTGCTGGACGTGCGACATCGCGCCGCAGCCTAACGCCCAAGGTCCTGGGGACGGTCGACATCGAACAACGACCGACGGCCGGGATCCATCGCCATCCACGTCGCCTCGTCGATCACCACGGTGTCGAGCACGTCGAGGACGTCGCCCAGGCGACGTCGGCCGGCGTGCAGGAGCGTGTGGACCGCGTCCGCCGCTGGCCAGGTCCGCACCGCGATCGGCAGTGGGCTCGGGCCGCCGGCCGTCCCGAGCGCTGCGGCATCCCAGGCCTCGTCCTGGAGCGCCAGGACCATCGCGCGGAGCACGGGCGGCTGCACGTCGGGCATGTCGCCCGCCACCACGACGGCCAGGTCGGAACGGACCGCCGCCAACAGGCCGGCATGCAACCCCGCGAGCGGCCCCTCCCCCTCGCTCGCATCACGCACGATCCTCGCGCCCGCCGGCAACCTCGGATCGACCCCCACCGGGCTCATCACCACGATGACGTCTTCGCTCACCTCGCCAACGCGCCCGATCGCCCGATGCAGGAGCGGGGACCCGTGGTAGGGAACGAGCAGCTTGTCCGAGCCGAACCTGGAGGACCGTCCCCCGGCGAGGACGATCCCGGCGATGGCGCTCACGCGCGCGACCTCAGGCGCGGTCCGTCTTCCGTCGCTGCACGTACTGGAACCCGAACCGGCCCTTGATGCACAGATGACCGCTCGTCACGTCGTTGTCGGCCGGCGAGGAGACCTTGACGATCGCGTTGTCCTGGACGTGCAGCTCCAGTTCGCACCCGACCCCGCAGTAGGGACAGATCGTGTTCGTGATGGTCTGTCGATCCTCATCCCAGGTACCGGCGGCACGCATGTCGTGTTCACTCGTGAACATCAACGCGCCAGTGGGGCAGACCCCGATGCAGTTGCCGCAATACACGCATGCCGATGCATCCAACGGAACGGCGTACTCGGTCGAGATCCGTGCGTCGAAGCCGCGGCCCGCGACCGCGATCGCGAACGTGTGCTGAGCGTCGGTCCCGCACGCCTCGACGCACTTGTAGCAGAGGACGCAGCGGCCATAGTCGCGGACGTAGAGCTCGTTATCCACCTTGACGGGTTGTGCGACGGTCTCGGCACGGGACGGCTCCGGCGGCTCGTGGTGATGCCCGGCCCATCTCCGATCCCGCTCGCCGGCCTCCATCGGCTCCGTCCGAGCGCCGAACCGATCGGGGTCCGCGCCGTACGCGTCCTGCCACCGATGCCAGTCCGACGATGCGAGCGAGGTGTCGACGCTCGACCCGAGGAGCTCCATCACGAGCTTCCGAGAGTGACGAACCCGATCGGTGTCGGTCCGGATCCTCATGCCGGCCTCAACCGCGCGCGAACACGCGGGGACGAGGGTGCGCGAGCCCTCAACCTCGACGACACAAACGCGGCACGCGTTGATGGGCGTCAGATTGTCCGCGTAGCACATGGTGGGTGTATCGATACGCTCTGCGCGGCAAGCGTCCAAGATCGTCGAGCCTTCGGGAACGCGAACGGCGACGCCGTCGATCTCTGCGTCCACCAGACGCCGCGGCGGGGCGACCGGGACCACGCTCATGCGGCGCCCCCGTCGAACAACCCGAACGTCGAGATAGCCGAGCGTACGGCTCCGGCGGCCGTCTGTCCGAGACCGCAGATCGAGGAATCGCGCATCACGTCGGCGACATCTTCCAACAGGGCGAGCTCGTCCGCCGGCGTCCCCAACGTGCGTCCGGAAGCCAATCGGAGCAAGGCCTCTTCTTGTCGGACGGTTCCGACGCGACAGGGCACGCACTGCCCGCACGATTCGTCACGGAAGAACCGCGCGATCCGCAGGACCAGATCGACCAGGTCGGTGCCCTCGTCGAAGACCATGATCACGCCCGACCCGAGCGTGTAGCCGCCCGCCCGCGCGTCCTCGAACGTCAGCCGCGCATCGAGCCGATCCGGTCCCACGAAGCCGCCTGCCGCACCTCCGAGCAGGATCGCCTTGAGGCGCCTCCCCCCGCGGACGCCGCCGGCCGACGCGATCACGTCGCCGAGCGTTACGCCGTGCGGATACTCGTAGACCCCGGGACGCTCGACGTGGCCGGACAGGCAGAACAACCTGGTCCCGGTCGAGTCCTCCGTGCCGACAGACGAATACGCCGCGGCGCCGAGCTCGAGGATCGGGAGCACGTTGACCAGCGTCTCGACGTTGTTGATCGCCGTTGGCTTCCCGAAGACGCCGTGCGTGACCGGGAACGGCGGCTTGTTCCTGGGTTCCCCACGCTTGCCCTCGATCGAGTTGAACAGCGAGGTCTCTTCCCCGCAGATGTACGCGCCGGCGCCGCGGCGGAGTTCGACATCGAACCGGAACCCGTGCTCCATCACGTCGTCCCCGAGGTACCCGTGGACACGCGCCTCGCCGATCGCCCGCTCCAGCCGCTCCGTCGCGAGTGGGTACTCACCGCGGATGTAGAGATAGCCTCGTTCGGCCCCCGTCGCGTACCCGGCGATCGTGACGGCCTCGATCACGGAGAACGGATCGTGCTCCATCACGAGACGGTCCTTGAACGTTCCCGGCTCGGATTCGTCGGCATTGCAGATCACGAAGTGCGGCCGCATCGCCTGCTCGGCGACCGCCTTCCATTTGACGCCGGTGGGGAAGGCCGCCCCGCCGCGGCCGAGGAGCTTGGCGTCGGTGACTTCACGGACGGTCCCCTCGGGACCCAGTTCGACCGCGCGTCGGAGCCCCGAGTATCCCCCCGCCGCGCGGTAGGCGTCGATCGACGAAGGGTCGACCTCGCCGGCGCGTCTGAGCAACCGGAGCCCGGAACGAACGGCCGGGTCCCACACCTGCGGCGCGGTGACACCCCCGGCACACGTGACCGTCGAGTCCGGCACGGCGGCCGCCCGGACGGTCGCGACGCTCGCCTCGCCGAGCGACACGTCCGGACGGCCGGCGCGCTGAGCGAGGATCGCCGGCGCCTGCTCGCACATCCCGAGGCACGGGCTCCTCGTCCACGTCCAATCGCCGTCGGCGCCGCGCTCCTCGAGCTCAGCCAGCAGCTCCTTCGCGCCCTGGATCCGACAGGCGAGGTCGTCGCAGATGTGGATCACCGTCTTCGGCTGCGGCTGCACGCTGAACATCGCGTAGAACGTGGCCACCCCGTACGCCTCTGCCGGTGGAACCGTGAGCCGCTCGCAGATGTAGTTGAGCCCCCCTTCGCTGATCCAGCCCTCGGCGGCATGGAGCGCGTGCAGTGCGGGGAGCAGCAAGGTTCGGTCCGCGCGTGTCTCATGTCCTCCGCGAACCACGCGACCGTCCGGCGACGCCTCGGGCCCCAGCAGTCCGTCGACCGCTCGACGCTCCTCGTCGGTAGGCCGCGCCGCCGTGAGATGGAGGTCCATCAGGGCACGTCCGCGTGCAGCTTGTCGATCCGGATCGCGGTGGCCTTGAACTCCGCGGTTCCGGACTTGGGGTCCGCCGCTTCGATGGTGAGCCGGTTGGTCTCAACCTCGTCCGGGAAGTGCAGCGTCATGAAGGCGAGTCCTTGCCGGAGCGCCGAGGAGATATGCACCGGCGCCTCGACCTCACCCCGTCGGGACGCCACGCGGACCCGCTCTCCCTCGTCGACGCCGAGGGCTTCCGCGTCCGCCGCCGACAGCTCCACGGATTCCGGCCGCCGGAGCGGAGAGGTGTAGGCGGCCGTCTGGACCCCGGTGTTGAACGAATCCAGTCGCCGGCCGGTCGTCAGCCGGATCGGATACTCCTCGGTCAGGAGGTCGACCGGTGGATCGTCCACCACCACGCTGAGGGGCGCCTTCCGTCCCTGCTTGGCGGCGTCGTCGAACTCCCAGAGACGGGCATGCAAGAACTTGGTCCCATCGGGGAACTCGTCGTTGCACGGCCATTGGACGCCTCCGCGCTCCTCGATCAGCTCCCACGACATGTTCGCGTGCATCGGCGAGAGCGACCGAAGCTCTTCCCACGCTTCGAACGGGGTGAGCCCGCCCCAGTCGTAGCCCAAACGCCTCGCCAGCTGAGTGATGATCCAGATGTCGTCCTTCGCCTGCCCGGGTGGATCGAGCGCCTTCCGGACCCGCTGGACGCGTCGTTCGGAGTTGGTGACGGTTCCCTCGGTCTCGAACGCGGCGTTCGAGGCAGGGAACACCACATCGGCGATCTCGGCGGTCTGCGTCATCACGAGGTCCTGCACGATCAACGTGTCGAGGTTCTCCAGCAGCTTCGTCGCCACGGTGGCATCTGCCTCCGAGCTCACGGGATTCTCGCCGATGCAATAGATCGCGGTGAGCTCGCCGCGGTCCATCGCGTGGAACATGTCCGTGAGATGCCAGCCGTAGGCGGGCAGGATGGGGCGTCCCCAAGCCTCCTCGAACCGTTGTCGTGCGGCATGATCCTCGACGATGTCCAGGAAACCGGGCAGCTTGTTCGGGATGGCGCCCATGTCGCCGCCACCTTGGACGTTGTTCTGCCCGCGGAGCGGGTTCAGACCGCTCCCGTACTTGCCCACGTGGCCCGTGAGGAGCCCAAGGTTGATCAGCGCCAGCACGTTGTCGACGGCGTTGTGATGTTCGGTGATGCCCAAGGTCCAGCAGATCATCGCGCGGTCGGCCTTCGCGAACTCGTGGGCGACCTCCCGGATGACGTCGGCGGGCACGCGGGTGATGGCCTCCCCACGCTCGAGCGTCCAGTCCACGACGCTCTCCGCGTACTCGTCGAAGTTCTCGGTCGCGTGTGCGACGAACGCCTGATCCTGCAGGTCGCTGGCGATGATCTCGCGCGCGATCGTGTTCGAGAGGGCGATGTCGGTGCCGACGTCGATCCCGAGCCAGAGGTCGGCGAACGCCGCGGTCTCGGTCCGTCGTGGGTCGACGACGATCAACTTGGCCCCACGCTCGAGCGCGCGCAGGACGTGGTGGAAGAAGATGGGATGTGCCGCGCGGGCGTTCGAGCCCCACAGCACGATGAGGTCGCAGTTCTCGACCTCCTCGTATGAGCTGGTACCGCCACCGGCACCGAAGACCGTGGCCAGACCGACCACGCTTGGCGCGTGTCAGGTGCGGTTACAGCTGTCGACGTTGTTCGTGCCCAGGACCTGACGAGCGAACTTCTGCGCGACGAAGATCATCTCGTTGGTCGCCTTGGAGCACGAGAACACGCCCGCCCCCCAGCCGGGGTTCCGCTCGACGGCTCGCCGCAGCCCCTCGGCGGCCCGGTCGAGAGCCTCATCCCAGGTGGCGGTGCGGAGCTCGCCGTTCTCGCGGACCATCGGCTCGGTAAGCCGGGTCGGTGCCATCGCCATCGACGCCATCTCCCCATCCATCGTGCGACGCGGCCGGACGATCCGGCCGTCTCGATTCTAGGACCACGCCGTCTGCACGCGGGAGCCGGCGCTCAGGGCTGGAGCTCGGCCCAGCGGAAGCACGTCGTGAGGTGGTCGTTCACCAAGCCGCACGCCTGCATGAACGCGTAACACACGGTCGGTCCGACGAAGGAGAACCCTCGCCGCTTCAGCTCCTTGGACATCGCTCGAGATGCCGGGGTCTCGGCTGGGATGCCGCCCGTCCGCTTCCACCGGTTCACCGTGGGGACGCCCTCGACGAATGACCACACGAAGGCATCGAGCGGACCGTCGGCGCCCAGCTCGAGGATCGCCGCGGCGTTCCGGACCACGGATTCGACCTTCAGGCGATTCCGCACGATCGAAGGATCTGCCAGCAGCCGGTCCACACGCACCGGGGTGAA
>DASWDB010000114.1:0-13884 GCA_036395715.1 Actinomycetota bacterium | reverse complement strand
CGCTCGCCGCTCGCCCCGACCGGATCGTGATCGTGGTCGGGCACGACGCGGATGATGTGCGCGCCGCCGTCGTTTCCTGGAAGATCACGCCGAGACCGGTGTTCGTCGAGCAGACCCGGCAGCTCGGCACCGGGCACGCTGTGCTCGTCGCGAAGTCCGCCGTCGGCCGCGTCGACGACATCTTGGTGGCGAACGGCGATCTCGACCCCGTCCTGCCCGAGGACGTCCGTGCGCTCCTTCGCCGGCATCGTCGGGTGGATGCCGCAGCGACGATCGCCTCGACGGAACTCCGCGATCCCGGGACGTACCAGCGCATCGTTCGCGACCGCGGACGCGTGATCGACGTGGTCGAGGGCACCGACGCCTCCGCGGAGGTGCGTCGCATCAACGAGGTGGGCACCAACTGGATGGCGTTCCGTCGTGGCCCCTTGTTCGCGGCGCTGCCGAAGATCGGTCGGAACAACCGGCAGCATGAGTACTACCTGAACGACGCCGTTTCGATCCTGCTGCGGTCGGGTGCGCGCGTGGAAGCGCTCCTGTGCGATACGGGCGGGACGCTCGGGCTCAATTCACGCGGGGGACTCGCCGCCGTGATCGCCGTGATGCGCGAACGGATCAACGCGAAGCACCTGGGCAACGGCGTGACACTCCTGGACCCCGGCGCCACGTACATCGACGTCGACGTGCGGATCGGACGGGACAGCACGATCTACCCGAACGTGCTCCTCGAGGGCTCGACGGCGATCGGGAAGGACTGCGCGATCGGGCCGTCCGTCCGGATCGCGGACTCGGCGATCGGCGACCGCAGCACGGTGCAGTTCGCCGTGATCCTCGGCTCGACGGTCGGCAAGGACGTCGCCGTCGGGCCGTTCGCTCGGATGCGACCGGGCGTGGAGATGGCGGACGGCTCGAAGGCGGGTGCCTTCGTCGATCTGAAGGCCGCGCGGGTCGGGCGAGGCTCGAAGGTGCCGCACCTGTCGTATGTGGGCGACGCGGACCTCGGAGAGGACGTCAACGTCGGGGCGGGCACGGTGACGATCAACTACGACGGGTACGGGAAGCACCGGACGGTGATCGAGGACGGAGCCCGGATCGGTTCGGATACGATGCTCGTTGCGCCTGTTCGGGTCGGTCGCGACGCGGTGACCGGTGCCGGTTCCGTGATCACGAAAGACGTCCCACCGGGATCGCTCGCCGTCGAGCGAACCGAGCAGCGAACCGTCCCGGGATACCGGGAGCGCAAGGACGCAGAGCACCGCCGAGGCACGAGGAGGCGCTGAGCGTGGAGATCATGACCAAGAAGCGGATGATGCTCTACTCGGGCACCATCCATCCGACGCTCGCGCACGAGATCGCCGACAACCTCGGCATCCCCGTCAGCGAGGGGGAGATCCGGCGGTTCGCTTCGGGCGAGATCTACTTCCGCGCCGAGGAGTCGGTACGCGGCGCCGACGTCTTCGTCGTGCAGACGCACTACGAGCCGGTCAACGAGGCGATCGTCGAGCAGCTGATCATGATCGACGCGATGAAGCGCGCGAGCGCCAAGCGGATCACCGCTGTCGTCCCATACTACGGCTACTCCCGGCAGGACAAGAAGGCGGTGTCCCGCGAAGCGATCAGCGCGAAGCTCGTGGCCGACCTCCTCTGCACCGCCGGCGCGAACCGGTGCGTGTCGGTCGACCTGCACAGCGGACAGATCCAGGGGTTCTTCGACGCTCCGTTCGACCACCTCACCGCTCTCCCGCTGCTGTCCAATTACCTGAAGGACTCCCTCGGGCTGCACGGCGACGACGTGGTGGTCGTAGCGCCGGACGCCGGTCGCATCAAGACCGCCGAGAAGCTGCGCGAGTACCTGCATGCGGACCTCGCGTTCCTGTACAAGCGTCGTTCGCGGACAGAAGCACACAAGATCGAGGAGATGACCGTGGTCGGCGAGGTCGACGGCCGCCCGTGCGTGCTCGTCGACGACATGATCGACACGGCCGCGACCCTGACGGAGGGCGTGAAGGCGCTCGCCGCGATGGGGGCCGGGCCCATCTTCACCGGCGCGACCCACGCGCTGTTCTCGGGGAAGGCGCGGCAGCACCTCGAGGAGGCTCCGATCGACCAGGTGATCGTGACCAACACGGTCCCGATCCCCGAGGAGAAGCAGTTCTCGAAGCTCCGCGTGCTGTCGATCGCTCCGCTGATCGCCAGCGCCCTCCGCGCCGTATTCGAAGACACTTCGGTTTCCGAGATCTTCGGCGGCGCGAACCAGGTCTAGTCCGTGCCGAGGCGACCTGGGCCGCCGTCCGCTACCATCGTTACCGTTCCCGATGATGTCTTGAGGTTCTGACCACCATGGAAACCACCCTCACCGCCGAGCTCCGCGACGACACCGGCAAGGGTGCCGCGCGTCGCCTCCGGGCGACCGGCCTCGTCCCCGGCATCCTGTACGGCCACGGCATGGACCCGGTGAAGCTGAGCATCTCGGGCAAGGATCTGCTGCACCTGTTCCACACGGCCGGCGGCGGATCGACCCTCGTCGACCTGAAGGTGGACGGCCAGACGCACCTCGCGATCCCACGCGAGATCCAGCGCGACCACATCCACGGGCGATTCGTCCACATCGACTTCCTCGCCGTGCGCCGCGACGAGCGGATCACGCTCGCCGTCGAGGTGCACGAGGTCGGGGAGGCACCGGGGATCCGGGCCGGCGGCGTGATCGAGCATCACCTCCGTGAGATCGAGATCGAATGCCTGCCCAACGACGTCCCGGAGACGATCCCCGCCGACATCTCTTCGATGGAGATCGGCGACATGCTCCGGGTGGGGGATATCGCGGTCCCCGAGGGCGTCACGTTCCTCACGGCCGCCGACACCCCCGTGATCTCGGTGATCACGCCGGCCGCACTTCGGGTCGAGGCCGATCTCACGCTTCCGGGCGAGGAGGCCCCCGAGGCGCCTGCCGAGGAGGAGGAGGAAGAGGCAGAAGCCGCGGAGGGCGAGGCTCCGGCAGAAGAGGCACCCGCCGAGGGCGAAGGCGGGGAGTAGCTCCCGCCGATGGCCTGGCTCGTCGCCGGCCTCGGCAATCCCGGCGACCGGTACGCCCGGACCCGCCACAACATCGGGCGGATGGTCGTGGAGGAGCTTGCACGCGGCGAGGGCGTGCGCCTGAAGAAGGCCCGGTTCCTCCCGGCCGAGCTCGCCGAGCTGCGCGTTGGTGATGAGCGCGTGCTCCTCGTCACCTCGACGCGTTTCATGAACGAGTCGGGACCTTCCTACGCCGGGTTGGCGAAGAAGCACGACGTCCCGCCCGAGCGGATCGTCGCGGTGCACGACGAGCTCGAGATCCCACCGGGGGAGTTGCACGTGAAGCTCGGCGGCGGCAGCGGGGGACACAACGGCCTGAGGTCGTTGACGGACGCGCTCCGAACGCCCCAGTACCACCGCGTCCGCGTCGGGATCGGCCGGCCCCCCGGCAGACAGGATCCCGCCGACTACGTGCTCGAGCCGATCGGCAAGCGCCTCGAGCCGGACGTTGCGATCTGGGTGGACCGGGCGGCCGACGCCGTCCGATCGTTGATCCGCGAGGGGCTTCCCCCGACACAAGACCGCTTCAACCGAGGCGCGGGTCGCGCCTGAACTTCTCCGAAGGTCCTACCGAGACGCGGGTAGCGGGGCAGTCGGAAACACGACCGACGCCCGATGTGGGGACGCGGGTCGGTCGCCGATGCTGAAGCGGTACTGGAAGGAGGTGATCGGATGCGAGCGAAGATCAACTGGCGACATCTGCTCTTGACGGGTGCCACGTTGGCGACGCTGCTGCTCGCAGCCGGTGCCCGGTGGAAGCCGAACTAGGCGACGGGCGCGGAAGGAGAGGAACGATGCGCAAGATCTTGTACGCGCTCGCGAGTCTGGCCGCGGTAGCGATGGCGGTCGGCGCGGGTTGGAAGCCCTACTGAGCTGGTGAACCAACGAGGCGAGGCGCCCCCCGGCGAAGCCGGGGGGCGCCTCGTTGTGTGGACCGTTCGGCCTAGGGAGCGATGCTGCTCGACGGCGGACCCGGCCGATGCCAACAGCCGCCGGTCGCCCGATAGCACCGTAGGGGCGAAAGGGGCATCCTCGCCAGACCGAAAGGGAACAGGAGGTGGGCAGATGCGCAAGCACGACTGGCGGTACGTGCTCTTCACCGGCGTCACGCTCGCCGCGTTGCTGATCGCAGCCGGAGCGCGCTGGAAGCCGTACTGACCTCGTTGACGGGCACACGCTCGTCACGAGAAGGACCGGAAGGAGAGGAACGGTGCTTCGAAGGATCGCACTCACCATCGCGAGCCTGGCCGCGATCGCACTCGCGGTCGGCGCCGGATGGAAGCCGAACTGAGCCTGATCGATCGGACGGGGGTCGGTCGCTTCGGCGACCGACCCCCGTCACGGGTCGGCGTCGATGGTCCGAACGTTCCATCCGGGCGCGAGGCACGGCTCATGTTCCCTATGCTGGCCCCGATACCGATGCTATGAAGCTGATCGTCGGGACGCTCCTGATCGCGATCGCCGTCGGATACTTGGCGGGCGGCCGGCTGTCCCACCTCGCCAACCTACGGATCCGCTGGGCACCGCTCGCGCTGATCGGCTTCGTGATGCAGGTGATCAATCCCCCGGGCCACTGGCCGCTCGCGATGTTGTTCGGCTCGTTCGTGCTGCTGTCGATCTTCGCGTTCGTCAACCGGCACGTGCTCGGGTTCTGGTTGATCCTCGCCGGTGTCGGACTCAACTTCGCCGTGATCGGCCTGAACAGCGGGATGCCGGTGTCCTCCCAGGCGCTCGCCGCGTCGGGACAAGAGGACACGATCGGTCAGTTGACGAACAACGCGGACAGCTACGTGAAGCATCACCTTGCGACCGGTGACGACACGGCCCTGTTCCTCGGTGACGTGATCGCGCTCCCCCCACCGATCGGGCAGGCGATCAGCATCGGCGACATCTTCACGTACACGGGCGTCTTCGTGGTGATCGTCAGTGGGATGCGCCGGCGAACGAAGACCCAGCCGGCGCCGTCCCCCGAGGTGCAGGGTGTCTGAGGTCTCCGAGCTGGAGCCCGATACGCACGCGGACCTCGCGCAGCCCGGCGTCCGATCCGCGCGCCGGATCAGGCGCTCGCACGACCGTCGAGCGGTGATCCGGCTCTACGAGCTGCTCGTCTCGATCCCGGTCGTCGTCTACCTGATCTGGTCCGTCTGGACGGACCCGCAGATGTTCACCGATTGGTACGTGTTCGCGTGGGCGGCCGCCGTGATGGTCGCGGAACTCCTCCCGGTGCCGACGAACGTCTCGATGGGATTCAGCCTGAGCTTCCCGTTGGAGCTGTCCGCGGCGCTGCTGTTCCCCACGCCCACCGCGGCGGCCATCGCGTTCCTCGGCTCGGCGGATGCCCGCGAGTTCAAGGGCGAGATCCCACCGCTCAAGGCCGTGTTCGTCCGGTCGCAGATCGCGCTCTGCGTGATCGCCGAGTCCGCGGTCTTCAACCACACGGTGACCAGGAACCTCCATGCCGCGCTCGGAGACGTGCTGGAAGGTCCCCCGTGGAAGCTGATCCTGCCGACGCTGCTTGCGGCGATCATCGGCTATGCGCTCAACACCTTCCTCGTCGCCACGTATCACCATTTCCAGTTCCAGACCCCGATCCTCGCGACGATCCGCAAGATGCACGAGGGTGTCTTCGGCGAGTTCGTGCTGTCGTACATGGCCCTCGCACTGTTCGCCGTGCTCGTCGCGACGTCGGTCCACAACCTGGGCGTGTTCGCGATCCTCGTGTTCGCCGCGCCGCTCGCGTTCGCGAGGCAGATGTTCCAACGGACGCACTCGCTCCAAGAGGCGACGAATGAGCTCGCCGAGAAACAGGCCGAGAACGAATACCAGGCGTTGCACGACTCGCTCACGGGGATGCCCAACCGGATGTTGTTCCAGCTCAAGCTCGCCGACGCGATCGAGGCTTCCCGGCGGGTCGGCGGGAAGCTCGCTGTGATGCTGATCGACCTCGACCACTTCAAGGAGGTCAACGACACGCTCGGGCATCACTTCGGTGATCTGCTCCTGCAGGAGATCGGTCCTCGACTGTCCAGCGTGCTCCGCGACAACGACCTGATGGCGCGGCTCGGGGGCGATGAGTTCGGCATCGTCCTCCCGGAGCTGCCGTCCGAGGACGTCGCGATGCGGATCGCCGATCGGCTCCTCGAAGAGCTCGAGATCCCCGTGAGCGTCGAGGGGCTCGCGCTCGACGTCTCGGGGTCCGTCGGCATCGCGCTGTTCCCGAACCAGGCGAACGACGCCGAGGCGCTCCTGCGACGGGCCGACGTGGCGATGTACGCCGCGAAGGAGAACGGAGGCGGGTACGAGCTCTACGACGACGACATGGACCGTCACAACCCCGCCCGCTTGACGCTGATCGGTCAGGTCCGTCCCGCGCTCGAGACCGGTGAGTTCGTCCTCTACTACCAGCCAAAGGTGCGACTCGCCGACGGTCGTGCCGCCGGTGCCGAGGCGCTGATCCGTTGGGAGCACCCGTCGCTCGGGCTGGTGCCGCCGGACGAGTTCATCCCCCTCGTGGAGAAGACCGTCCTGCTTCGCCCGCTCACGCACTACGTGATCGAGACGGTCCTCAAGCAGTGGCGGGAATGGGCGGACATGGGCATCCGGATCCCGATCTCGATCAACGTCTCCCCTCGGTCGCTGCTCGACCAGGAGCTCCCCGAGCAGGTGGCCGAGCAGCTCAGGCACTGGGGCGTCCCGCCGGCGTTCCTGCGGATGGAGCTGACCGAAAGCTTCCTGATGGGGGACTCGGGACGCTCGACGCAGGTGCTCGACGCGCTGTCGGACGTCGGCGTCGGGCTATCGATCGACGACTTCGGGACCGGGTATTCCTCGCTGTCGTACCTGAAGCGGTTGCCGATCGAAGAGATCAAGGTTGATCGCTCCTTCGTGATGCAGATGCACGTCGACGCGAACGACTTCATGATCGTGCGGGCGACCGTGGACCTCGGTCGGAACCTGGGGCTCCGGGTCGTCGCCGAGGGTGTCGAAGACCTCGCGACGTTCGACCGGCTCGCCGAGTTCGGCTGCGACGAGGCCCAGGGGTACTACATCTCGAAGCCGCTCTCCGCGGTGGAGTTCACACGCTGGCTGTCGGTGCGCAACCTCGAGATGGACACGGCCACGCCCGACGGTCGCCGTGAAGGGGATCAGCGGGACGATCCAGGTCGAGAGCGGCTCCACGCCGTCTGATCACCTCGCGACCTGGAGCACGATCGCTCCGTTCAGCCCTCCGGCGCGCAGCGCGTCGAGTGCTTCGTTCGCATCATCCAGCTCGAACGTCGTCACCTGCGTCCGCACCGGCACGCGCGCCGCGACCGCGAGGAACTCCCGGCCGTCGGCCCAGGTCAGGTTGGCGACCGATCGCAGGACCCGCTCCTTCCAGAGCAGCGTGTAGGGGAACGACGGGATGTCGCTCATGTGGATCTCGGCGCAGACGACCGTTCCGCCGGCCTCGACCGCCGCCAGGGCCGGAGGGACGAGCTCACCGGCGGCGGCGAACAGGATCGCGGCGTCGAGCGGCTCCGGTGGTGCCTCCGTGGACGACCCGGCCCAGGTCGCGCCGAGCTCGCGAGCGAAGGCCTGGGTCGCCGCGTCACCGGGACGGGTGAACGCGAACACCCGGCGCCCCTCGGCGACGGCGACCTGCGTGAGGATGTGCGCCGCGCCGCCGAAGCCGTAGAGCCCGAGTCGGGTGGCACCACCCGCCATCCGCAAGGCGCGGAACCCGATCGTTCCCGCGCACAGCAGCGGCGCCACCTGGAGGTCGGAGAAGGCGTCCTGGAGCACGAGGCACGAGCGTGCGTCCGCGACGGCCGTCTCCCCGTAGCCGCCGTCGAGCTGATACCCGGTGAACAGCGCGCGTTCGCAGAGGTTCTCCCGCCCGGTGGTGCAGTACCGGCACTCGCCGCAGGTCCATCCCAACCAGGGGACGCCGACCCGATCGCCGATCGCCATGCCCTCGACACGGTCACCCACCGCCTCGATCACCCCCACGATCTGATGGCCCGGCACCAGCGGGAGCGTCGGATCTGTGAGCTCTCCGTCCACGATGTGCAGGTCGGTTCGACACACCCCACAGACCCGCACCCGGATGCGAACCTGCCCCGCCGCCGGCTGCGGATCCGGCACGTCCTTCGGATGCAGCGGTTCGCCGGGGCGCTCGAGCACCATCGCGCGCACCGATCGAGGGTAGCGCCGCCGGTCGGCGGGTGTGTTCCCGGCTACGCCGTCGGCGCGGGGAGGTCAGTGTGCTCGGCGTCGTCGAGCTGGGAGGTCGGTGTGCTCGGCGTCGTCGACGCGGCGCGTGCCCAGGTCCGATGCGTTGTGGTCCACGCGCCGACGGCGCAGCAGAGCACACTGACCGACCTCCCGTAATATGGCGACATTGCCCCGTCGCGACGCGACCGGGGCTGTTCGTCTTGTTCGGTGCACGTCGGGAGTGGATGCGGTGAGCCTGCGGGAAGCCTTGGATCTGTTCGTCGCCTCGGAGACCTTCGAGCGTCTCCTGCTGGCGAAGGAACGGCCTATCCAGGCCCGAGCCGAGACGGGCGAGGCGTTCGTCGTCGCCGGGTTGGCGGTGGCGCTGGACGCGCCGGTGCTCGCCGTGGCTCCCGGTCCTCACGAGGCAGATGCGCTCGTGGAGGACCTCGAGGCGTTCCTCCCGGGCGACGTTTCGCTGCTTCCGGCGTGGGAGGCCTTGCCGTACGAGGGGATCTCGCCGGCGCCGGACGTCGCCGCCCGCAGGGCGGCGACGGTCCGGGGCCTCCGCGAGCGCCGGGGCGCGACCGTCTTGGTCGCGCCCGCGCTCGCGGCGATGCAGGCGCTCATCCCGACGCTCGGCTCGGTTCCCCCGATCGAGCTCGTCGCCGGTCGCGACCTTCCGCCGGACCGGCTGGGCGAGCGGCTCGTCGACCTGGGCTACCGACGCGTCGACGTCGTGGAGCACCGGGGCGAGTTCGCGGTGCGCGGCGGCGTGCTCGACGTGTTCCCCGGCGTGGCCCGCCGACCCGTTCGCCTTGAGTACTGGGGCGACGAGATCGAGTCGATCCGCGAGTTCGCCGCATCGACGCAGCTCTCGACCTCGCGGTTGGTTCGCGTCGACGTGGGGCCGGTGCGCGAGCTGATCCCGGACGACGGCATCCGCGAGCGGGCAGCCGAGCAGGCGCGTCACCACACCGACCGCTACGCCGACCTCCTGCAACGGATCGCGGACGGGCTGCACCCCGAGGGGATGGAGACCGCGGCTCCGTTCCTGTTCGACCATCTCCCGGCGCCCGCCGAGCTCATGCCCGAGGGATCGTGGGTCGTCCTCACCCAGGCGCGACGCACGCTGGATCGTGCGGCCGCGGCCTACGAAGAGGCGGAGGCGCTCGCCGACGCGCTGGCCTGGCCCGCCGCCCGGGCGCTCCGCGATCTGAGCGAGGCCGTCGCGGGACGGGTCCAGCTCCAGCTGTCGGAGTTCACCGAGGGGCTCGATCTGCAGCTCCGCTCGTGGGGGTCGGCGCAAGGCAACCCGACCGAGGTCGCGCAACGGCTGGGAGACCTCGAGGCGCGCGGCTACCGCGCGATCGTCACGGGACGCGGTCACGGCTCGCTGGCGCGCGCGAGCGAGGTCGTGGGTGCGACGCCCGTCGAGACGGTCGAAGCATCGCTCTCGAACGGGTTCGTCTTCGCTCCGGCGAAGCTTGCCATCGCGACCGAGGAAGACCTCTTCGGATCCCGTCGTCACACGCGGACCGCGCCCCGGTTCACCCGGCGGCGGACGGACTCGATCGCGGAGGAGCTGGAGCCCGGCGACTTCGCCGTCCATCGGATCCACGGCGTCGGCCGGTACGCCGGGATCGTCCACCGAGCGCTCGCCGGCGCCGAACGCGACTACCTCGTGCTCGAGTACGCCCAGAACGACAAGCTCTACGTGCCGTCGGACGCGGTCGGCATGGTCGTGAAGTACCTGGGCGGCGACGTTCCGCGCGTGCATCGGATGGGCGGCACGGACTGGGCCCGCGCCACGGCCAAGGTCAAGCGCGCGGTGCGGGACATGGCCGGCGAACTGGTGCGGCTCTACACCGTTCGGATGTCGGTGCTGGGCCGCGCGTTCGGACCGGACCTGCCGTGGCAGCGGGAACTCGAGGACGCGTTCCCGCACGAGGAGACGCCCGACCAGCTCCGCGTGATCGACGAGGTCAAGCAGGACATGGAACGGCCGTTCCCGATGGACCGGCTCCTGTGCGGCGACGTGGGGTTCGGCAAGACCGAGGTCGCGGTCCGGGCCGCCTTCAAGGCCGTGATGGACGGAACGCAGGTGGCTGTGCTCGTGCCGACGACGCTCCTCGCGGAACAGCACTTCATGACGTTCTCGGAACGGTTCGCGCCGTACCCGGTCACGGTCAAGATGTTGTCGCGGTTCGTCCACCCGGCAGCCCAGAAGGAGGTGGTCGGGGGCGCCGCCGCCGGGAAGGTCGACGTCGTGATCGGCACGCACCGGCTTCTGGGGCGGGACGTGCGGTTCAAGGATCTCGGCCTGTTGATCGTCGACGAGGAGCAGCGGTTCGGCGTCTCCCACAAGGAGCGGCTGAAGCAGCTCCGCGCGCACGTCGACGTGCTGACGATGACGGCGACCCCGATCCCGCGGACCCTCGAGATGGCGCTCACCGGGATCCGTCAACTCTCCACGATCGACACCCCTCCCGAGGACCGACAGCCCGTGCTCACGTACGTGGGTTCGCTCGATGAAGGACTGGCGCTCGGCGCGGTCCGCCGCGAGCTGCTCCGGGAGGGCCAGGTGTTCTGGGTCCACGATCGGGTCGCGACGATCGACCGTCAGGCGAACTGGCTCCGCCAGCAGCTCCCCGACGCTCGGATCGTGATCGCGCACGGTCAGATGGACGAGGATCAGCTCGAGCACCAGATGATCCGGTTCTGGGAACGTGACGCGGACATCCTGGTCTGCACGACGATCATCGAGAGCGGGCTGGACGTCCCGAACGCCAACACCCTGATCGTCGATCGAGCCGACATGCTCGGGCTCGCGCAGCTCTATCAGCTCCGCGGCCGGGTCGGGAGATCCTCGGAGCGGGCGTTCGCGTATCTCTTCTTCCCAGCCCAGCGGGCGATGACCGAGGAAGCGCACGAGCGCCTGGCGACGATCGCTCGTCATCAGGCGCTCGGGAGCGGATCGCAGATCGCGATGCGCGATCTGGAGATCCGGGGCGCCGGCAACATGCTCGGCGCCGAGCAGAGCGGCCACATCGCGGCGGTCGGGTTCGACGCGTACGCGAGGATCCTCCAGGAGTCGGTCCGCGAGCTGCAGGGGAAACCGGTGGAGCGGCAGAAGGAGCTCCGGATCGACCTGCCCGTGAAGGCCTTCGTTCCGCCGGGGTGGGTCGCGCAGGAAGCCCTCCGGCTGGAGCTCTACCGACGCATCTCGCTCGCAGGCGACCACGCCGTCCTCGGCGAGATCCGCGATGAGACGATCGACCGGTACGGCGCGCTGCCGGAACAGGTCGAGGTCCTGTTCGCGATCGGGTCGCTGCGGCTGACCGCCGCCCGTCTCGGCGTCGAGGAGGTGACCACGTACCGGGATCAGGTCCGGCTCACGCCGGTGGCCATCTCCGACGCATCGCTCGCCGACCTTCCGGAGCGGATCGCGGGGGCGACCTACCACGCAGCCAAGGGGACGCTCAACCTGGTGCCCGAGCGGATCTTCGGTGCCGATCTGGTCCGGTGGGTCGAGGCGCGCCTGCGCGAGGCGGTGGGCGAGCCCGCCGAGCCGGGCCTCGCCGTGGCCGAACCCGCCGCGCCGGCCGCCTCGTAGACTTCGAGGATGCCGCCCCCTCGCCGTCTCGTTCCGCTCGTCCTGGCGACAGCGCTGCTCGTCCTCGCGACCGCCTGCGGGCATACCGTCGGGGAGCCGGCAGCCGCCCACGTCGCCGGGACCGACGTCACCGACGCGCAGCTGGCCGTCACCGCCGGGGTCTTCGAGAGCCTCTTCGGGCTGCAGCACGCGCCGTGCGGACAGAAGGACGGCGCCGACGACACCGCCGCGGCCGCCTGCAACCGCTACTCGCTGGGGGCGATGATCCAGTTCCGGCTCGTGCAGGACTACGCGTCGAAGAACGGCATCACCGTCGCCGATGCCGACGTGCAGCAGGCCATCAGCGGGTTCGAGGCCCAGGTCGGCAAGGACGCGCTGGCCACGTTGCTCCAGACGAACAGCGTCACGCACGACGACTTCGCCGAGCTGGTGCGGCTCTCGTTGCTCGAGAACCAGGTCGCGAAGAAGCTGGGAACGGCGAAGGTGGACGTCGGCCAGCTGCGCACGACGTACGAGCAGAACCCGGCGCAGTACGCAACGCTCACGGTCGATCACATCTTGGTGAAGACCAAGGCAGAGGCGGACGACGTCTACCGGCAGGTGACGCGTCCGGGAGCGACGCGTGCGGATTTCCTGAAGCTCGCGAAGCAGGTCTCGATCGACGGGTCGGCCGCTCAGAACTCCGGCGCGCTCCCGGCGACCCCCGCGACGCAGTTCGTGAAGCCGTTCGCCGACGCCGCGCTCGCCATGAAGCCGGGCGACATCTCACGACCGGTGCACACGCAGTTCGGATGGCACGTGATCCATCTGGTGGGGAAACAGATCACCCCGTTCGCCCAGGTGCGGGACCAGGCCCTCAAGCAGGCGCAGGCGAACGCCTTCAGCGACTGGGTCCGCCAGCAGGATCAGGCGGGAGCGATCGAGGTGGATCCGAGCTTCGGGCGATTCGACCCCTCCACGCTTCAGGTCGTCCGGATCACCAGCACGGACCCGAGCGCGACCGGATCGTCCTCGGCGAGCCCGACCTCGCCGCCCTCATGATCGACGACCCTGCCGACCACGTCCCCGCCGGTCCGGTCCCATCATCCAAGGGTGGTGAGCGGCTCCTCGAGCTGGTGAAGGTGCAGGCGCGACTCCGCGAGCCCGACGGCTGCCCGTGGGATCGCGAGCAGACGCATCGAACGCTCGCTCGCCATCTCTTGGAGGAGACGCACGAGCTCTTGGCGGCAATCGACGCCGACGACGACGGGGCAGTTCGAGATGAGCTCGGCGATCTGCTGCTGCAGGTGACGTTCCACGCGCAGATCGCCGCGGATGACGGCCGGTGGGACATCGACGACGTGGCCGAAGGGCTCATCCGCAAGCTGATCCACCGTCATCCGCACGTGTTCGGCGACGTCGACGTCGCCGGGTCCGACGAGGTGCTCGTCAATTGGGAGAAGCTCAAGGCCGAGGAGGAGGGCGGGCGCAGGGGGGTGGACGAGGGGATCCCGGCGTCCTTGCCGGCGCTCGCGCGGGCAGCGAAGGTCCAGCGACGAGCCGCGGGATGGGGATTCGAGTGGCGAGGCATCCCGGGAGCGATCGGCGCTCTCCGTGAGGAGCTCGACGAGCTCGAGGATGCGACATCGCCCGACGAAGCGGAGGGAGAGCTGGGCGACGTCCTCTTCGCGACCGTCGCGGTGGCGTGCAAGCTCGGGGTGGACCCGGAGTCCGCCCTCCGCCGGACGATCGCCGGCTTCGCCGCGCGGTACGAGCGGTTCGTCGTCCTCGCCGCCGAGCGCGGCATCGATGTGGAGGCGGCTCCGGAAGACGAACTCCGCGCCCTGTTCCGCGAAGCCCGCTGAACATGGCCGGTCCCTTCCCGGTCACGCGGGGCGACCTCGATCGGATGAAGACGTTCCGGCGCTGGACCGAAGACGTGACCAGCAGCCGGATCGAACCGTGGCGCTTCGGGACCGCGCTCTACCAGGACGACTTCCCGAACCGGTGGGACAGCAACG
>DASWDB010000113.1:0-14596 GCA_036395715.1 Actinomycetota bacterium | reverse complement strand
GCCATGGCGTCGGGCAGCCAGACGTGCAGCGGGAACTGCGCGCTCTTGCCGATCGTGCCGCCGAAGAGCAGGAGCGCCGCCGTCGTCACGAGCAGGGACGACACGTGACCGCCCGCGACCGTCTGCCCGATGACCTGGATGTTCGACGTGGTAATGCCGGTCGCGAAGATCAACGCGAAGATCCCGAACATGAACGGGACGTCGCCGACCCGGGTCGTGAGGAAGGCCTTGATCGCGGCGCCGGAGTTCGCCGGATCCTCGTACCAGTGCCCGATCAACAGGTACGAGCAGACACCCATGACCTCCCATCCCACCAGGAGTTGGAACAGGTTGCCCGCCAGGACGACGTCGAGCATCGCTCCCGTGAAGAGCGAGAGCACGACGAAGAACCAGGTGTAGCGGACGTCGCCGTGCATGTATCCCAGCGAATAGACGTGCACCATCAACGACACGAAGGTGACGACGATGAGCATCACCGCCGTCAGACCGTCCACGTAGGAACCCAGCTGCATGTGGAGCGAACCGATCCGGAACCACTCCACGTACTGTTCGTACGGTCCCCCGCCTTGGACGAAGTGCCAGGCGACGCCGAGCGCTAGCACGAAACCCGCGCCGATCGCCGCGATCCCGTAGACCGGTCCCCCACCGGGCGTCCGCTTGCCGAAGAACAGGGTGAGCGCCGCCGAGATGAACGGCAGCAGCGCGATCAGCCAGGCGTGCTCCACGAACCATCCCGCGCTGCTGGTGGCCGCGGAGGCGCCTTCCGCTCCGAGCAGCCCTACCACTTGAGCAGGTCCACTTCGTCGACGTTGATGCTCGCGCGGTTCCGGAAGAGCAGGATGACGATCGCGAGTCCGATGCCCACCTCGGCCGCGGCCACGGCGATCACGAAAAGCGCGAAGACCTCTCCCGTGATGTCCTGGAGCTCGGCGGCGAAGGCGATCAGGTTGACATTGACGGCGTTGAGGAGCAGCTCGATCGCCATCAGGACCATGACGGCATTCCTCCGCGCCAGCACGCCGTAGATCCCCGTCGAGAACAAGAACGTGGAGAACAGCAGGACGAGGGGCAGGCGGATCACGGTCAGGTGCCCTCGTCCCGCCGCGCCAGGACGATGGCGCCGATCAACGCAGCGAGGAGCAGGAAGGACACCGCCTCGAACGGGAGCACGTACGTGTTGAACAACGCGTTGCCCAGGACGTCAGATCCTCCGGGGGCGCTGGGGGCCGCCGGGGTGCTGGCGAGCGGCCACGCCTGCAGGATCAGCGAGCCGAGCCCGATCGCCACGACCACCGCGACGACGGCGCCGATGGCTCGGTTCTGATAGTCGAGGGTGTCGCGCCCGATCGGCGCCTTCGTGAGCATCAGACCGAACAGGAACAGGATCACGATCGCTCCGACGTAGATCAGGATCTGCACCCATCCGACGAATTCGGCCCCGAGCAACAGGAACGTGGTGCCGACGGAGGCGAGGGTCACCACCAGGTAGAGAGCCGCGTGCACGACGTTGCGGGCGGTGACGACGGCCACAGCCGCGATCGAACCGATCGTTGCAACGACCACGAAAGCGTATTCGTGTGCGTTCACGGGCTCGCCTCTTCGGACGCCTCCGCGCCCACCTCGAGCGGAGGGGGCGGCAGGACTGTGTAGGTCCACTCCTCGAGTCGCTCCTTCTCGTGTGTCAGCTCCTGGATGTCGTACTCCGCGTAGTCGAACTCGCGACTCCAGAAGAGCGCGTCGAACGGACACGCCTCGACACAGATCCCGCAGTACATGCAGAGTGCGTAATCGATCGCGAACCGATCGAGGATCTTGGCGGAGCGGGCGCGACCACCACCCGCCGGCTCGTGGGTCTCCTTGTGGGCGTCGATGTAGATGCACCAGTCCGGACACTCGCGCGAGCACTTGTAGCAGACCGTGCAGTTCTCCTGCTTGAGCGCGATGACGCCCCGTGAGCGGGCCGGGAGGTCCGGGCGTGCGTGCGGATACTGGACGGTCACCGACCGGTGCAGCATCGTGCGGAGCGTCACGGACAGGCCCTTGACGAGCCCCTGACCGAACCCTCGCTGGAGCTGCGTCTCCATGACTCAGACACCCACCTTGGAGACGGCCGTGACCAGGATCAGGGCGAGCGCGAGCGGCGTGAGCCCGATCCACGCGAACCGCTGGAGCTGGTCCTCACGGAGCCGAGGGAAGGTCGCACGCAGCCAGATGATCACGAACGACAGCGCAAAGATCTTGCCGAACATCCACAGGAAGCCGGGGATGATCGACAGGCCGCCGATCGGCTGGTACCCGCCGAGATACAGCACCGCGGCGACCGCCGACATCACCACGATGCCGCCGTATTCGGACAGGAGGAAGAACGCGAACTTCAACCCCGTGTACTCGGTGTATGCCCCGAAGATGATCTCGGAATCGGCGACCGGCATGTCGAACGGCGGTCGCGTGAGCTCGGCCACCGCCGCCATCATGAAGATCACGAACCCGACCAGCTGCCACGGGTAGACGATGTTCCAGAAGTGCGACTGGGCTTCCGTGATCTGCAGCAGGGACATCGACCCTGCCTGCATCACGACCGCGGCCGCGACGAGCACCAGCGGGAGCTCGTAGGCGATCAGCTGCGCCGCCGCGCGGAGCGCCCCGATCAAGGAGAACTTGTTCGCCGAGGCCCATCCGGCCATCAAGACCCCGATCACCCCGACGCTCGACATCGCCAGGACGAAGAACACACCGACGTCGAGGTCGAGCGCGTAGAGCCGAGGGCCGAAGGGGATCGCGACGAGCGTGACGATGTATGGGATCAGCACGACGGCCGGCGCCAGCGAGAAGACCCCGGGGTCAGCCGCCGCAGGAACGACGTCCTCCTTCTGGATGAACTTGACGCCGTCGGCGACCAACTGGGCCCAGCCGTGGAACGCGCCGGCCTCCATCGGCCCCAGGCGAGCCTGCATGTGCGCGAGCACCTTGTGCTCCATGTACCCGACGGCGAGCGGCACCACGAGGAACACCAGCATCACCGCAACCGCCTTCATGACGAGCGGGATCCAGTACCCGCCGACCGAGGTATCGAAGATGGAGGCGTCGCCGATCACTCGTCCTCCTCGACTTCCTCGCCCTCCGGGACGCCCGGCCACGGCTTGACCTCGCGAGACATCAAGGGGAAGTCCTTCCGGAGTGGGAATCCCTCGAACGGCTCGGGGAGGAGGAGCCTGACCGGATGCGGATGGCCTTCGAACCGGATGCCGAACATCTCCATCGTCTCGCGCTCGTGCCAATCGCAAGTGGGGAACAGATCGCTGACGGTTGGGCACGCCGGATCGGTGGACGACAGCCGCACCTTGACACGGACGTTGTGGTGGTGCTCCGTCGAGGTGAGCTGCGTGACCACCTCGAACCCATCGTCCCCGCCGAGGTCGACGCCGGCGGTGAAATCGCAGAAGTCGCACGCGAGCGCCGGCTCATCGCGGAGGAACCGGACGAGGTCATGGTAGCGGTCTACGCTGACCGTGGCCGCGACCTCACCGAAGGTGTCGGCGACCTCGATGTCGTCGCCGAACCTCGCCCGCAGGCGGGAGCCGACCTCTTCAGCTGACAGCGGTCGTCCCACTGCGGAATTTCTCCTGGATGTCCTCGTCCCTGATCTTCTCCTGCAGCCGGATGATGCCGTGCAACAAGGCCTCCGGCCGAGGCGGGCAACCGGGCACGTAGACGTCGACCGGGATGATCTGATCGACGCCCTTGGTCACCGAGTAACTGTCCCAGTACGGCCCCCCGCAGTTGGAGCACGAACCGAACGAGATCACGTACTTCGGATCCGGCATCTGGTCGTACAGTCGTTTGATCACCGGCGCCATCTTGTCTGTCAGGGTCCCCGCCACGACGAGCAGGTCCGCCTGCCGAGGACCGTGCGCGAAGGGGATCACGCCCAGCCGGATGAAGTCGTTCTTCGCCGTGGAGGCAGCGATGAATTCGATCGAACAGCACGCGAGACCGAAGTTGAAGACCCACAGCGAGTAGCGGCGCCCCCAGTTGAGCAGGAACCGTACCGGCTTGATCTTGGCGATCGGCGTCTTCTCGGTGATCACACCCACGTCAAGACCCCCTTCCGCCAGGCGTACAACAGTCCCACCGCGAGGATCCCGATGAAGATCGCCATGGACACGACCGCTTGATAGCCGAGCGACTGGAACACCCGAGCCCACGGGAACAAGAAGACGGACTCGACGTCGAAGATCACGAACAGGAACCCGTAGACGTAGTAGCGGACCTGGCTCTGGGACCAACCCTCCCCAACCGGATCGATCCCGCATTCGTAGGTCGTCCGTTTGCCGCCGACGTTCGGGCGGTGCGGCGCGATCAGCCGCGCCGCCCCGAAGGCCACGATGACGAGCAGCGCTCCTGCGAGCACCACCGCCAACACGACACCGTAGGAACCGTAGTAGGTCACGCTCTGCACGAGCCCCCTCGAAGGCTGCCGTATCCTAGCAGCGGCTTTCGCCCCGACCGGCCGTGCTGCGAGCTATGCATCATCCTCACCGGGATCGGCGCCGCAACGGATCGCGAGGAACCGCGTGAGCTGCACCAAAGCATGGCGCGCGGTGCCGTCGGGGAGCTGCGTGGCGAGGCTCACCGCGCGACGCACCTCGTCCGTGACGGCGCCGCGCGCATGGCCGATCGACCCTTCTCCCCGGACGATCTGCAGCGCTCGGTCGAGGCGTTCGCCGTCGGGCGCTCCGGGCGCGAGCAGGCGTTGGAGCTCCTCCCGGTCCGGCCCCCGGTGGAGCGCATGGAGCACGGGGAGGGTATAGACGCCCTCCTTCATATCGGTTCCGGGCTCCTTCCCGAGCTCGAGCTGGTTCGACGTGATGTCCATGATGTCGTCGGAGAGCTGGAAGGCGAGCCCCAGCGACTCCCCGAAGGCCTCCAGCGTCTCCACCTGCTCCGGGGTGGCGTCGGACAGCGTGCCCCCGAGGCGGCAGGACGTCGCGATCAGCGACCCGGTCTTCCGGCGGATCACCTCGAGGTACCCGTCCTCGTCCTGCCCGACCCGGCCGGCGGCATCGACCTCGCGGATCTGCCCGTCGCACAGCACCGTGATGGTCCGTGCGAGCAGCCGGCACACGTCCGGTCCGAGGTCGGCCGACATCTCCGAGGCGAGCGCGAACAGGTAATCGCCCGTCAGGATCGCGACGGTGTTGTCCCAGCGAGCGTTGGCCGACGGAACGCCCCGCCGGTCGGCGGATTCGTCGATCACGTCGTCGTGATACAGCGTCGCGAGGTGCGTGAGCTCGATCGCGACAGAGCCGGGGATCAACCGTGGGTCGGCGGGGTCGCCGAAGTACCCCGCCAAGAGGACGAGCATGGGGCGGAACCGTTTGCCGCCCGCCTGCAGCAGATAGCGAGCGGTCGCGGAGAGCAGATCCGAGTCCGCGGCGACCGCCTTCTCGAGCTCCTCCTCTACACGGTCCAGCCGTGTTCCGATCTCCGACTCGAGCGGGCTCTCGGGCGTCTCGAGTCCGGGGATCACCCGTCGCATCTGCTCACCACCTCACGATCGACGCCGGTTCCAGGATCCCGGTCAAGATCCCGGGGAAGACGCCGAGGACCACGATCCCGGTCGCGAGCACCCCAGCCGCGATCCGCGGCAAGAGGCCGTCGTCCGATGCCATCCCCTCGGCGGGCTCCCGCATGTACATGTACACGATGACGCGCAGATAGAAGTACGCGGCCACGACGCTCGCCACCACGCCGATCACCGCGAGGGGCCAGTTCCCCGCCCCGATCGCGGCGGTGAACACCGTCACCTTCGCGATGAACCCCGCGGTCGGTGGGATCCCCGCGAGGGAAAGGAGGAACACGGTCATCAGCGCGGCGAGCCCGGGGCTCCGACGCGCGAGCCCCGCGTACGCATCGAGCGACGTCTGCTCCTCGCCCCGGGCAGAAACGAGCATCACGATCCCGAAGGCCCCGAGCGTCACCACGGCGTACGCCACCAGGTAGAACATCGCGGCACGGATCCCGGTGCTGTTGGCCGCGGTCAGTCCGGTCAGGATGAACCCCGCCTGCGCGATGCTCGAGTAGGCGAGCAGACGTTTGATGTCGCGCTGAGCGATGGCGAGCACCGACCCCACCAGGATCGACACGACGGCGAGCGCGTAGATCACGGGCGTCCAATCCCAGGTGAGGGGCTGGAGCCCCACGTCGAAGACCCGGATCAGGGCGAAGAACGCGGCGACCTTCGTCGCCGCCCCCATGAACGCCACGACCGGTGTCGGGGCGCCCTCATACACGTCGGGGGTCCACATATGGAACGGCGCCGCCGAGACCTTGAACGCGAAGCCGACCACGAGCAACGCCATCGCGAGGAGCGCGAGGGCCTGCGAGCCGGTCTGTCCGGCGAGCGCCTGGACGATGCCGGGCGCCGCGACGCCTACGATCTTCGTGGACGTCGCGGCGCCGTACGCCATCGCCACGCCGTAGAGGAAGAACGCCGAGGAGAAGGCGCCGAGCAAGAAGTACTTCATGGCCGCCTCGCTCGCCGACCGGCGCCCAGTGATCCCGGTGAGGACGTAGAGCGAGAGCGACAGGAGCTCGAGCGCCAGGAAGATCACCACCAGGTCGTTCGCAGCCGTGATCAAGGTCATGCCCGCCGTCGCGAACAGGGTGAGTGGATAGAACTCTCCAAGGAACGACCGGGGGTCCCGCGCGGCGTAGTGCGTGTAGTAGAGACAGCCGATGAGCGCCGCCCCGAGCAGCACGCATCGGGACACGACCGAGAACCGGTCCACCGCAACGGTATCGCCCAAAACGTAGGGCGCTCCGGTCCAGTCCCAGAGCATGAAGGCAGCCACCGCGGCCGCGAGGATCCCGATCGAGGCGATCGCGAGATGCGGGACGGGGTCCGGACGCCGCGCGAAGGCTTCGTACAACATCCCGACGATCGCGAACCCGCAGAGCAGGAGCTCCGGCAGGATCGGACGGAACTCGATCACCGGCGTCGGGATCACGGTTGTCCCTCCGCCGCGGCCGGGACCGCCGCGCTCCCGACATCCGCACAGGTCTGCGACGAGCGGACCTGTGCGATCGCGGCGCAGGTCGACGGGTCGATCGACCGCGTGAGGAGCTTCGGGTAGATGCCGAACACGAGGAGCAGCGCGAGCACCGGAGCAAGCACGGCGACCTCCCGGCCCGAGAGATCCGGGAGGTGCCGGTGCTCCTCTCGAAGCGGACCGTAGGCGACACGCTGGTACGACCACAGGAGGTAGATCGCGGCGAGCACGACGGCGATCGCGGACAACGATCCGAACGTATGGCTGACCGCGAACGTCCCCACGATCACCAGGAACTCCCCGACGAACGAGTTCAGCCCCGGCAACCCGACGCTCGCGAACACCACGAACAGGAACGCGCCCAGGAGCCACGGCATGACGCTCGCGAGCCCGCCCATCTCCGCCAGCTCGCGCGTGTGCGTCCGTTCGTAGACCATCCCGACCAGCAGGAACAGGGCACCCGTCGCCAGGCCGTGGTTGACCATCTGGAGCACCCCGCCGGTCACCGCCTGCTGCGTGAACGCGAAGATGCCCAACACGACGAACCCCAGGTGCGAGACGCTCGAGTACGCCACGAGCCGCTTGACGTCGGTCTGGATCAGCGCGCAGACGGCGCCGTAGACGATCCCGATCACCGCCAGGACCGAGACGAACGTGGCGAAGTAGCTCGAAGCCTGCGGGAACATGCTGAGGTTGAACCTGAGCAGACCGTACGTGCCGACCTTCAGCAGGACACCGGCGAGGAGCACGGAGCCGGCGGTGGGCGCCTCCGTGTGGGCATCCGGGAGCCAGGTGTGCAGCGGGAACAGCGGCACCTTGACCGCGAACGCGACGAAGAACGCGAGGAAGAGCCAGCGGGCCGTCTGGACGGGAAGCGCGGTGGCCACCTGGGTCAGCCGACCGAGTTCGAACGACGGCGGTCCCGCCTGCCCGGAGCGCGCGTAGAGGAACAGGATCGCGACGAGGAGGAACGCCGAGCCTGCCATCGTGAACAGGAAGAACTTGATCGCCGCGTAGACTCGGTTCCCGCTCCCCCACCCGCCGATGATCAGGTACATCGGGACGAGGATCGCTTCGAAGAACAGGAAGAACAGCAGGAGATCGAGCGCGACGAACGAACCGAGCACCGCGCTCTCGAGGACCAGCATCGCGACCATGTAGCGGGCGACGTTCGTCTCGATCTTCCAGGACGCGAGGATCGAGATCGGGAACAGGAAGGTCGTCAACAGCACCAGCCACAGGCTGATCCCATCGACCCCGACGAGATACTGGAGGCCGAGCGACCGGACCCACCACGCGCGGTCGACCATCTGGTAGCCGATCACCCCGGTCTGGAAGTCGCGCAGGACCAGGAGGGACACGCCGAACGTCGCGAGCGCCGTGATCAACGCGAGGATCCGCGCATCGCGTTCGCTGACGGTTCGACCCACGACGGCGATCAGCACGGCGCCGACGAGCGGGAACAGGATCGCGAAGGTCAGGAGGTGCTGGCTCACTGCCGTGCCCCCACGTACACCAAGATCGCGACCGCTCCCAGGAACACCGCGAGGGCGTAGGACCGGACGAACCCCGTCTGAAGGAGCCGGCCTCCCTCGGCGAGTCGCTTCACCCCGCCGCCGATCGCGTTGACGGCTCCGTCGATGATCCGGGCATCGACGACGTACGCCGTGATCCACGCGCCGGCCTTCGCCGGTTGGATCACCACGGTGTCGTAGCCACGGTCGACGTACCAGCCGTTCAGGGCGGCGCGAGGCAACGGCTCGAGCCGCTCGCGGAACCCGATCCAGTCCACCCGGCCGGACCCGTAGATCCACCACGTGAGCCCGAGCGCGACGATGCTGATGATGGTGGCGACGGCGGCGAGCTCCGCGACCGCGAGCCCGTGCCCGGCGGGCGTCGCCCCCGTGACCGACTCGAGGAACCCCGTGAGACGACCCTCGGGCGTCAGGTTGAGCCACTCGGCAGTGGCGGCGCCGACCGCCAAGATCGCGAGCGGCACCCACATCACCGGAGGAGCCTCGCGAGCGTTGCGCGCAGGGTCGCTCCGCGCCTCGCCGAAGAACGTGAGGTACAGCATCCGTCCCAGGTAGAACGCGGAGAGGAACGCCGCGAACGCCCCCAATACATACACGACCTCGCGACCCGTGTGCTGCGCGACCTCCAGGACGGCATCCTTCGCGAAGAACCCCACGAGCGGCGGGATGCCCGCCTGCGCGAGCGCCCCCACCGCGAAGGCCACGAACGTGATGGGCATCAGGCGGCGGAGCCCGCCCATCTGCCGCAGGTCCTGCTCATCGTGCATCCCGTGGATCACCGAGCCGGCGCCCAGGAACAGCAGCGCCTTGTAGAACGCATGCGCGACGAGGAAGAACATCGCCACGCTGTACGCGCGCATCCCGGCGGCCATGAACATGAACCCGAGCTGGCCGATCGTCGAGTAGGCGAGCACGCGCTTGATGTCCTGCTGCGCGATCGCGCACGTCGCCGCGAACACGGCCGTGACGACCCCCACCACGAGGACGACCGTCAGCGCCACACCCGACAGCTCGAAGAGGACGTGGGATCGGACGACGAGGTACACGCCGGCGGTGACCATCGTCGCGGCGTGGATCAACGCCGAGACCGGCGTCGGGCCGGCCATCGCGTCGGGCAACCACACGTGGAGGGGGACCTGGGCGCTCTTGCCGATCGCTCCCGCGAACAGGAGCAGTGCGATCGCCGTCGCTGCGTCCTTCGTCAGCACCGTTCCGGCCGTGCCGAACACCGTCTGGAAATCCAGCGTCCCGAACCGGGAGACGATCAGCGCCAGCCCGATCAGCATCAACGTGTCGCCGATCCTCGTCGTGATGAAGGCCTTCTTCGCGGCCTCGGCGTTGGCCGGCACGTCCGACCAGAAGCCGATCAACAGGTACGAGCAGAGTCCGACGCCCTCCCACCCGAGGTAGAGCACGAGGTAGTTGGCGCCGAGGACGAGCATCAGCATGAAGAACACGAACAGATTCATGTAGGAGAAGAAGCGCCCGAACCGCGGATCCCCGTCCATGTAGCCGACGGCATACACATGGATCAGGGCGCCGATGCCCGTGATGACGAGGATCATCGTCGCGCTCAGGCTGTCCAGCCGCAGGTCCATCCCCACGACGAGCCTCCCGACCGAGATCCAATCGAAGAGGTGCTGGAGGAACAGACGGTCCTCCGCGGGCTTGGCGACGAGCTCGGATACCAGCGCGACCGAGACGGCGAACGAAACGATGACGGACGCCGACGCGAGCCAGCCGGCCCAGCGGCCGAGTCGCCTGCCCACGAAGAGGTTGATCACCGCCGTCGCGAGCGGGAGCGCGGGGATCACCCAGAGGGCACTGTTCGTGTGGCTCACCATCGCAACTCCCGCACGTCATCGACATCGACGCTGCGACGCCGTCGATAGATCGCAACGATGATCGCCAGCCCCACCACGACCTCGGCAGCGGCAACCACCATCGAGAAGAACGCCAGCACCTGCCCGGTCAGGTCATCGTGCAACCTCGAGAACGCGACGAGCGCCAGGTTCACCGCGTTCAGCTGCAGCTCGACCGACATGAAGATCAGGAGGGCGTTCTTGCGCGTGAGCACACCCACCGTTCCGAGCATGAAGAGGATCCCCGAGAGCATCAGGTAGTACGCGACGGGGGTCCTCATGGGGCCGCCGTTCCCGAACCGTAGGCCGGCATCTCGTCGGCGGCCGGCTCGCCGGCGGCGGCGTCGATCTCCGCCTGCGTCACGGCGCGCGCCTTCCGGTGCGCCAGGACCATCGCCGCGATCGCGGCAACGAGGAGCAGCACCGACGTGACCTCGAACGGGAAGAAGTACTGGGTGAAGAGCACCTTCGCGACCGCCTGCGTGTTCCCGCCCTCGTTGGCCGTGAACACCGCGGGGGCCTTCGTCGTGAAGCCGACCCCGGCGCGGATCGCGAGGAACAGTTCCACGACGAACGCGGCGCCGAGGGCGAACGCCAGCGGACGCTGGACGATCAAGCGTTCGCGAACCGGAACGCCGCTGTCGACGCCGAGCAACATGATCACGAACAGGAACAGCACCATGATCGCCCCCGCGTACACGACGATCTGGACCGCGAACAGGAACGGCGCGTCGAGCAGGAGGTAGAACACGGCGAGGCAGAAGAAGTTGACGATCAGGAACAGGGCCGCGTGGACAGCGTTGCGGACCAGCAACATCCCGATCGCACTCGCGACGGAGATCGGCGCGAACACCCAGAAGACCACGTTGTCGAGCGGCATCAGCGCCCCTCGCGCGTGACCGGGTCGGTGCCGAGTGGGGGCGGCGGCTCCAACAGTTGCTCCTTCGTCCAGATCGCTTCCTCGCGAGACGTGAACGCCATCTCGTAGTAGCTCGTCAGCGTCAACGCGCGTGTGGGACAAGCCTCGACGCAGAGGCCGCACATGATGCAGCGCAGGTAGTTGATCTGGTAGTCCTTCGCGTATCGCTCTCCGGGACTCACCGGCTCGTCGGGGTCGTTGTCTTCCCCCTCGACCCAGATGGCGTCCGCCGGGCAGGCGTACGCGCAGAGCTCACACCCGATGCACTTCTCGAGCCCGTTCTCATGCCGGTTCAACCGATGACGCCCGGTGTGGGCACGCTCCGGCGGCGGCGCGATCTCCTTCGGGTACTGCTCGGTGTTGTCACGGCGGAAGGTCTGCTTGAAGACGGTCCCCATGCCCTTTGCGATGGCCCACCAGCCTGCGATCGGCCGGTCGGGCGTGGGCGGAGAGGTCCCGCTCATGTCGCCATGTCCTCCGCCGGCGCCGGGCGCGGCGCCTCCAGCGCCTGCTTCACCAGGCTCATCACGAGCCAGACCGCCACGATCAGCCCGATCGCCATGAATGCTCCCCGTCGATGCCCGTAGCGATCCGGGAGCACCACGATCGCGCCGGTTGCGAGCACCCAGAACAGCCCGAAGGGGATCAGGTACTTCCAGCCGAAGTTCATCAACCGGTCGTAGCGCAGCCGAGGGAGTGTGGCGCGGACCAGGATGTACACGTAGACCACGGCGGTGACCTTGAGCACGAACCACAGGACCGGACCGAGCCACGCCACCGCGCCGTGGAACGGCCACCACCCGCGCCATCCGCCCAGGAAGAGCGTCACGGCGATCGCCGAGACGGTCACCGTGTTGACGTACTCGCCGAGGTAGAAGAGCGCGAACCTGATCCCCGAGTACTCCGTGTGGAATCCGGCGACGAGCTCTGTCTCCGCCTCGGCCAGGTCGAACGGTGGCCGGTTGACCTCGGCGAGAGCACAGATCAGATACACGACGAACGCCGGGAACTGGGGGATCACGTTCCAGACCTTGTCCTGCTGCGCGACGATCTCCGACATCTTCAGGTGGCCGCTGAACATGATCACGGCGACCAGCGCGAGCGACATGGCGACCTCGTAGCTCACCATCTGCGCGGTCGAGCGCACCGCGCCGAGCAATGGGTAGTTCGAACCGCTCGACCACCCGGCGAGGACCACCGCATAGACGCCGATCGAGGTCATGGCGAGCACCCACAGCACGCCGATGTTGAGATCGGCCAGCTGGAGCGGCACCGTGCGGCCGAAGATGGTCACCGGTGCTCCGAACGGGATCACGGAGAAGGCGAGGAACGCGGGGATCGTCGCGATCACGGGCGCCAGCAGGTACACCGGACGATCGGCGTTGGTCGGGCTGATCGACTCCTTGAAGAAGAGCTTGAGGCCGTCGGCGAACGTGACCAGGACGCCTCGCGGACCGGCCCGCATCGGGCCGGTCCTCGTCTGGAAGTCCGCGATGACCTTCCGCTCCATCCAGATGTAGAGAAGCACCGAGATGAGCAGAGCGGCGAACACGAGGATCACGCGGCCGACCAGGAGCACCCAATCGATGCCGGTCATGCGGCGGGACCCTCGATGAGCACGGCGTCCGGAACGCCGGTCGCCCGACCGGATCCCGCCTCGACGGTCTCGACGGCGACCGCGGCAGTCGACCGCCCCGACAGGAGGGTGTTCGCCGCCAGGCCCGGTTGGTTGAAGGGCACGAAGACGGAGCCGGCGGCGACGTGCTCCGTGACGCGGAGCGGCACGGACGCGACGCCGGCGGCGGTGGTGAGTCGGACGCCGACACCGTCCACGAGCCCTCGCTTCTCCGCATCCACCGGATGCATCTCCGCGAACGCCGGATCCTCCAGCGCGGCCTTCAGCTCGTCGGCGCGGTCGGACAGCCTGCCCTCGTCGACGAGCAACGGGTAGGTGAACAGGGTGAGGTCGTCGAGCCACTGCGGCGCGCCCGCGCCCGCCCATACATTGGGGCGCTCCGGCGTGTCTCGGGGGGCGAGGAGCGACGCCATCTCTTCGTGGAGCTCCTCCAGGGTCTGGAACCCGAGGTCCGAACCCATCGCAGCGGCGAGTCCCGCCAGGATCTCCCAATCGGGGCGGCTGAGGCCGAGTGCATCCCGCACGGGCCGGATCCGCTGCCATCTGCCCTCCCAGTCCGTGAGGTGGCCGTCCTTCTCGATCGCGGGTGCGGCCGGCAGGAAGACGCTCGCGAACGGCTCGAGCTCCCCGACCTCGACGGATTGCACGACGAGCGTGGCGACGTTGGCGAGGGCTCGCCGAGCCAGCGCGGCGTCGGGGTGATCGCGGAGCGGATCTGCGCCGATCACGAACAGCACGTCCACGCGCCGATCGGCACACGCCTGCAGGATCCCCTGGGTGTCACGGCCATCCTCGGTCGCCATGATCGGGCCCCACACCGCCTCGACCTCCGCCCGCTCGCCGGCGACGCCCAACCGCCGACCGCCGGGGAGCAACGACGGGTGCACGCCGCCGGCGAGCGCCCCCCGGTCGTTCGCCCGCCGCGTCACGTAGCCGAACCGGGAGCCGGTCTTGGTCGCCACCGCGAGCGCGAGGTCGGCGGCGAGTGGATGCTCGGCGAGCCGTTCCCCGGCCAGCACGACGCCCTCCTCTCCCGCGTCGCGCAGTGCGGCCGCCGCGCGCGCCTCGAACGAGTCGCCTTGGATCCCCTCGCGGATCCGGTCGAGCACGAAGACCTCGTGGCCGGGACGGGTCGGCAGGTGCTCGGCGACGTCGTGCAGCCGCGTGCGGCGCGGGTGCACGACGAAGACCTTCGCCCCTCGCGCCGCGGCCTTGCGGATCCGGAGGTGCAGGATCGGCACCTCTTGCTCCGTATCGACCCCGGCAACGAGGATCACCGACGCCCGCTCGATGTCGCGATACGTCGCCGATCGCTCTCGATCGGTGACGGCTGTCGCGGCGACGACCTCCGCCAGGCCGCCGTGGAACGCGCGGCGATGGTCGAGGTCGTTCGTCCCCATGGCGGTGCGGGCGAGCTTCGACAGCGCGTAGTAGTCCTCGTCCATCAGGCGGCCGCCGGTCAGGAACGCGACCCGCCCGGCCCGGCAGCGTTCGGCGAGCCAGGGCAGGACCTCGCCGAAGGAAGCGGGCTCCAGCCCGCGATCGCGGATCAACGGCGTCGTGACCCTCCCGGGAGCGTCCGGCTGGCGATA
>DASWDB010000112.1:0-5785 GCA_036395715.1 Actinomycetota bacterium | reverse complement strand
CCGCCGGTGCTCCGTCGGTCGGCACCGTGAGACCGTCGACAGGCGGAACGCGGACGTACGGCACCGCCCCATCCTCGAAGCGCATGGTAGGCGCACGGCTTGCCCTTCTCGTCTCGCGACCCTAACGTCGGCCGATGGCTCAGGCACACGCGCAACGGAACCTCATCCTGATCCTGGCCCGAGACCTGGCGTCTCGACTCTCCACACCGGTGTTCGTGGTCGATCACGAGGGAACGCTCGTGTACTTCAACGAAGCGGCCGAGCCGGTCCTCGGCCGGACGTATGCCGAGAGTGGAGAGCTCCGGGCCGGCGAATGGGCCACGGAGTGGTCGCCCACGGATGACGACGGGCGGCCCATCCCGCTCGAGGATCTCCCGCTCGGCGTCGCGTTCCGTGAGGGACGGGCTTCGCACCGCCCGTTCCGGATCGTCGGCGCCGACAACGTGGCTCGCGCGATCGAGGTGACCGCCTTCCCTTTGCTCATCCGCGAGGACGAGATCGTCGGAGCGATCGCGGTGTTCTGGGAACGGAGCGGCGAGGGGATGGCGGAGCGGTGAAGGTGACGGTCTGGGGATGCCGCGGCTCGCTCGCATCACCCGGGCCCGAGACGGTTCGGTTCGGCGGGCAGACCTCGTGCGTGGCCGTCCACCTATCGGATGGCTCGCTGCTGATCCTCGATGCCGGTACCGGCATCCGCCCCCTCGGCATGGCGCTGGGAGGCGACCACCCGCAACGGATCGACATCTTCATCACGCACCTGCACGCCGACCATATCGAGGGCCTCCGGTTCTTCGATCCGATCTGGGATCCGGCGGTCGAACTCAACGTGTGGGGCCCACCGTCGCCGATCCGTGGGCTGCGGAGCCGGATCGCCCCGTTCTTTGCTCCGCCGTTCTTCCCCGTCCATCTGCGCAACATCCCGTCACAGCCAGAGTTCCGGGACACGCCGACCACGGCGTGGCAGATCGGATCGGCGGCCGTGACCGCGCAGCTGATCAAGCATCCCGGACCGACGGTTGGTTACCGCGTGGAGGAGAACGGCCATGCGCTCGCCTATCTCCCGGATCACGAGCCTGCACTCGGCTCCGATCTTTCCGGGGTGGAGTCCGAGTGGATCTCCGGCTTCGCGCTAGCCGAAGGAGCCGCCGTGCTACTGCACGATGCTCAGTACACGCAAGACGAGTACGACGAGCGGGTCGGCTGGGGACATTCGAGCACCGAGGATGCGGTGACGTTCGCGCGGAGGGCCGGCTCCGGGCGGCTTGTGCTGTTCCACCACGACCCGCTCCATACGGACGAGCAGCTCGAAGCGGTGCTCGCGCGGGCGAAGGAGCTCAACGCTTCCGGGCCGGGCGAGGTCGACCTCGCTCGCGAGGGGATGACGTTCGAGCTCTGAGTCGATCGATCAGTGATGGAAGGCGCTTGTCGGCGCGGCAGGCCCTTGGGCAGTGGGCTCGCATCGATCGCTGCTCGTCAGCTGGGCGGGGCGAAGAACTCGAGCGCGATGCCATCGGGATCGCGGAAGCTCACATCAGAGCCGTAGTGCGCATCCTCGATCGGACCATGCTCGATGCCGAGGTCGTCGAGTCTGCGCATCCAATCCTCGAGCTCTCCTCGGTTCGCGCAGCCGAAAGCGACGTGGTCGAGGCCGACCCTGAACTCGCTGAACTTCTCGTCGGGTGCAGGCTTCACGTGCTGGTGTAACCCGATGAGCGTGCCGCTGCCGATCACGTACACGGTGTGATGGAAGTCCGCGACGGTGTCCTCATCGATCACCGGCTTGGCATCGAAGAGCGCTTCGTACCATGGAACGCTCACCGAGAGATCGCGGACCGTGAGCGCCACGTGGGCGAGCGGCGGAAACTCTGCCATGTGTCCTGTCCTTTCCTCGGGGATCGGTGCCTTCTGTCGCGATAAGTGTGCGTAGCATCGCAGGTACGCGCCGATAGGAGGATCGAGCCACCCAGCGCCAACGCGGTCTCGCTCCCGAGCGCCGTTGATCGTTGTGTCCGCCTCGACAAGCTGCGTGAGCAGTTCCACACTTGTGACATGGGCCGAAGGCTGTCGCCGACCGGCTTGATCTGCTTGCTGGCTGGCCGTCTCCGCGTGCACGTCTACTCCGGCCAAGAGTGGGTCGCCAAGTTCGGCGGCCGAAGGCAACCTCGTCGACACAGATGGCTATTCCCTCTTGTGCGGTGGCGCCGCGTGTTCCCTTCCCGACGGTGGAGTCCCGAGCGTTCTCAGAAGGCCGCTTCACCTTCCAACCATCGGTGCAGGCGGGGTCTGCCCCTTGTCTGCGGAGCATCGGGTTACGGATCGGTTCGGCCCCGCGATCGGTCGTGGGCCCGTGTTCGCTGTTGGCCTCACCGCCGAAGGACCGTTCCCCTTCGAGTATCCGCCCGGCAAGGACTCCGACTTCTACGGTTCCGGGTGGGGCGGGAACAAGGTTCTTTGGGTGGTGAGTTCGGCGTACACCGGGCCCGTGCTGATCAGGGGTGAACAGCTCGACGGGCCACGGTCGCTTGGTTTTTCCCTCGGTGGTCCGCCCGCGTACACGGAGCTTCAGTTGCCGCCGGGCAAGGCGCCGCGCGGGAACGGTGGTTGGCGAGAATGGCCGACCGAGACGCGGCTGCAGGCATCGGGGTGCTACGCGTATCAGGTCGACGGGACCGACTTCAGCGAAGTGATCGGTTTCCGGGCGGTCGCGGCCAGTCCGTGAGGGAACCGCATCGAGCGGATGATCATCGCGTCGGCGAGGTGACTCAGGTCCGTCCACCTGCCCGATGCCGTCAGGCTGACTCGCGTAGAGAGCCGCCGATCGCGATCAGGGTGTCAACTGGAAGAGCAGTGCTCGTGATGTTGACGTTCACGCCGTTGAAGTCGATCTCAAGCCAAGAAGGGTTCGAATCGAAGGCGTCCGTCTTCCCGTCGATGGCGAGGGCCGGGTGGCCTTGGACGGTCGTGAGCGCTTCCGTTGCACCCCCATCCTTGATGATGCCCTCGAAATAGGAATCGGCGTCCCTGTAGGCCGCCGGCGACTCGACGATGTCGACGTCGCCTCCCGAGTACTCGAGCGCCACACTCTCGTTCGTACGATCGAGCAAAACTGTGGTCAGCGTATCTGTGCTGGCCGGTTCGTGATCTGCCACAAGGACCGAGAAGGACAGGGCCTTGTTTGCATCCGTCAGGGTGCTCGTTCCGCCGCCGGGAAGTAGCGGGACCGAGGGCGTCGCCATCTGCACGGGGGATGCGGGGGCAGCAGAGCCACTGGCGAGAGGCGCACCCGAACTGCCGCCCCGAGCGCAACCCGCCAGGAAGACCAACGAGGTCGTCACCACCAACCGAAGGCGGAGGCTCATGGGCTGCATCCTAAGTTCCCTCGTTCACAAGCGAGGAGGACGAGGGTCCTTACACGACGAGGTGCCGGAAGACTATCCTCGCCTCGGGAGGGAACCCATGGATTGGAGGGACGACGATCCCGGTCTCCCGGTCGAGTTCGGGCCGTGTTCCAACGGTGAGTACGACCCCGAGCCCGTTCTGCCTCCGGTCCTTCGCGAGTCCATCGCCCGCGCCCGAGCCGCATGCGACGAGAACGCTCGTCGCACGGGCCTGTCGCGAAGAGAGTTCCTCCTCTCGATCTGTGGTGCGGCAACGACGCTCCTGGCGTTGGATGCATGCACGCGCGAGGCGCACCGGGCGGATACGTCGGCGCTGACCAGCACGCCCGGAGGTGGGTACGGGAGCATCCCGCCCGACGCCACGGTGGACCCGTCCCCCGCCACGCACGCGATCGGGGGTGAGGAATTCGTGTTCGACGTCCAGGGGCACCTGTTGGAGTACGACCTCCTCCCGATCCTCAACGGGCAAGACTTCTGGCAGATGTTCCCGCAGCAGAACTGCGGAGAGCAGGACCCGAAGGTCTGTTACTCGATCGATCACTTCATGGACCTGATGTTCACGCGCTCCGATACCTCCATGCTGGTGCTGTCGGCGTTGCCGATCTATCCGGCGGGGAGTCCGCTCTCCCACGACATCATGGACGTGACCCGCAGGATCGCGATCGGGCTGTGTCAGGACGACCGTGTGCTGCTGCACGCGCAGGCGCTGCCGAACCTCGACGTGGTGCAGTCCTCCCTGGCGGCCATGCAACACACGGCGGAGACGTATCCGATCGTCGCGTGGAAGACCTTCACGCATTTCCCGGACGTGTTAGACCACAGCGGGAATGGCTGGTGGTTGGATGATCACGACCCTTCCCTCAAGCAGGTGGGGGAGAAGTTCATCCGTCAGTGCGTCGAGCTGGGAAGGCCCACGTTCTGCGTGCATAAGGGCTTCAGCAACGGGAGCGAATATGCCTCGCCGCGTGATGTCGGACCCGCCGCCAAGCGCAACCCCGATGCGAACGTTGTGGTTTACCACTCGGGGTTCGAGGCGGGAACGGTGGAGGGACCTTACTCGCGAGCCACTGCGAACGTGGGCGTGAACCGCCTCATCGCTTCACTGAAGCAAGCGGGCATCGGACCCAACGAGAATGTCTACGCTGAGATCGGCTCCACGTGGTGGTACACGTTTCGCTATCCGTCTCAGGCGGCGCACGTGCTGGGCAAGCTCCTGAAGTATGTGGGGGAGGACAACGTGTTGTGGGGGACGGACTGTCTGTTCTACGGGTCCCCTCAGCCGCTGATCGAGGCGATGCGCGCGTTCCAGATCTCCCCCGAGTTCCAGGAGCGCTACGGCTATCCGAAGCTCACCGAAGAGATCAAGGCGAAGATCCTGGGGTTGAACGGCGCGCGCTTGTACGGCGTTGACCCGATCACCACACGGTGCGAGTTCACGCGCAAGGAGCTGGAGCAGATCAGGCGTCAGCTGCCCGGTCGCAACGGTGGATTTGGTCCGCGGACGAAAGCAGCCGCGGACAGCGTACGCGCGCACCAGCAGGGAGAGATCGCGGTCGAGATCAGCTGAGAGGGGTGAACGTCCTAGCAACCAACCCGAAGCGCAGGCGGTTCGCTGCTTCGTTCTTGGCGCTGCGTGGACGTGTGCCGACCGTGGATCCCCCAGCCCTCACCACAGCTTGTCGATCTCGCCGCTGAAAAGCTCGATCCGGGCTCCAACGAACTCGGCGCGGGCGTCTTTGGCCTTCGCGGAGAAGAAGCAGCCGAGCGTGACCTTGTCGAACTGGTCACTCGGGAAGGGGTCGGCCGGCGTCCCACCGATCAGCACCGTTCCGGGAAGGTGCTGCCAGCCCGCTGCTTCGTAGAACTGTTGCAAGTGGGCGTCGCACGTGAAGATGCCCAGGTCTGCACCACTCGATCCCATCATTTCCCGCGCGGCGGTCGCGAGCATGCGTCCGTAGCCGTGGCCGCGCAGCCCCTGGTCCGTCACCATGGCGCTGATTCCGCTCGCCGAGTACGCCTTCCCCCTGTGCGCGATCTGTTTCGACAGGATGTCCAGGGCTGAGACAACTCCGTCATCGTCATCCAGCAGCAGGACGGAGAGGGGGTTCAGCGACTGGTCATGCCACGGGGTCGTGTCAGGCGGGCAGTCTGAGGGCCACGCTTGATCCTGCAGCATGACCATCTGTAGGCGCAGCTCGTGAGGAACCTCACCCTCGGGACGGGAGACGATGCGCACGACCGCAGTCTGCCAGTCCATGTTCACGGCCGCTGGGCGGGCGCTGTCACGATCGCGGGGTAGGGTTGCACCGTGATCACCCGCGAGGACCTCGAGACCATGACGTCCCGCGACCTGCACGACCGAGCCATCGGCATAGCCAAGGCGGAGG
>DASWDB010000111.1:0-2838 GCA_036395715.1 Actinomycetota bacterium | reverse complement strand
TATGGTCACCGCGTTGGGACCGATCGAAGTCCGGACAGCGGCTGCAGATGAGGTGCCGAAGGTGGCGGTGGTGCTGGCGGACGCGTTCATCAACGATCCCGTGTTCACGTTCCTTCGGCCGGGCCGTCTGCGGCAGAGGGCACGGCTACGAACGATGTTCGTGGTTGAGATGCAGCAGTACGTGCTTTAAGCTGCCAGAAGGCGGCCCGCCGGTTTGGCCGATGCGTAGGCCTCCGGCAGGGGCTCATGTCGGCCCTAACGGCTGAGGAGATCGGCGCTCAAGCTTCATTCCCCATTGGCGAAGGCGACCCTTCCGCATCTGGCGCATCGACGGGAGCGGCTACGCGATGTCCCGATGACTTCGTGGCCACTCTGCCGTCTAAAGCATTGACGGTGGGCGCAGCGGCCGAACGCTTCGCCTCATCGAGACTCGGGGAAGATCGCGAATAGAGGAGGATCTAGATGACTAGCGGCGCATCCGTTCTGGGGAGTCTCCATTCCGTCGATGGTGAGGGCGTCGTGCGGATGGAAGATCGCCTCGACACAGAGGTTGATGACCTCTGGGGAGCGCTCACCGATCCCGATCGACTCGCCCACTGGTACGGCAAGGTAGAGGGAGAGCTTTCTCAAGGGGGCGAGTTCCGTGTGCGCATCGCCCTCGCGGGAGAGCGCACCGGTCGGGTGGAGGCGTGTGAGCCTCGGCAGCGACTGCTGTTGACGATGCGCGATCCCGATCCGCAGCCCGGCCAGCCGAAGCAGACTGTGATCGAGGCCCAGCTGATTGCCGAGGGCGCTCAGACAAGGCTGGTCTGGGAAGAGCGGGGCATGCCCGTCCACCTTCTCCCAGCCTACGGCGCGGGGATCCAAATTCACGTCGAGCATCTGGCCGACTACATCAGCGGTCGCGAGCTCCGCAACGTCGAGGCCCGCTGGAGCGAGCTCTTCCCAGCCTACGAAGCACTCGGCGTCGGCTAGCCATCCAGTCGCAACATTCGGAACGCGCGAACTGCGCCGTTCGCCGACTCGTAGGGCGCGCTCAGGGCCGCTGGTGAAACAATGACGGCAGGCGAAGAAACGCCTGCCGTCAGGAGAGTTCGCCGCTTATGGGTCGGCGGCTACTCGCTTGCGCGCGGTCGCCGATACGAACCCGAGCTGCCCGTAGTTCTCATGGAGAATCGCGAGAAGCGGGTCTTCCTTGGCACCTTTGACCTCGCGGACGGCTCTGGCCCAGAGGATCCAGTTCTCAACCCCATCGTGCTGCCACGATGTCTCGATTCCTTCGAGGAGGCCGCTCAGCTCCCAGTGGCGACGCCACCAGTCTGGGGTGTGCCAAGCCGCGACCTCGTACCCCCACAGAGACCAGACCTTGGCTGGAACCTCTCCCTCGTAGGGGTCTGACCGGAGACCTGGCGTCGTCATGCCAATAACGCCTCCAGCCTTCAGGACGCGAAGCAGCACGGGTAAGAGATGAACGTCAGTCCCGAAGTACTCGAAGGCGTCGATGCTGACGATCGCGTCGAATTCGTCATTCTGGAATGGGAGGTGCCGCACGTCGGCGTTCACCGCGGTGACGGCATCCTCGACCCCTGCCTCTCGAAGAACTTCGTCTACCTCTTCCGTATCGACCCACAGGTCGCACGCGGTCACGGTCACCGCGCACTCGCGAGCGAGGAACACTGAGGTCGCGCCGCGACCCGATCCCAAGTCGAGAACCCGCATCCCCGGCCGCAACCCGAGGGCTGGAAGGATCTCTTCTAGCTGCCACAGCGGATGCGGCCCCATATCGAGGTCGAGAAGCCACCGCGGGTCATATCGGGAGGACAGAGGAAAACGATCGGGCCTGACCAGGGCATCGATTGCAGGCACCATCGAACCGTACGCGAGCAGCGTTCGCTCAGGGTCATCTCGAACGCTCGCCCATCGCGGGGGGCCTCACGCTTGGTATTGCAGATGTTCCCGACGAACGTCGGGCGATGAGTTCGACCCCACCAGACCGTCTGACGTCCGGACTCCGCGAGCGATCCCGAGGGCCGACAAGCGGTACCGAATGCGCCCGGGTGAACGCGGCTAGATGAGTTGCGCCTTACCGGCGCAAACGGCCTGAAGAAATCGCGCAGGTCGATGAGCTTCCGTTACGAGTCGATCCGCGAGCCACTCCGGGTCAGTGACGTAGCGGCGATCGCTCGCCCGTCTGGCCCGTCGAGTTCGAGCAGGCAGCCGAACGCGTCCGGTGGGCTGCGCGTGCCGCCTCCCGCGTCAGAGGTCAGTCCTTCGGCGGAAGGAGCTGCTATTTCTCACCGGTGAGGAACTCCGTGATGACGGCCGCGGTCTCTTCCGGGCTGATGTCGTGACCTTGTCCGTCGAGGACAACGAGGCGACCGTGAGCCAGCCCCTCGTCGACTGCGTGCGCCGCCGCCTGCAGCACCGGCGGGCTTTCTTCACCGGTGATCACGAGCGTCGGTGAGCTGATCGCCGGCAGCAGATCGGGCGGCAGTCGGAGATCGCCGATCAGGATCGACTCGTAGGCGAGTGTGTGCGCGATCGCCTCCATCGCTGGCCTGAACGGGGCGTCACGCATCTGGGCGACGACTGCTTCCGGCATCCCGATGACGCGCGTCTGGAATAGCTCGACGGCGTCCCCGCGTCGATCTGCCTCAACGAGCGTCGTCAGTTGCTCGGGCAGGTCCGCGGGGAGCGGCGGCATGCTCTCATCGACGACGAACGACGGGTCGTAGAGCACCAGCTTGCTGATCGCGAGGCCTTGGGCTGCGGCCTTGAGGGCGAGCGTTGCCCCCGAGGAGTAGCCGAAGAGGGCGGCACGATCCCCGGCCGCCGTGA
>DASWDB010000110.1:0-2752 GCA_036395715.1 Actinomycetota bacterium | reverse complement strand
CCTGCCGATCGGCGGCGTGAAGCAGAAGGTGCTCGCCGCGCACCGTGCGGGGCTCACGGAGGTCATCCTGCCGAAGCGGAACGAAGGCGATCTGGACGACGTGCCTGAGCAGGTGCGCGCAGAGATGCGGTTCCACCTGGCCGACGACGTCCGAGACGTCTTGGGCGTTGCGCTCGGCGAGTCGGCGCCCTCGTCGGTCACTGCCGCCTGACGAACGGGCGCAGGCCGGTACCCGAGCCGAGGTTCGGGTACCGGTCCGCCGTTCGGCGTCGCCTATCCTGGCCTCGCCCGTGCTCGAACTGATCGATCTCCGCCGTCGGTTCGACGACGTCGTCGCGCTCGACGGCGTGTCCTTCGAGGTTCCCGAGGGTCGGATCGTGGGGTTCGTCGGACGCAACGGGTCGGGCAAGACGACGACGATGCGCATCGCGCTCGGGGTGCTCCACGCCGATGCCGGCACGGTCGTGTGGCGCGGACGACCGGTCGATGCCGTGACCCGGCGCCGCTTCGGCTACATGCCGGAGGAGCGCGGGCTGTATCCGAAGATGCGGGTGTGTGAACAGCTCGTGTACCTGGCGCGGTTGCGCGGCACGCCCAAGGGCGTGGCGCGCAGCCGCGCCACCGAGCTCCTCGAGCTCCTCGAGGTGGTCGGCGACCCGAACGACCGCATGGAGACGCTCTCGCTGGGGAACCAGCAGCGCGTCCAGCTGGCAGCATCCCTCGTCCACGAGCCCGACGTGCTGGTCCTCGACGAACCGTTCTCGGGGCTCGATCCGGTCGGCGTGGACGTCCTCGCCGACGTGCTCCGAGGGCAGGCGCGCGACCGGGGCGTCCCGGTGGTCTTCTCGAGCCATCAGCTCGAGCTGGTCGAGCGTCTCTGCGACGAGGTGGTGCTGATCGATCGCGGCCGCATCGTCGCGCGAGGGTCGATCGACGAGCTCCGCGCGATGCGCGTGCGGAACCTCTGGCGGATCGAGGTCCCGGCGGCAACCGACGGGTGGTGGGAGGTCATTCCCGGTGTCTCGCTCGCCGAGCGGGCCGACGGGGGCGTCGTGCTGGAGCTCACCGGCGGTGCGGATCCGCAGCGGATCCTCGATCTGGCCCGCGCCGAGGGTGACGTTGCCGCGTTCGGTCCGGTGCGCCCCTCGCTCGCTGAGCTCTTCCGCGAGGTGGTCGCGGAGTGAGTGCCGCGCCGACGGACCGCGGCACTTGGCGGCTCGTGGCGCGTCGCGACTTCTGGGTCCGGATCCGCGAGCGGAGCTTCCTGATCTCCACGCTGATCAACATCGCGGTGATCTCGATCCTCGTCCTGGCACGGGCATCGAGCGCGGTCGCCGGCGGTCCCTCGTTCGACCTCGGCTACGTCGGTCCGGGGACGGTCGCCGACGGGGCGGCAGCGCTGGGCGCGCAGGCGGGCGTGCGGATCGATGTCCGGAGCCTGCCGGATCTGTCGACGGCCACGTCGGCGCTGCGGGACGGATCGGTCGATGCGGTCGTGACCCAGACGCAGCTCATCGGTCACACGAGTCTCGACCCGACACTCGCGCCGCTCGTCGAGGCATCCGCCAGGAACCTCGCCCTCGCGGCGGTGCTGGACGCGCACCATGTCTCGCAACAGGAACGCGATGCGGTGAACAACTCGACCCCGCTCGCGTACGCGTTCCTCGAGAAGGAACCGCCCAACCGCAACCAGAACGCCGCGGTCGCGTTCGTCGGCGTGCTCCTGCTGTACGGGCAGCTCTTCGGCTACGGGATCTGGGTCGCGAGCGGCGTGATCGAGGAGAAGGCATCACGGGTGGTGGAGATGCTGCTCTCCGCGATCCGCCCGAAGCAGCTCCTCCTCGGGAAGATCGTCGGGATCGGCACGCTCGGCTTGGCGCAGCTCATCGTGATCAGCTCGTTCGCGATCGGACTCGCGTTCGCGACGAACGCGATCGACGTGTCATCGAGCGCCTTCGGCGCGGCCGGGCTCGTGATCGGCTGGTTCGTCCTCGGCTTCGCGTTCTACGCGACACTCTTCGCCGCGGCGGGCTCGCTGGTGACGCGGATGGAGGAGCTGCAGAACGTCATCGTCCCGATCAACCTGACGATCCTCGTGTCGTTCTTCATCTCGATCGGGGCGTTGCAGGATCCGAACGGGCGACTCCAGGTGATCGCGTCGATCCTGCCCACATCCTCGGCGCTCGCGATGCCGGTGCGGATCGTCTTAGGCGCCGCCCCGGCCTGGCAGGTCGCCGTGTCGTTGGTCGCGCTCGTCGGCTCGACGATCCTGCTGGTGCCGTTCGCCGCGCGGCTGTATTCGGGTGCCGTCCTGCGGACGCGCGGCCGCGTCAGGATCCGCGAGGCCTGGCGCTCAGCCGAGTGATCAGGACGTGCCGAAGGCGCGGCGGAACGATGGCAGCGGCAGCTGTCCGGTCGCCAGCACGCGATCGTGGAAGTCGCGGAGCGAGAAGCCGGCGCCGTCTCGCTCACGGGTCGCCTCGCGAGCCTTCTCGATCTCGATCATCCCGACCATGTAGCAGAGCGCTTGCCCCGGCATCCCGATGTAGCGGTCGACCTCGATCACGGCATCGGTGTGGGTCTGACCGGCCTCTTCGAGCTTCGCGATGGATGCCTCGCGGGTCCACCCCAGCATGTGGATGCCCGTGTCCGTGATCAAGCGGGCCGCGCGATGGGCCTGATTGTCGAGCATGCCGAGCCGTTCCCACCCGTCGAGGTAGAGGCCCATCTCGTCCGCGAGCCGTTCGGAGTA
>DASWDB010000109.1:0-2841 GCA_036395715.1 Actinomycetota bacterium | reverse complement strand
GCGCAACCCCCTAATGGCTACGCTCTTCGACGTAGTTGCAGGTGGCAAAGGGTTTAGGGGCCGGCGGTAAGGCCGCAGTCGTCCTAGCGCGCGCTCTGTAGCCTGCGATGCGATGCCCACTCGAGACGACATCCGCAACGTCGCCATCGTGGCCCACGTCGACCATGGGAAAACGACGCTGGTCGACGCAATGCTCTGGCAATCCGGGGTGTTCCGCGCGAACCAGGAGGTCGCAGAGCGGGTGATGGACTCGATGGACCTCGAGCGCGAGAAGGGCATCACGATCCTCGCCAAGAACACCGCCGTGCGATGGCAGGGGGTGAAGGTCAACATCGTCGACACGCCGGGGCACGCGGACTTCGGCGGCGAGGTCGAGCGGGCGCTCACGATGGTCGACGGCGTGCTGCTGCTGGTGGACGCCTCGGAGGGTCCCTTACCCCAGACACGCTTCGTGCTCCGGAAGGCGCTCGAAGCCCGCCTGCCGGTCGTCCTCGTCGTCAACAAGGTCGACCGTGGCGACTCCCGGCCGGCCGAGGTCGTCCACGAGGTCGAGGAGCTCTTCCTGGATCTGGACGCGGACGAGCACCAGGTCGGGTTCCCGATCCTGTTCGCGAACGCGCGGACGGGAGCGTGCGGGCGCGAGCCCGACGCGCTCGAGCCGACGCTGGCGCCGCTGTTCGAGACGTTGCTCGAACACGTGCCCGCTCCCTGGTTCGACGAAGGCGCGCCGCTGCAGGCCCTCGTGACGAACCTCGATGCGTCTCCGTATGTCGGCCGGCTGGCGCTCTGCCGCGTCCGCAACGGTGAGCTCCGCCGGGGCGACCCCGTGGCATGGTGCCGGTCCGACGGCTCGATCGAACGAGCCAAGATCGCCGAGCTCTACGTCACCGAGGCGCTCGACCGGGTCGAGGCCGACCAGGCCGGTCCCGGTGAGATCTGCGCGGTGGCGGGGATCCCGGAGATCACGATCGGCGAGACCCTCGCCGATCCCGACGATCCCCACCCGCTCCCGGTCACTCGGGTCGATGAGCCGTCGCTCAGCATCACGGTCGCGATCAACACGGCGCCGCTGTCCGGGCAGGACGGCACCAGGGTGACCGCCCGGTTGTTGAAGTCGCGCCTGGATCAGGAGGTCGTCGGGAACGTCTCGATCCGGGTACTCGATACGGAGCGGCCCGAGATGTGGGAGGTCCAGGGCCGCGGCGAGCTCCAGCTCGCGATCCTGGTCGAGGTCATGCGGCGCGAGGGGTTCGAGCTCACGGTCGGCAAGCCGCAGGTCGTCATCCGAACGATCGACGGGAAGACGCACGAGCCGATGGAGCGGGTGGCGATCGACGCTCCGGAGGAGTACCTGGGAGTCGTCTCGCAGCTCCTCGCGCTCCGGAAGGGGCGGATGGAGCAGATGGTTAACCACGGCACCGGCTGGGTCCGGCTGGAGTACGTCGTCCCGGCGCGAGGTCTGATCGGGTTCCGGACGGAGTTCATGACGGAGACGCGGGGCACCGGCCAACTCCATCACGTGTTCGAGGGGTACGAGCCGTGGCATGGCGAGCTGCGGACCCGGCCGACGGGATCGCTCGTCGCCGATCGTCGCGGCCAGACCACGCAGTTCGCCCTGCTGAACCTCCAGGAGCGCGGGCTGCTGTTCGTCGGTCCCGGCGAGGAGGTCTATGAGGGCATGATCGTCGGCGAGAACGTCCGTGCGGACGACATGGACGTCAACCCGACGAGGGAGAAGAAGCTCTCCAACGTCCGGCAATCCACCGCGGAGGAGCTCGTGCGGCTGATCCCGAGGACGCAGCTGTCGCTCGAGCAGGCGCTCGAGTTCATCCGCGAGGACGAGTGCGTCGAGGTCACGCCGAAGAACGTCCGGCTCCGGAAGGTGCTGCTCTCGCAGCAGGAGCGGGTCCGGGCGGGGAGGCGGTCGCGGTCGCCGAGCGGAACGTAGGGACTATCGGTGGCGTTGCATCGCCATGACGCCGCCGGCCAGCACGAGGGCTGTCCCCGCGATCACGGCCCAGAACCCGATCCCGAGGGATGCGGTGACACCCGGGACCGAGCGGAGATCGTTCAGCGCCTTCTGGATGTCGCTCCAGCGCATCGCGACGAGGACCGCCAGGATCACGCCGCCGATCAGTGGCGTCCCGAGGCGGAACCGGAAGATATCGGGCCTCGCCATCGAGAGCCCCCGTACGGTCGCGAACCCTCCGAGGATGAGGATCCCCCATTCGCTCGCGTCCTTCCCGCTCGCCGAGAACGTCCCTCTCGGCCCGCTCGCCGTGATCCAGGGCAGGAACACGCCGACGAGCACCAGGAAGCCGCCGATGAGCACCAGCCATCCGGCGTTCGCGTTGCCGTCGCGGACCGGGGCTTGTCGGGGCGAAGGCGTCGCCCCGATGCCGGGCGGGGGCCGTTGCCCGAGACCCTGTGGCGGAGGCTGGGGGAGCGGCTGGCCGGGTTCGGGCTGCTGCGCTTCTTCATCCATGGGCCGGATGGTCGTGCACGCCGGAGACCGGCGCAAGCGCCCGGTGACGGTCGCGGCCGTACCATCTGCGGCGTGCCTCGCCGGACGATCGCAGGAGACCTTCCAGCGCCGATGCTCGCGACGTCCCAGTCGGAGATCCCTCACGGCGAAGGATGGACCTACGAGCCGAAATGGGACGGGTTCCGGACGATCGTCGCGCTCGGCGAGGACGGCGACGTCCGGCTGGTGAGCCGCGACGGGCGGCCGCTCGGCCGCTACTTCCCCGAGATCGTGGAGCTCGTGGCCGAGCGACCGCCCGGAACGTTCGTCGCCGACGGCGAGCTGATCGTGATCCGACCGACCGGGATGGAGTTCGA
>DASWDB010000108.1:0-4262 GCA_036395715.1 Actinomycetota bacterium | reverse complement strand
TCGCCGGTAGACTTCCCCGCTCCATGGGCTTCCTCAACGATCTCATCGGGACGATCCGGCGCGAGCTGGGTGACCGGCCGCCACGGCTCGAGGAGCTCGAGGCCGTCGCCCGTTCCCAGCCTCCGGCGCGCTCGCTCCCGGGCGCGCTGCGGGGCGCGGGAGTGCCCGCCGTGATCGCCGAGGTGAAACGCGCATCCCCGAGCGCCGGCACGATCGACGCCGACGCCGATCCCGCCGCGCTCGCGCGTGCGTACGAGGCGGGCGGTGCGGCGGCGATCTCGGTCCTCACCGAGCCACGGCACTTCGCCGGGTCGCTCGTCGACCTCGGCCTCGTCCGCGCCGCAACCGGCCTCCCGGTGGTTCGGAAGGACTTCTTGATCGACCCCGTACAGCTCGTCGAGGCGCGCGCCGTCGGGGCCGATTCGATCCTGCTGATCGTCGCCTGCCTCGACGAGGAGGCGCTCGACACGATGATCGCGGCAGCACGGGCGCTCGGGATGGAGCCGCTCGTCGAGGCGCATTCGGACGACGACTTGGAACGAGCGCTCGCGACCGACGCCGAGATCGTCGGGGTCAACGCCCGTGATCTCGAGACGCTCGAGGTGGACGTGCCCGCGGCGCTCGGGAGACTCCGCTCGATCCCGCCGGGACGGATCGCGGTGTTCGAGAGCGGCATCGAGAACTACAGCGATGTCGCGAGAGCGGTCGCATCCGGAGCGTCTGCCGTCCTCGTGGGGGAGGCGCTGATGCGGGCCGTCGACCCGGCCGCGGCGATCGCCGGGTTGGTGCGCGAGCCCGGGTCCGGGCTCGCCGGCCGCCCGGGGCATCGGGATGCGAACGAGGAAGAGATCGCGTGAACGTGACGACCCGGCCCGACGAGCACGGTCGTTTCGGCGCGTACGGGGGGCGCTACGCCCCCGAGGTACTGATCCCGGCGCTGGAGGAGCTCACCACGGCCTGGCTCGAGCTCCGCGACGACCCCGTGTTCCGCGGCGAGCTCGCGGAGCTCCTGCGCGACTTCGTCGGGCGTCCCACGCCCATCACGCACGCGACCCGGCTCTCCGAGGAGCTCGGCTGCGACCTCTGGCTCAAGCGCGAGGACCTCGCGCACACGGGCGCGCACAAGATCAACAACGCCCTCGGTCAGGTGCTCCTTGCCAAGCGGCTCGGCAAACGGCGGATCATCGCCGAGACGGGGGCTGGTCAGCATGGTGTGGCGACCGCGACCGCGTGCGCATTGCTCGGCTTGCCGTGCGTCGTCTACATGGGCGAGGAGGACACGCACCGCCAGGCCCCCAACGTCGCGCGGATGGAGCTGCTCGGCGCGGAGGTCGTGCCGGTCACCGCGGGGATGAAGACGCTCAAGGAGGCCGTCAACGAGGCGCTCCGCGACTGGGCGGCGTCGGTCGGAACCACCCACTACGTGATCGGCTCGGTGGTGGGTCCGCATCCGTTCCCGACGCTCGTGCGCGACCTGCAGCGGGTGATCGGGGACGAGGCACGCGGGCAGTACGCGGAGCGGGTCGGGATGGAACCGGAGTACGTGGTGGCGTGCGTCGGCGGGGGGTCGAACGCGATCGGCATGTTCACGGCGTTCGTCGGAACACCGGGTGTGCGCTTGTGCGGCGTCGAGGCCGGCGGTGTCGGTTCGGAGCTCGGTCGGCATTGTTCCTCGCTCACCCTCGGCCAACCGGGAATCTTGCACGGCGCCCTCAGTTACCTCCTGCAGGACGCGGAGGGGCAGGTCGTGGAGACCCACTCGATCTCTGCTGGCTTGGACTACCCGGGCGTCGGTCCCGAGCATGCCTACCTGAAGGACGAAGGCCTCGCGACGTACGTCAGCGCGACGGATGTGGACGCGCTCGATGGGTTCCAGCTGCTCGCACGCACGGAGGGAATCATCCCCGCGCTCGAGCCGGCGCACGTGATCGGATGGCTCCGTCACCGGCCGCTCCCGGACGGGGCGCGGGTGTTGATGAACCTCTCCGGTCGTGGCGACAAGGACCTCGACACGGTGCGCGCCGCGCTCGCCGGCGACGGGCGGCGGGAACCGCGCTGATGGGCCGGCGCTGATGGGCCGGCGCTGATGGGCCGGTTGGAAGCAACGCTGCGCGCCGTCCGGGACCGAGGCGCGAAGTCGTTCGTCCCCTATGTCACGGGCGGGTACCCGGGCGTGGACCCGGAGCTCCTGCGGAAACTCGCCGCCGTCGGCGCGGATGCGATCGAGGTCGGTATCCCGCATTCGGATCCGGTCATGGACGGCGGTGTGATCCAGGAGGCGTCGCGGGTCGCCCTCGAACGCCGCACCCGGCTCGACGATGTCCTCGCGCTGGTCGCTGACGCAGGGATCGACATCCCGGTCGCGGTCATGACGTACGCGAACATCGTTCACCATCGTGGCTATGAGACGTTCTGTGACGACCTGGTCCGGTCCGGGGTCGGTGGCGCGATCGTTCCCGACCTCCCCGTGGACGAGGGAGGGACCTTCGACGCGCTCGGGGCCGCTCGCGGGATCGACATCGTCCTGCTCGCAGCTCCCGGGAACACGGAAGAGCGGTACGCGGCGATCGCGGCTGCCTCGCACGGCTTCGTCTATTGCGTCGCGACGTACGGCGTGACCGGCGCCCGCGATCAGCTCTCGGTGACGGCGCGCGAGGTGGTGACGGCCGTCCGTCCACACACGGACCTGCCGCTGCTCGTCGGGGTCGGGATCGCGACCCCCGAGCAGGCCGGGGCGGCCTGCAGGTTCGCCGACGGGGTCATCGTCGGCTCGGCGCTCATGGCACGGATCGTTGCCGGCGAGCCTGAGGGGGCCGTACACCTCGCGGAGGCGTTCCGGCGCCGGATCGCCTGAACGACACATCTCGCTCAGGCCCCACGCCCGTATCCGCTGTGGGGGACATGGTCCTCCATGGTGATTGGCCTGCGCCCCGCGGATGTGGTACCAACCGGGCCATATCCACGGTGCAGCACGAAAGGGGGCTTCATGAGACATCGTCGGTGGCTCACGCCGCTGGTGCTCCTCGGCGCATTCGCGATGATCGCGGCGGCGTGCTCGAACAGCAGCTCGGCGGCCGGGGGATCCACCTCGGGTGGCGCCTCGGTGGACTGCAACGCGGCGCCTGGCTGCGTCACGGTCGCGGCCGGCGCGCCGATCCAGATCGGAACGCTCCTGTCCGTGAGCGGTGACAACGCGGACCTGGGCCAGGACAGCCTGTACGGGGTCGAGCTCGCGATCGATCATCTCGACGGGACGTTCGACGGGACGCCCGGACAGATCGACGGTCATGACGTGCAGCTCCAGCAGGAGGACGACACATGCTCGGCCGAGGGCGGCCAGGCCGGTGCGACGAAGCTCGCCGCGAACCCGGACATCGTCGCGGTCATCGGCACCAGCTGCTCCGGCGCCGCGCTCGGCGTGGCGGACAAGACCCTCGGCGACAAGGGGATCGTCCTTCTCTCGCCGTCCAACACGAACCCGGCGCTCACCGCGCAGGGGACGCACAACCCGTACTACTTCAGGACCGCGCACAACGACCTGATCCAGGGCCTGGTCGTCGCCGACTTCGCCGTGAAGAAACTCAGCGCGACGACCGCCGCGACGATCCACGACGAGTCCCCGTACACGGAGGGCCTGACCACGGCGTTCGCCAACGCCTTCCAGAAGCAGAACGGACAGGTCGTGGACGGCGAAGTGATCGACAGCAGCCAGCAGTCCTACACGCCCGTCCTGACGAAGATCGGGCAGAAGTCGCCGGACCTGTTGTACGGGCCCGATTACACGGCCGAATGTGCCCTGATCCTCAAGCAGGGACACCAGGTCTCGGGGTTGGCGAACACGACTTTCATGGGTTCGGACGGCTGCTTCGCGTCGAACTTCATCAAGCTCGCCGGCTCAGCGATCAACGGGGCCTACTACTCGGCGCCTTGTCTCTCCTGCTTCCAGCAGAAGGACTTCTACACGAACGAGTTCCTCCCCGCATACAAGCAGCTCGCCGGGACGGCGCCGATCTCGGCGTTCCACGCGCACGCCTACGACGCGCTGAACCTCCTGGCTGCGGCGATCGACAAGGCCGCGGTCAAGAACAGCGACGGTTCCCTCACGATCCCTCGGACCGCGCTCCGGGATGCCGTTCAGGGGACGAGCAACATGCAGGGGATCGTCACGACGTACACGTGCACCGATCTCGGTGACTGCGCGTCGATCGTCACGATCGGCGTATACCTAGCGCCCAACCTGGCGATCGAGGGCGCGACCGGGA
>DASWDB010000107.1:0-5860 GCA_036395715.1 Actinomycetota bacterium | reverse complement strand
ATGGCGTGACCACGGGCGATAGCGGCACGAGGCTGCTCATGCCAACCAGGGTAATCGACGTGCCGCGGGAGCGGGACCGCCGTTACGCTCGGGAGCCGATGCGGACGATCCGGCCCTTACTCGTACTCGTGATGCTCTGCGTCGGAGGTATCGCGTGTTCGAGCTCGAACACGCCCGCCGTCTGTACGCCGAGCGGGCCGACGCAGACGGTCGATCTCAAGGACTTCGCGTTCGAGCCCACCTGCATCGGCGCAGCCAGCGGCGCCACCCTCGCCCTGCAGAACACCGGGAGCGTGCTGCACACCTTCACGGTCACCGGGACGGCGATCGATCAGAGGCTCGACGGCGGAGCGAACGGCCAGGTCTCGCTCGCGGGCATCGCGCCGGGGACGTACGCGGTGGTGTGCACGGTCCACCCGCCGATGACGGCGACGCTGGAGGTGACCTAGAACCCCAACCGCTCGAGCGCCCGGGGGTCCCGCTGCCACTCCTTCAGCACCTTGACGTGCAGGTCAAGATAGACCTTCCTCCCCAGGAGGAGCTCCATCTCTTCGCGGGCACGCGACCCGATCGTCTTCAGCGTCTCGCCCCTGCGGCCGATCACGATCCCTTTCTGCGACTCACGCTCGACGATCAGCGACGCGTGCACCTTCGTGATCGAGTCGTCGTACTCGAGCTCTTCGACGACGACCGCGATCGAGTGGGGAACCTCCTGCCGAGTGACTGCCAGCGCCTTCTCCCGCACGATCTCCGCGAGCCGCACGTCGAGCGGTTGATCCGTGATCGTCTCCTCCGGGTAGAGGGCCGGACCTTCGGGGATCCGCTCCAGGATGAGCCGCCGGAGGATCCCGACGCCCTTGCCCTGCCGGGCGGATACCGGCACGACCTCGTCGTAGTCCCCGAGCGCTCCCGCGGCGGCGAGCTGGGGCACCTCGGACCGGCCGGGGGTCGCATCCACCTTGTTCACGACGCAGATCGCGCTGGCTCCCGTCGGCCGCACCCGCTGCTGATACACGAACGCGTCGCCGGTCCCCACCCCCGCGGCGGCGTCGACGACATGCAGGACCAGGTCGACGCCCGAAACCGCGTCGCCGACGAGCTCGTTCAGCCGCGCACCGAGGAGCGTCCTCGGCTTGTGGTATCCGGGGGTATCGGTCAGCACGACCTGCGCCCCCTCCGACGACCAGACCGCGTGGATCCCCCGACGGGTGGTCTGCGGCTTGTCGGACACGATCGCGACCTTCTGACCGACGAGCGCGTTCACGAGGGTCGACTTGCCGACGTTCGGCCTCCCGACCACGGCGACGACGCCGCTGCGGAAGGGAGTCATCGTCTCAGGTCGTCCGGGCCGAACGCGCTGGGGAGCAGGTCCTCGAGCCCCCAGGCCACCCGCTCACCGCCCGTGGTCTCGGCGACGACGAGCGCTTCGGGTCCGAACTCCCACAACACCTGGCGGCACGCGCCGCACGGCGGCGTCGGGCTCTCGGCCGCGGTGACCACGGCGACCGCGTCGATCCGGCGTTCACCCGCGTCGATCATGCGTCCGACGGCGTTGCGCTCGGCGCACACCGACACGGGGTAGCTCGCGTTCTCGATGTTCTGACCGGTGAAGATCTGACCGTTCGCGATGACTGCGGCTCCGACCGCGAAGCCCGAGTACGGAGCGTACGCGCGGTCCATCGCCGATCGAGCTTCGCGAACCGCTTCGTCGATCAGCGCGTGCCCGTCCACTCCTCGATGCTACCCGTCGAGCCTGGACCCTCACTGTGGCATCATCGAGCGGCCCGCGTCCGAGGATGCTCGGACCCCGACCCGCTGGAGGCTCCCGATCGGTGTTGCGATCGAGGGAGAGGCTCGGTTTCCCGACGGCTGTCGTGTTGCTGGGCGTGGTGTTCTCGCTGAACACGATGCCCGCGGTGGGTCGAGTGGTGACGCCGATGTGCCACGGTCGCAAGGCGACCATCGTCGGAACCCCTGGGAACGATCTCCTCCGCGGCACCCGGGGGGCGGATGTGATCGCCGGCCTCGGCGGCGACGACATCATCCTCGGCAAGGATGGGAACGACGTGATCTGCGGGAACGGGGGCGATGACGAGCTGATCGGGTTCAGTGGCAACGACATCCTGCTCGGAGGCTCGGGCATCGATGGCCTGTTCGGGGTCACCGGCAACGACCAGGAGTTCGGGGGAAAGGGCGGCGACCTGATGACCTCCGGCGGCGGTGATGTGGGTCGGGACCTCTTGAACGGGGGCCCGGGGAACGACGCGTTGCTGAACGCCGGCCCAGGGGACGACAGGCTCGAGGGTGGACCTGGGAACGATGCGATGAACGGCGGACCCGGATCCGACATGCTCTTCGGCGCCGGCGGGAACGACATCGTCGACGGTGGGACGATCGCGCAGCGGATCGTCGACCTCGACCACGACATCGTCGAGGGCGGACCCGGGACGGACGCATGCTTCAGGGGCGAGACGACCCGCGGGTGCGAGCCTGGTCCTCGGCAGCTGATGCGCAACGGCGTGTGCCAGGGCTTGCGACCGACGATCGTCGGCACACCGGGTCCGGACGTCCTGGTCGGCACCCCGGGCCGGGACGTGATCGCAGCGTTGGGTGGCAACGACCTTGTGCTCGGCTTGGGTGGGGACGACGTCATCTGCGGTGGGAGGGGACGGGATCTGCTGGACGGCGGGGACGGGAACGACGCATCGATCGGCGGCCCGGGGGCGGATCTGCTCGAGGGCGGGTTCGGCCAGAACGTCATGCGTGGCGGCGGAGGGGACGACGCGATCCACGGCGGCAACGGCAACGACCTCATCCGCGGCGGACCGCAGAACGATGCGATCTACGGCGACGACGGGAACGACCTGATCTTCGGTGGCGCCGGCGCCGACGTGATCGGGGGCGGCTACGGTCTCGACCGGATCTTCGGCGAGGGCGGCAGCGACGTGCTCCTCGGGCTCGAGGGAAGGGACGCCACGTTGGGCGGGCCGGGCGTCGACGTCTGCCTCGACTGGGAACGCAGGGCCGCCGGATGCGAGTCGAGCCGCGCGGGCGGGCGCTGACGAGCCTCACTTCCCCGCGAGGCGTTGCTCGGGATCGGCCTCTTCGGCGGCCCGCGTGATGAGCACGGTCGCCACTCGGCGTCCCTGGACCTCTTCGGCCTTGAACCGCAGCCCCTGGAACCCCATCTCCTCACCCGGTTCGGGGATCTTGCCGAACAGGTCGAGGACGAGGCCACCGACCGTATCCCACTCCTCGTCCGGGAGCTCGGAGTCGAGCAGCTCGTTCACATCGTCGATCGAGGTCTTCCCGGACACGCGGTAGACGCCGTCGCCGACCTCGACCATGTCGGGCACCTCGGTGTCGTACTCGTCGGTGATCTCCCCGACCAGCTCTTCCAGCAGATCCTCGAGCGAGACGATGCCGGTGACCGATCCGTACTCATCGGTCACGATCGCCTGGTGGAACTTCTCCTGCTGCATCTCCCGGAGCAGGTCCGCGACCTTCTTCGACTCGGGCACGAACCGCGCCGGCCGGCAGACGTCGGCCAGCGGCATGTCGTCGTCGCCCTGGTACAGCGCCTTGAGGACGTCCTTCGCGAAGACGACGCCCACGACGTCGTCGAGGTCCTCATGGAACACGGGGATCCGTGAGTACCCGTGTTCGAGGACAAGCGCCTGCACATCGCGCAGGGTCGCCGTGTCCTCAACCGCGACCACGTCCGGCCGCGGCACCATCACCTCTCGGACGATCGTGTCGCCGAACTCGAAGATGGAGTGGATCAGCTCCTTCTCACCTTCTTCGATCACTCCCTCCTCAGATGCGACCTCGGCGGAGGCGCGGAGCTCTTGCTCGGTGATGAACGGACCCTGTGGCAACCCCTTCCCGGGCATGATGACGTTCGCGAGCTTGACCAGTCCGGTCGCGATCGGCCCGACCAGTCGGCCCAATCCCACGAGCAACGGGGCCAGGAAGAGCCCGACACGGTCCGTCTGTTGGATGGCGAAGGTCTTCGGTGTCACGTCCGCGAAGACGAACAAGAGCAGTGTCATCACGATCGTCGCGACGACCTCGCCCGCTCCGTCGAACCTGCGGACCGCGAGAGACGTCGCGATGGTCGTGCCACCGATCGTGGAGAGCAGCGTGAGGAGCAAGACGACGTTGAGGTAGGGAGCCGGGTTGTCGGCGATCTTCGCGAGGGAGTTCGCGCCCCGCCGCTTCTCCTCCAGGAGGCGGTAGGCACGGACCCGGTTCGCCCTCGTGATCGCCACCTCCGACGCGCCAAGGACGCCGACCGCCGCGATCAGCAGGACGATCAAAACGATCTCGAACCAGTCCGTCGAGGTCACGGCGCCTGCACCCCGCTGTAGGCGGTCTGACGGGCCCACATCGTTGCCTTCTCCCCGTCCTCCTCGTGGTCGTACCCGAGCAGGTGCAGGATCCCGTGGACGACGAGCAAACGGAGCTCGGCGGCGGGATCGGCGGGGTTGTTGCGCGCGGCGACCGACGGCGCGACCACGACGTCGCCGAGCACGCGCAGGCCGCGCTCGTCCTCGCCGTCGAGCGGGAAGCTGAGCACGTCGGTCGGGCCCGGCTGATCCAGGTAACGGACGTGTAGGTCTTCCATCTCGGCTTCGTCGATGAAGCTGAGCGACAGCTCCACCTCGCGGAGCCCTTCGGCGATCAGGGTCTCGCGCGCGAGGGCAGCCAAGGCGTCGACGTCGATGGGTGCGGTCTGGCGGTCGCTCACGAGGACCGCGGGCACGGTGGACGAGGTATGGCCGCCGGGGCTGGGATCGTCGCTCATCGTGGTTCAGTCATCGGCCGCCAGCCGCTGTTGGCCGTAGCGCCCGTACGCCTCGACGATGTCTTGCACGATCTTGTGGCGAACGACGTCCTTGCCGCCCAGGTGGACGAAGGAGATGCCCTCGATCCCTTCCAGGATCTCCTGCACGACGTGGAGGCCCGACAGCTGGCCGGTCGGCAGGTCCACCTGGGTCGCGTCGCCGTTCACGACCGCCTTCGAGCCGAAGCCCATCCGTGTCAGGAACATCTTCATCTGTTCTGGCGTGGTGTTCTGCGCTTCGTCGAGGATGATGAACGCGTCATTCAGGGTCCTTCCCCGCATGAAAGCCAAGGGTGCGACCTCCACGACCCCGCGCTCCATCAGCCGCGGCAGCGTGTCGGGACCGGTCATCTCGTAGAGGGCGTCGTAGAGCGGACGCATGTAGGGGTCGATCTTCTCGTAGAGCGAGCCCGGCAGGAATCCGAGCCGCTCGCCGGCCTCGACCGCCGGCCGGGTGAGGATCAACCGCGAGACCTGGCGTTCCTGGAGCGCACGGACCGCGACCGCGACGGCGAGGTACGTCTTGCCGGTCCCGGCCGGTCCGATCGCGAAGGTCATGGTGGAGTGACGGATCGCATCGACGTATCGCTTCTGTCCGAAGGTCTTGGGTGCGATCTTCTTGCCGCGCGAGGACAGGAGGTTGTCCCCGAGCACCTCGCTCGGTCGCGGAAGCTCCTCCTCGCCCGGTTCGACGACGCCACCGGTGACCATCGCGATCGTCTGCCCGACGGAATCCTCCGTGAGGTCGTGCCCCCGCTCCAAGAGCTCGAGGAGCTCCTCGAAGATGCGGCCGACGCGCTCGGCCTCGTCGGGGGGCCCCGAGATCGTGATCTCGTTGCCCCGAACGAGGATGTCTGCGCCGAAGGCGCCTTCGATGAGCTTCAGGAAGGAATCGCGCTGGCCGAGCAGGGCGACCATCGATTGGTGACCCGGGACCAGGATCTTCATCTGTGTGGTGGCGGCTGCCACGTGTTCCGACATCCGGGGCGACGCCCCGTTCCCTCCTGCTCGAAG
>DASWDB010000106.1:0-4459 GCA_036395715.1 Actinomycetota bacterium | reverse complement strand
CCAGGACCTCGGCCACATCGGTCTTGTGCGGCATCGTCACGTTCGCGCCCGCGAACCCCAGCGTGCGGAGCCCGCTGAGCGCGCCGCGAGCCTCGCCGGGGGCGACCGGGAGGGGAACGTAGGTCCAGTCCAGGTCGAGGGCCGCGAACGCGGCGTTCTGGATCGCGGGCGAGAGGCTGTGGGAAACAGGCCAGCCGATGATGCCGAGCATCCGCGTGCCGCCGTCGATCCTCGAGCGCGTATCCATGGGATCTAGCCCAGGCACTGCTGAACGTTCACGTTGTGCTGGTGGAGGGTGATCGCGAACCGGTGCACCCCCGCGCCGTCCTGCGGACACAACACATAGAAGAGGTATCGAGTCGTGGCCGGGTGCAACGCGGCCTCCAGGGACGCCTGACCGGGGCTCCCGATCGGGGTTGGGGGCAGTCCCGAGTTCAGCCGTGTGTTGTACGGCGTGTTCGTCCGCAGATCGGACGTCGACAGCTGCCCGTCCGGTGTCGGGTCGTCGTAGAGAAGCGTCGCATCGATCCCGAGCGTCCATCCCCGCGCGAGGCGGTTGTAGATCACGCTCGCGATCTTGGGACGGTCCTGTTCCACCTGCGCCTCGCGCTCGATCATCGATGCGACGATCACGACCTGGTACGGCGTGAGACCGAGCTTCCTCGCACCCGCCTGCAGGTCGATCTCCGTCGCCACCGCGCGGAACTGGTCCAGCATCCGATGGATCACCGCATCCGCGGTCAAACCCTTCTTCACCAGTTGGTACGTGTCGGGGAACAGGAACCCCTCGGTCGTCCCGGCGCTCGGCGGAAGGAACGGCGGCAGACCGTACCGGCCGCTCTCGGCGAGCGATGCGAAGGCCTTCGCGGAGAGCCCGGTCTGGCCTGCGACCTCGCTCGAGATGCTCCGCTCCCCCGGATAGTTCGTGGAGATCCTGAGGCCTTCGGGAACGGTGAGCCGGACGGTCGGGACCTTGGGTGGCGGCGTCGTGATGACGGTCACGATCTGGTCGAGCGTCATCCCGACCCGGAGGTCGTACGTGCCGGCCAGGATCTGCCCGGCCTTCCCCGTCCCGCGGAGCAGGAGGTTGCCGACGAACCCACCGCACCGGATCAGCCCGTGCCGTTCGAGGACGGCGACGACGTCTTGACCGGTCGCGCCGGATGGGATCTCGAGCGCGACCGCGCTCCCGGTCGTCGTGGGGGGTCGCGTGCAACCCCGGTACTTCGCGATCGCCGCGGACACCGTCCCGGTGACCAAGAAGAACGCCGCGAGGAGCACCACCAGGCGAACGCGTCGTCGTCGTCGACCCGCGGGACCGTGCGTGTCGGGCGCCGCGTGCGCCATCGGGTTGTCCATCGGGCGACGAGGATACCGGCCGGACCCACTCAGCCCCTGGAGCCACTGCTCCGCCGGGTGTCGAGCCACGCCTGCAGCGCGATCCTTGCGGCCTCGGCATCGACGACCGAGCGCCGCGCGGTTCCCTTCATGCCCGCGTCACGGAGGCCGCGTTCGGCCTCGACCGTGGTGAAGCGCTCGTCCTGCAGCGCGACGGGGACCGGAAGCACCGTGCGCAGCGTCTCCGCGAACGCCTCCGCATGGGTCGCCCGGGCTCCGTGCGATCCGTCCAGCAACAGCGGCAGGCCGAGGACCACCAGCGTGACCCCGTGCTCGGCCACGAGCGCGGCGATCGCCTTGAGCTCCCCGGGTGGACGCCCGACCTGGACCGTTCCGAGCGGCACCGCTAGTCGGCGTGCGTCATCGGAGATCGCGACCCCGATCCGGACGTCGCCGAGATCCAAGCCCAAGACCCGGCCGAGCACGTCCGCCGGCATCAGCGGGCGTCGAGCAGCTCACGCACGCGCGAGGGGATCAAGCCGAGCGCCTCCGGCACTTTCGCAGCGTCCTTCCCGCCGGCGTTCGCGAGGAGGTCCTTACCGCCCGCCCCGCCGCCGATCGATCGGGCGGCAGGCTCCAGGAGTGCGGGGGCGGTGATCCCTCGGTCGACGGCAGCGGCGGTCGCCGCGGCGACGAGCATCGCCTTGCCGTCGGCACCGCTGCCGACCACGACGACCGCCGGACCGGCGCTGAGGCGATCGCGCACCTTCTGCGCGAGGTCACGCAGACCGCCCGGATCCTCCCCGCGTACCTCGGAGACCACGAGGGCCACGCCGTCTATGTCGTGCGCGCCGGCGACCAGGGACGCGATCAACGCGTCGCGGTCCCCCGCGCGCAAGGAACCAAGCTCGCTCCGGAGTCGCTTGTTCTCCTCGAGGACCCTGCGGGCTCGCTCGAGCGCGCCCTGCGGATCCTTCGCATCGAGTGCCTCGACGAGACCGCGGAGCAGTGCGCGCTCGGCGTTGATCTCGCGGAGCGCGTCCGGTCCCACGAGCGCCTCCACCCGTCGCATCCCCGCGCCGATCGAGCCCTCGCGGAGGAGCCGGATCACCGCGACATTCCCGGTGCGAGGAACGTGCGTCCCGCCGCACAGCTCGCGTGAGTAGTCACCGATCTCGACGACCCGGACGAGGTCCCCGTACTTCTCGCCGAACAGACCGACCGCGCCGAGCGATCTCGCCTCGTCCATGGTCGTTTCGAAGATCTTGACGGGGTCGTCGTCGGCCAACCGGCGGTTCGCCTCCAGCTCCGCTTCCTCCAGCAGGTCGGAGCCGACCGGCCCGGGGTTCGGGAAATCGAAGCGGAGCCGGCCTGGTTCGACGAGGGAGCCTGCCTGCCGGGCGTGCTCGCCCAGCAGATGCTTGAGCGTCCAATGCACGAGGTGCGTCGAGGTGTGCGCGCGGGTGGTTGCCTCGCGCCGCGGCACATCGATCGACGCGATCGCGGGTTGGTGGGCACGTACCTCACCCGAGGCGACGACACCCTCGTGGACGATCCCACGTTCCCCGGCGGGCACGGTGTCGACCACGCGGACCGCGCCGGTGTCCGTCCGGATCGTCCCTCGATCCCCGACCTGGCCGCCGCCCTCCGCGTAGAACGGGGTGCGCTCGAGGAAGAGCCGGACCCGCTCCCCTTCCTCCGCCGCGGCCAGCTGGGCGTTGTCCTCGCCCAGGAGCAGCGAGACCGGCGACTCGGCCTCGTGCTCGCGGTACCCGATGAACTCGGTCGCCGGCACCGCGCCGGCCTCCAGACCGATCTCGACCTTCTTGGCGGCCGTGCGGGCCCGATGCCGCTGCTCCTCGAGGAGGACCGCGAATCGGTCGGTGTCAACCGACAGGCCCTCGTCCGCCGCGATCTCCTCGAGCAGCTCGATCGGGAACCCGAAGGTATCGTGCAGCTTGAACGCGGCGTCGCCGGAGATCCTCGCGTGCTCGGCCCGTGCCTTTGCGTCCTCGAACAGGGTCATGCCCTGACGGAGCGTGGCAGCGAACCGCTCTTCTTCCGAGTCCGCGACCTGGCGCACGAACGCTTCGTTCTCCCGGAGCTCCGGGTAGGCGTCGCCGAACCCCTGGACCACGCTCGTGATCACCTCGTCGAGGACGCCGCGCTCGATCCCGAGGCGGCGCGCGTGCGAGACGACCCGCCGGAGCATCCGGCGCAGGATGTAACCACGTCCCGTGTTGGACGGTTGGACGCCGTCGGCGACCAGGAACGTCGCTGCCCGCCCGTGCTCGGCGATGATCTTGAGTGAGACGTCGTCGTGCGGATCCTGCCCGTGCATCCGGCCGGACAGACGCTCCGCTACCTCGAGCGTCGGCCGAAACAGATCCGTCTCGAAGACGTTGTCGACACCTTGGAGCACCGTCGCCACCCGCTCGAGCGACGAGCCCGTGTCCACGTTCTTCCCCGGGAGCGGCGCGAGGATCTGAAGATCGGCGTCGACCTGATCCTGGATGAACACCAGGTTCCAGATCTCCATGAAGCGTTCCTCGTCGACGTCCGGGCCGCCATCGGGTCCGTACTTCGATCCGCGATCGACGAAGATCTCGCTGCACGGGCCGGCCGGGCCTGCCGCGTGCGTCGACCAGTAATTGGCGGGCTCACCGTGGGCATCGAACATGCCACGCCGGACGATCCGCTCCGGCGAGAGTCCGGCGGCATCGACCCACGCCCTCGCCGCCTCCTCGTCGTCCTCGAACACGGTCACCCACAGGCGGTCGTGCTCGATCCCGTAGCCCTCCGTGATCAGCTCGTGGGCCCACCGGATGGCGTCGACCTTGAAGTAGTCGGCGAACGAGAAGTTGCCGAGCATCTCGAAGAACGTGAGGTGCCGCGCGTCCTGGCCGACGTTGTCGATGTCGTTGGTACGCATGACCTTCTGCGCGGTGGTCGCGCGCCGATAGGGCGGCTCGGCCTGGCCGAGGAAATACGGGATGAACTGGTTCATCCCGGCGTTCGTGAGGAGCAGGCCGGACTCGGGCGGCGGGATCAACGACGACGAGCGGACGCGGACGTGCTCGCGCGCTTCGAAGAACGACAGGAACAGCTCACGGATCCGATC
>DASWDB010000105.1:0-8514 GCA_036395715.1 Actinomycetota bacterium | reverse complement strand
CTGACCGCAGCGGCCAGCGCGCTCGACGCGGCCGAGGCCGCGCGCGGCGAGGCGGATGCGGCACTGCACGCGTCCCAACACGCGGAGATGGCACACGAGCTCCGACGCGAGCTGACCGCCGGCGAGCCGTGCCCCGTCTGCGACCGTATCGTCGAGGGAGTCCCGCGCGCCGGCGCGGCCCCCAGGGTGGCGGCGGCGGGCCGCGCCCTCGCGAGAGCCCGGGCGGTCGAGACCAAGGCGCGCACCACCAAGGAGCAGGCGGCCGCGGGAGCGGCCATCGCCCTCGAACAGGCGGCCGCAGGCGCCGAACGTGCTGACGCACTCGCGATCCAGCTCACCGCGCACCGGGACGTCGCACGGGACGCCGAGGCCGCGCTCGCCACCACGCAGAGCGAGCTCGTCGACCGGCTCGGGGACGGGGACCCGCGGACGCTGTTGGACGAACGCCAGCAGGAGCTCGAGTTTGCCGAGACGGAGGTGCGGGCGGCATCGGTGGCAGCCGATGCCGCCCGCGCGACGCTCGAGACGTGCCGCGCCCGTTGCGACGAGGCGAGTCGTGGGCTCGCGACCCTCGCGAACGAGCTGGCGTCGGCCTGGGGGCTGTTGGGCCAGGCCCGTCCGATGGGCACCGCTGCGGCCGACGTCCGCAGCTCGTACGTCGAGCTCGGCGAGGCGCTCGTCGAGCGCCTCACCGAGGCGGCCGAGGCAGGCAACCGCGCGGCGGCCGAGGCATACGCGGCGACGGAGGCCGTCGCCGCCGAGCTCGCGGCGTTCGACCTGCCGCCGAACGTCGACGTCGCCCGGGTGGTCGCCGATGCGGCGGCTGCCGCCGCCGCATCGGCCGAACGCGTTCGAGCGATCGAGGAGACCCTGGCGGCGGGGGCCGACCTGGAGGCTCGCCTGGTCGACGCGACCGGGGTCCGGGACATCGCACGGCGACTGGCGGCCGATCTCCAGCCGTCACGGTTCCTCGCGTACCTCCTCGAGGAGGAGCGAGCCGCGCTCGCGGATCTCGGCAGCGTGCACCTCGAGGAGCTGACGAACGGTGCGTATCGATTCAGCGACGACGACGCTTTCCACGTGCTGGACATGAACGCCGGGGCCGCCGACCGGACGGCGGACTCGCTCTCGGGCGGCGAGACCTTCCTCGCGTCCCTCGCGCTGGCCCTCGCCCTCGCCGAGATGGTGGCGCGGGGCGGTGGTCGCCTCGACAGCTTCCTCCTCGACGAGGGGTTCGGGAGCCTCGATGCCGAACACCTCGACCGGGCGATGGACGGGATCGGCCGTCTCGTGGCGGGCGACGTCGATCGCCTCGTCGTCGTCGTCTCCCACGTCGAACAGATGCGTCAGCTCCTGGAGGACCTGATCGTGCTCGACAAGGACGTCCGCACGGGCGAGACGCGCGTGGTGTCGGGCGCCGTCCCGGCCTAGGACCTTCCTCTCATGTCGGCCGATAGCCCTACACCGATCTGCCACTGAACCTCGCAGGGAACCCTGCCGATAACCACCTTCGGAGACCAGTTCGATCGAGCGGTGCGACACGACGGGTGGCAGTGAGGGGACGGGATGATCGCTTCGTTGAAGGGGTACGGGAGGATCGCGCGGACGCTGCTCGCGGCGCTCGGGGCGCTCCTGGTGCTCGGCATCATCGGGTCGCTCCTGATGGGCGTGCACGCGCGTCACTCGGCGCAGGACCAGATCGTCCACCAGGCGCAGACGATCACCGACAGCTCGCTCACCCTCGCTTTCACCCCCGCCGACCTGAACGGCCCGGCGTCCGCAGAGCGCGCCGGTCAGCTCAGCACCCAGATCCAGGCGATCGTCCTCGATCCCAGCGACTTCGACTCGGTCACCCTGTACTCACCCGAGGGCACGATCCTGTATTCGACGGCGGCGAGCAGGATCGGTACGCAGCTCCCCGGCGAGAAGGATTCGATCAAGGAGGCGTTGCGCGGCGTCCCCCTCACGAGCGAGTTCGACGGCACGCTGTCGGTCAAGCTCCCGCTGCGGTTCCGCTCCGGCGTCGGCGGCCCGGCCGTCGTCGAGCTCACCCACCCCGACGCACCGATCGCGAGCGCGGCGGGCCCCTGGCGGACGAACGCGCTGTTCCTGTTCGCGCTGCTCGTCCTGCTCGGCGTCGCCGTCTTCGGCGTAGCCCGGCTCCTCGCGGTGGTCAGCGACACGGCGGACGGTCGGGCGGTTGAGAACCCCCGTCCGGTCGTGATCCCCCAACCGGTGCGGGCGGCCGCTCCCCATCCCGGGCTCAGGGAGGAAGGCGAGGCGAGACGGCGCGCCGAGGAACGAGCCCGCGCCGCGGAGGGACGGCTCGTCCTGCTGCAGGACCAATACCGCAAGACGCTGGAAGAGCTCCAGTCGTTCCAACAGCTCGCCCGCGAGACGCGGTCCCCCGCGACCGTGGACCCACGGATCGAGGAGCGCGCCCTGCGAGCGGAGGGGCAGGTCAACGAACTGGAGCTGCAGCTGCGGACGGTCACGCAGGAGCGGGAACGTCTGGCCACGCAGCTCCAGGAGACGATCCAAGAGGCGCTGCGCGTCGTGGACGATGACGAGCAGGATCTGCGTCTGCGTGAGGCCGAACTGGAAGCGATCGGTTTGAACGCCGAGCTCGATGTGACGAAGGAACAGCTGGACGCCACGAGGCGCGAACTCGCCTCGACGCGCGCGTCGACCGGGGCAGCGTCTCGCAGCCAGGAGGAGCTCGACGCGGTGAACGTGGAGATGCTGCAGCTGCGAGACGCCCTGACGAGTGTGGGATCCCAGCTCGCGACCGCCCAGCGTGAGCTCGGCGATGCGCACACCGAGCTGCGCGCGCTCCGCAACGAGGAGCAGCGAGCGGCCATGCTCGAGGACGAGCTCCGCGGGGCCAAGGCAGAGCTCGAGAGCGGGCGAGCCTCCCATCGTGCCGACCTGGTCGAGCGCGAGGCGGAGCTCGAGGAGAAGGTCCGAGCCACCCGCGAGGAGTTCCAGCGCCAGCTCGAGGAGATCGAGGCGTCCTACCAGGGACAGCTGGAGCAGCGCGAGACCGAGCTGCACGGACGGATCACCGACGCCGAGACGGCGGCACGCGGAGCCGTGAACGACCTGCAGGCCGCTCGCGACGAGGTCACGGCAGCCCGGGCTGAGGCCGCGAGCCGCGAGCAACAGCTCCTGGAAGCGCACAACGAGATCGCGCGGATCCGCGGGGAACTCAAGGGTCACGCGTCCGAGGTCAAGGAGCGCACGGCGACGATCGGCCAGGCGCGCAAGGAGGCCGACGACATGCGCCGCTCCTTCACCGCGTTGCAGGAGGATCTGACGCGGGCGGACGAGACGATCGAGCAGATGCGCACCGAGCTCGAAGCCGAGCGGCTCCGGAACGCCGAAACCGAAGACGTCACGATGAAGACCGATCGCGATCGGGCGTCCCAGCAAGCGCGGGCCGAGAAGCTCGTGCGTCAGCTCGAGGACGCTGCCGCGGAGAACGCGGAGCTCAACCGTCGGCTCCAGGACTTCGAAGCGAGGCGGCAGCTCGAACTCGCCGACGACCAGGGACGTGCGCAGATCGACCAGCTGCTCCAGGTGACGCAGGAGCGCCTCGCCGGTCAGACCGAGAAGCTGATCGCGGCCGAGGATCGCGTGAAGGAGCTGGAGACGGATCTGATCACGGCCCGCAACCGCCTGGAGGTCATCGAAGGCGACCTTCGGATGCACCAGATGTCGGACGCGCTCCGCGAGACGCGCGAGCAGGAGACGGCCGACGCCGTCGCACGCGACGAACAGGATGCCGTCATCGAGGTGCCCCTTGAGGACCGCCGGGGCACGACGCCGTTCATGAAGGAGCTCTCGCTCGATGCCAAGAAGTCGGTCGCGAAGATCAACGGCATCACGCAGCTGCTCAAGCACAAGAAGGATCAGAAGGACCAGGCACAGCTGATCAAGCAGCTCACCGCCCACGCCCGCCGGCTGGACAACCTCGTCGCCGACATCTCCGATGCCGAGCGGTTGGCCGCAGGGTCGATCAAGCTCACCATCCGGCGCACCGACATGGAGTCCCTGGTGAACAGGGTCGTCGAGGAGGCCCAGGCCGACTCCGACCACGACATCCGGGTCGTCGCCGAGCCAACCAAGGTGCGCATCGACCCGCTCCGAACGGAGCAGATCCTGAACGGCCTCCTCCGTGCCTCGAGCGAACGCACCCAAGGTGGCAAGACGATCGTCGTTCGGCTCCAGCACGTCGAGGGGGGCGCGATGCTCTCGGTCGAGGATCCGGAGCCGTCTTCTGACGCCTCCATCTCCCCTGTCGTCCGGCGGCTCGCCGAGGTCCAGGGTGGCACCGTGAAGGCCGAGAGCCGCGATGGCGGAGGGTCGGCGTTCCGGGTCTTCCTCCCCGATGGCGAGGCACCGACGGATGGCGCGACCACGCCCGACGTCAAGATCCTCGTCGATGACGCCGAAGGGCAGCCGCAGGACGAGCCGTGGGAGGCCGAGGCCGCGCACCAGCAGCTGGCCGCAGAGCTCCGTCGGCTGGCCGAGCTCCAGACCGACAGCTGAGGGGGACTCGCCGACTCAGACGCGACGCAGGACGAGGGCGTCGCCCTGCCCGCCGCCGCCACAGATGGCGGCGCCGCCCAGGGCAGCCCCCCGCCGGCGCATCTCGAGCGCGAGCGTCAACACGATCCGCGCGCCGCTCGCACCGATCGGATGACCCAACGCGACCGCTCCTCCGTTGACGTTGACGATCGCCTCATCGAGCTCGAGCAGCCGGGCCGCGTGCGATGCGACCCCCGCGAACGCCTCGTTGATCTCGACGAGCTCGAGATCTGCCGTGGATCGGCCCGCCTTCTTGAGCGCCTTCTCCATCGCGAGCGCCGGAACCGTGTGGAGCGAGGCGTACCGGTCGGCCGACATCCCGTAGGAGACGATCTCGGCGAGCGGGTCGAGGCTGAGCCGGTCGATCGCCGCGTCCGAGGCGACCACGACGGCGCACGCGCCGTCGCTGATCTGCGATGCGTTCCCGGCGGTCACGGTCCCCGCCGGCGAGAACGCGGGCGGCAGGCCTGCGAGCGCCTCGAGCGTGGTGTCCGGTCGGATCCCTTCGTCCCGGGCGACCTCCACGGCCTCCCCCCGTCGCGGCACGGCGACGGCAACGACCTCTTCCGCCATCCGTCCCTCATCCCAGGCGGCGGCGGCGCGCGCGTGGGAGCGGGCGGCCCAAGCATCCTGCATCGCCCGCGTGACGCCGTACTCGTCGTTCATCGCGTCGGTCCCGGCGCCCATGTGACGATCATCGAACGCGCACCACAGACCGTCATGGATCATGGCGTCGATCAGCGGAGCGTCGCCGAGCCGCGAGCCCTCACGGGCGGTGGGCGCGAGGTACGGGGCATTCGTCATCGATTCCATCCCGCCCGCGACGGCGATCTCGAGCTCGCCCGCACGGATCATCTGATCAGCCATGGCGACGGCCGAGGTGCCGGACAGGCACACCTTGTTGATCGTGATCGCGGGGGTCTCCTTCGGCATCCCGGCGGCGATCGCGGCCTGCCGTGCCGTGATCTGACCCTGCCCGGCTTGGATGACGTGCCCCATGATCGTGTACTCGGGCTGGTCTGGTTCCATGCCGGCCCGCTCGAGCGCGGACCGGACCGCGATCGCGCCAAGGTCGACCGCGCGGAGCGGCGCGAGACCGCCGCGGAACTTGCCGATGGGCGTCCGCGCGCCGGCGACGACGAACGAGCGGGTCATGGAACGAGTGTACGGGTGCGGCCGTGGATGGAGGTCAGGGGCGGTTCACGAGCGCCTTGTCGATGACCTCGAGGATCTCGTCCCGGACGAGCTCGTCGTGTTCCATCAGGGCGTCGCGGAGCGCCTCATGGACGTCGCGGTTCTCCGCGAGCACCTCGCGCACGCGTTCGCGCTGGCCGTCGAGGATGTCCTCGACACGTTGTTTCGTCTCGGGGTTGCCGAGGACCTTTCCCACGAGGTTCGAGCGGGAGAGCGGTCCGTCGGCGACCGCCTCGTAGCTGATCAGGGATCCGGCCATCCCGAAGGAACCGACCATCTGCGCCGCGAGCGATGTGGCCGCCGCGAGGTCGGCGCCCGGACCCGTCCCCGACTCACCGAAGCACATCTCCTCCGCGGCGAGCCCTCCGAGCGCGATCGCGATGCCGGCCTCGAGCTCGGTCTTCGTCCGCGTGAACCGCTCCTCCTCGTCGCTGTGCGCGAGCAACCCCAGCGCGCCCCGGCGCTTGATGATCGAGAGCACCTCGAGACGCCGACCGACACCGACCAGGTAGGCAACGGTGGCGTGCCCCGCCTCGTGGGTGGCGACGGCCTCCCGATCGGTCTCCGTGTAGGTGGTCACTTGCTTGGTGCCGATCTCCTCCGTGAACTTCGCCTCCATGACGTCCTCGAAGTTCATCCGCTTGCGTCCCTCGCGAAGCGCCACCAGCAGGGCTTCGTCGAACAGGTGCTCGATCATGACCGGGGTGTATCCGAAGGTTTCGTGCGCGATCCGCTCGCGGTCGGCATCATCGTCCAACCCCTCGTGGTGCGATTTGCGAGCCAGGAAGAAATCGATCAGGTCGCGACGCTCCTGCTTGGTCGGGAGGTCGAAGTAGAGACGGCGGTCGAACCGACCCGGCCGCAGCAACGCCGGATCGAGCGAGTCGCCGCGGTTCGTCGCCGCGATCAACAGGATGTTGTGGTACTCGGGCTTGATCGCGTGCAGCTGGCGATTCGGAGGGAGGTACCCGTTGACCCAGGCGATCAACTTGCCGCGCACCCGATCTCGCCACGGCGGGGTGTCGAAGGACTGGAGCTGGATCAGCAGCTCGTTCACCATGCTCCCCTCGCCGGAACCGAAGAACGCCGAGGTCGTGCGTGCCAGGTCGCCCGGCGCGGGAGTGGCGGAGGACACCTCGCCGCGCGACATCGCCACCGCATCGATCTCCTCGATGAAGCCGATCGCGCCCCCTTCCTTGCGCGCCGCCTTCCGGAGCTTCTTGAAGAACGCGCGGATCCGCCACGCCGTCATCCCCTGCCACATGGAGACGAACGACGGGGCGGGGATGAACATGAACGGCACACCCGCCTGCTTGGCCATCGCCTTGGCCAGGAACGTCTTGCCGGTTCCGGGTGGTCCCTCGAAGAGGATGCCTCGCCGAGGTGTCCCACCGAGCTCGTCACGGAACGTGGCGTATCCCAGGAACACGTCGAGGGTCCTGATCACCTCGTCGACCTGCGTGTCGAGACCCTTGATCTCGGTGAGTCCGATCTCCACCTGCTCGGGGTACACGGTGAGGTGCGGGGAGCGACCGAACATGAAAGGCATCAGCGCCATGAAGGCGATCGCGACGAAGATGCCGATGACCGGCAGGAAGTAGATGAACTCGGGCCCGAACGACGGCAGCCCGATCCGATGCCCCGTGGAGTACCAGTAGTAGAGGAACGCATCGAGCAGGAAGACCACCGTGATGGCGCGGAGCACCTTCTTCAGGCGGCTCCGCTCACGATGACGGAACACGTCGGCGGTCCCTTGCTGCAGGAGGTGGGAACCTTCGAGGAGTGCGGCGGGGCTGGCTGGCGTCCTGTCGTTCACGAGCGCTGCTCCTCGTCGTTGGAAGGTTCCGGCCGATCCACCGTACATCGGATGGCCTCACCCGGCCATCGGACCTTCGGCTCGCTTGGGGGACCGGATGTCGGGACCATGGGACGCGGCGGAGAGGGACCGGATGCCGGCCATCCCGACCGCGAGGGAAGACGGATAGGGTCTCCTCCGTGAGGGGGGACGATCGGTGATGAGGGCATCGTGACCATCCATCTCGTGGACATCGACCATGTGGGGATCGCGGTCGCTGACCTCGAGGAGGCGGTCGAGCACTATCGCGCGTCGCTGGGGGTCGAACCCGTCCATCGGGAACGGGTCGAAGACCAGGGTGTCGACGAGGTGCTGTTCCCGGTCGGATCCTCGTTCATCCAGCTGCTCGGGGCCATCGGACCTGACTCGCCGGTGGGACGGGCGCTCGCGACACGTGGCCCCGGGCTCCACCACGTGGCCTATCGGGTCCGCGACATCGCTACCGCCTTGGAGCACCTGCGTTCCCAGGGCGCGCGGCTCGTGGACCGCGTGCCCAGGCCGGGCTCGCGGAACACACTGATCGCCTTCATCCATCCGAGGTCGATGGGCGGCGTCCTCGTCGAGCTCGTTCAGACCCGCTGAGCCGATCCCGACCGCCAGGATCCTTGACGAGCGGTCAGCGAAGGGTCGTGAGGCCCGTCTGCGGGGCGTTCACGAGGCAGCTGACGTTCCCCTCCGGGAGCCCGCCTTCCTCCATCAACCGGTGGGCGCGGGGGATCTCGTCGTAGGGGAAGGCCGCGCCGAGGGTCGACCGGATCTTTCCGTCCCGCACGAGGTCGTTGAACGCGGCCGCCTGTTGGGTGTTCATCAGGTGGGAACCCTGGTAGCGCTTCTGCAGGTACCAGAGGTAGCGAACGTCGATCAGGGTGTCGTAA
>DASWDB010000104.1:0-9245 GCA_036395715.1 Actinomycetota bacterium | reverse complement strand
CTCGGGGAACGCACGTCCGAAGCGATCAAGCTTGCGATCGCCTCGGTCTTCCCCACACCCGACGAGCTGGTCGCCGAGATCAAGGGACGCGACCTCGTGTCGGGTCTGCCGAAGACCATCACGATCAGCGCGGAGGAGGTCCGCCGAGCGATCGAGGAACCCGTGAACGCCATCATCGACGCGATCAAGACGACCCTCGACCGGACGCCACCGGAGCTCGCGGCGGACATCATGGATCGCGGGATCGTCCTCACGGGCGGTGGGGCGCTCCTCCGCGGTCTGGACAAGCGGCTCCGCCACGAGACCGGGATGCCGGTTCGGATCTCCGACACGCCGCTGCAGGCGGTGGTGCTCGGCTCCGGGAAGTGCCTCGAGGAGTTCGAGGTCCTGCAGCGCGTCCTGGTGAGCCCGAGCAGCCGGCGGTAGACCGGCGTGGTCACGCGCTCACGCCTCCGCAGCACGCGGCTGCTCGTCATCGCGCTCGTCTCGATATCGCTCGCCATCATCACGTTGGACTACCGGGAAGGTGACTCGGGCCCGTTGGCCGAAGCTGGTCGTTGGACCCAAACCGCGATGGCTCCTTTGCAGCAGGGTGTCTCAACCGTCACGCGCCCGATCGGCGAGTTCTTCTCCGGCCTCGCTCACCTGCCCTCGCTCGAGCGGGACAACGCCGATCTGCGGGGACAGGTTGCCGATCTCCAGACGCAGATCGCAGCGGCGGGCGACATCCAGGATCGGCTTCGGACGCTCACGGATCTGTTGGGGCTGAAGCAGACCCTCGATCCCGGCGGAATCCCGGCCGTCGTGATCGGCAACGGTGTCTCGAACTTCGAGTGGACGATCACCATCAGCGCGGGATCGGACGACGGCGTGGCGGTCGGACAGCCGGTCGTCGCGGGGTCGGCTACATCGCCTCGCCTGGTGGGTCGAGTCGTCTCCGTCACGGCGGTCTCGGCCGATGTCCAGCTCCTGATCGACCAGAACTTCGCCGTCGCAGGACGACTCAGCACGACCCGGGCGACGGGGCTCGTGCGTGGCCGGGGCGAGCAGGATCCCAGGATGGACGGCATCCCACAGGACACCGAGATCTCGCTGAATGGCGATCAGCCGGTGCAGGTGTTCACCGTGAGCTACGAGATCAACGGCCAGCAGGGGCGATACCCGCCGGGGATCTTGATCGGCGAGGTCTCGAGCGTGATCCAGAGCACGAACGCCCTCGAGACCGCGGTCACCCTTCGCCCGGCGGTGGACTTCTCCGCACTCGAATATGTGCTCGTGTACAAGACAGACCAGAGCCAGGAAGGCTCGTCGGGGTGATCCGGAGGATCCTCTCGATCGCCGCGGTGGTGGCGACCGCGCTGCTGTTGCAATCGACCGTCTTCGGACAACTCCGGCTGTTGGGCGTTCGTCCCGAGCTGCTGTACCTCGTGACGGTCGCGATTGCGTTGCTCGAGGGCCCGAGCGAGGGCGCGACCGTCGGATTCGCGAGCGGCTTGGCGCAAGATTTCCTGATGAACGAACCGAAGGGGCTGACGGCGCTCACGCTCACGCTCCTCGGCTACTCGGTCGGGATGTTCCGTCAGTTCATCGTTTCGCCGTCGCCGTTGGTGCCGACGATCGTGGTGGCGGTCGGGACGGCTGCGGGTGTGGCGTTCTACGAGATCGTGTCGGTGCTGCTCGGGAACTTCCACGAGCAAGCAACGTACGGCGTCCGGGTTGCCCTATTGACGGCACTGTATAACGCCGTCCTCACACCGATCCTCTACCCGGTCCTGCGACGCATCACCGAGGGATCCCGACCTCGAAGGGTGGTGCGATTCTAGATGGACAAGATGTCATCCAGGATCAAGGTGCTGGCGCTGCTGGTGGCGCTGATGTTCGTCGCCCTTTCGACCCGACTGTGGTTCCTGCAGGTCCTCGCGACGACGCAGTTCCAGCGGGAGGCCCGGAACAACAGCGTCCGGTTCGTCTATACGGAACCGTTGCGTGGCCTGATGTATGACGATCAGGGACACCTGCTCGTCGCGAACCAGGAGAGCCTCGAGGTCCGCGTGAACCGTGACGCGATGGGGAGCCAGGCCGAGGCGGTCGTCTACCGGTTGGCGCATCTCCTGAACGTGCCCGTCCGCGCGCTCGTGGCTCGGCTCCAGGACAAGCGGTACTACTCGTTCCAACCGATCCCCGTCGCGGAGTTCGTGCAACCCCACGTCCGCGACTACATCGCCGAGTATCAGGAGCTGTTCCCGGGCGTCGACGTCGTCCCGACCTCGGTGCGCGCGTATCCGCAGGGGCGCACCGCGGCACACGTCTTGGGATACGTCGGCCCCATCTTCGCCGGCGAGTACGATCGGCTGAAGAACAAGGGGTACCAGCAGTCCGACGTGATCGGGCGCTCGGGCCTCGAGCAGGTGTACGAGCGATTCCTGCGCGGCACCCAGGGCATCCAGAAGTTCATCGTGAACTCCAATGGTGAGACGATCAGGGCCCTCGGCGTCAAGGACCCCACGGCCGGCGACGATCTCCACCTCACGATCGATCTCCGGATCCAGCGGGCTGCCCAGCGCGAGCTAGCAGACGAGCTCGTTCGCGCTCGCCTCGGTCACGACATCAACGGACTGCCGCTGAGGGCCAACGCCGGAGCGGTGATCGTGATGGATGCCCAGACCGGTGCGATCAAGGCGATGGCGTCGCTCCCGAGCTACGACCCGCGCTGGTTGGTGCAGGGGTTGACGAAGACCGAAGCGGACTACCTCTACAAGAGCCCCTCGGCACCATCGCTCAACCGGGCGATCCAACTCGGGTACGTCCCCGGCTCAACGTTCAAGCCGATCACCGCACTCGCGGCGTTGAAGGAGGGATTCGCAACGCTCGGCGGCTATTACCCCTGTGACGCGACGTACACGCACCCTGGCGACAAGTCGGGAACCGTCTTCCACAACTGGACGACCGCGAACCTCGGGACGATGAGCCTGTCCGACGCGATCCGTATCTCGTGCGACACGGTGTTCGACCGCTTCGGGTCGGACTTCTACTTCCGCTACGTCCAGAACCAGCTTTCCGACAGCGGGCTGCTGCTCCAGAACGACCTGCGCGGATTCGGGTTCGGAACGCCAACGGGTATCGATCTACCGTCGGAGGGATCCGGCCTGGTCCCCGATCCCGCCTGGGCGAAGACCCAACCCACCCTGTTCCCGGACGGCTGGGTGCCTGGCGGCGACATCCTGACGATGATCGGCTCCACGTACGTGATGGCGACGCCGCTCCAGCTGGCGCAGGCGTACTCCGCGATCGCGAACGGCGGCCACCTCTGCCGGCCACACGTGGTGGCCCGGGTGGTCGCCTCCGATGGGACCGTCGTGAAGCAACCCGACGATCACTGCAACCGGATGCTCCCCTACACGCCCGGCGATCTGGCCTACATCCGAGGGGCGCTTGGCTCGGTGATCACGTCGGGAACCGCTGCATGCTCGTTCAGCGGGTTCCCCACCTCCCAGGTGTGGGTCGGTGGGAAGACCGGCACCGCCGAGCGCCCACCCCACCAGGACACGTCGTGGTTCGCTGCGATGGCCGGGCAGAACCCGAACGCACCGAAGTACGTCGTCATCTCGATGGTCGAACAGGGAGGCTTCGGTGCGGAGGCGGCGGCCCCCATCGCCCGGCACGTGATCGAGGACATCTACCATCTGCCGAACAACGGCCAGGGCGGCTGTGCTGTGGGAGACCGCTGATGGACATGGTTGCGGGGCGTGTGTGGGCTGATGAGCGCCGGCCGATCCGCCACGTCGACTGGATGCTGCTGCTGCTGATCGTCGTGCTCACCGTTGTCGGTCTCGTGCTGCTCCATTCGATCAGCGCGGCGACCCCGGACGAGGCGGCTTTCTGGGTGGTGCGCGTCATGAAGCAGGGCGCGACTGCGGGATTCGGTTTGCTCGTCGTCGTGCTGATCGCGTCGTTCGATTACCGATTCTTCAAGGTCTATGCGGGGTTCATCTACCTCGCCGCCCTCGCCGCGCTGGTGCTCGTCAAGATCCCTGGGATCGGCGCGACCGACCCGAGCGGAGTCGCACAGCGCTGGTTCGCGATCGCCGGTATCCAGATCACGCCCTCGGAGATCACGAAGGTGTGCGCGATCGTGATGCTCGCCGCCATCTTGTCGGAGATCCGCGCACCGGAGCCAGCTCTCCACGACCTCGTGAGGGTTCTCGCTGTTGCCGCCGTCCCGTTAGTGCTCGTGTTCATCCAACCGGATATCGGCACGTCCATCGTGCTCGCAGCGATCACCGTTGGGATGCTGATCGTCGCCGGAACCCGTCTCAAGCATCTCCTCATCCTGACGGCAACGGGGTTGGTCCTCATCGGTCTGTCGTTCCAGCTGGGTGTGATCCAAGACTTCCAACGAGAACGGCTCACCGCGTTCCTCGACCGGGCGAACGCCCCGGAGGACGCTAGCTACAACCTGGATCAGTCGTTGATCGCCGTCGGGTCGGGTGGGCTGTTCGGGCGCGGCTACCTGAAGGGAACACAGACGAACCTCGACTACGTCCCACGGCAGCACACCGACTTCATCTTCACGGCCGCGGGGGAGGAGTTCGGGTTCGTTGGGGCGATGTTCGTCCTGCTCCTCTACGCCTTGATCCTCTGGCGCGCGATCCGGATCGCGACCTTATCGAAGGACCCGTTCGGCACGCTCGTGGCGGCGGGGATCGCTTCGATGTTCGCGATCCAGATGTTCGTCAACATCGGGATGGTGATCGGGATCATGCCGATCACCGGGATCCCGTTGCCGTTCCTGTCCTACGGCGGATCGTCGATCCTCGTCAGCTTCGCCGCGATCGGGATGCTCGAGAGCATCCACATGCGCCGGTTCAGCTAGTTGATCGCGGCGACACGCGAGGGGAGCTCGGCGAGCGCGATCGGCCCTCCTGCCACTGACCACAGGAACGTGGTGCCCGCGAGGCCGGTTGCTTCGAGGGTGACGTCGCCGTCCATCGCCCGTGCCGACAGCCGAGCGAGGCTGAGCCCGAGTCCGATCCCCGGGTGGGTGCGCGTGTGGAGCTCCTGCGCTTGCTCGAGCGGCTCGAAGATGCGCGGGATCGCCTCGGGATCGATGCCGTGCCCGCGGTCGATCACGCGGACCTGGGGGATGCCGTCATCGTTGGAGACACGGATCACGACCTTGGTCGTCTCCGATGAGAACGCCAGGGCGTTCTCGACCAGCTCCTCGAGGATCCGGATCCCGGCGGTCCGGTTCAATGCGGTCATCACGGGCGCCCGCGGCGCCTCGACGCGGATCCGAGGATCGCGCGTCCCGACCTCCTGCGCGAGCTCGGTCACGTTGGCCCATTCCGTGAGCCCCGCTTCGATCGCGGCCTCGAACCGACGAACGAGACGAGCGAGCCCTTCGGTACGGAACACCAGCGTGTCGAGGACCTCGTCCAGCTGCTCGGGGTCGAGTCCGCCGCGACGGAGCGTCTGGGCGAGGCCGAGGACCACGGTCACTGGGGTACGCAGCTCATGACCGACCCGGCCGATCAACTGCTGTCGGCGCGCTCCCCGCTCGAGCAGCGCCTCTTGCGCGATCTCGAGCTGCCGCGTCCGCCGCCGCTCGCGTTCCAGGGCCTCGATCAGCTGCTCGATCACGGTCGGCGTGACGTTCGGTGACAGGAGCGCGCCTCCGCTCGCTGCACGACGGACCGCGTGGATGATCTCGTCGCCCTCGGAATCCTTGAGGACGTAGCCCGACGCGCCCGCGACCAGCATCTCGCGCACCGCTCGCTCCTCTTCGAGCCCGGTGAGCGCTACGACCTCGAGCGACGGATGCAGAGCCTTCAACCGACGTGTGGTTTCGATCCCGTCCATCTCCGGCATGCGGACGTCCATCAGCACGACGTCGGGTCCCAGCTCGTTGACGAGCTCGATCGCTTCGATGCCGCTGGCCGCCTCGCCGACGACCTCGAGGTCCTCGCTGCCGAGCAGGGCCGCGAGCGAACCGCGGAAGCCGTCGTTGTCATCCACGACGAGGACCCGAACGCGACCGGACAGGGGAAGGGTGCCCTGGGGCATGTGCAGAGGGTGCGCCGCCAGCTGGGCTCCCGGTATCCGGCCGACGTAGGGTTCCTTCGAGGGACAGGGTTGTGGGCCGGATGGCCCACGGCCCCGCTCCCGGGGGCGACCGGAGATAGTCCGCCGGCTCGAAGCTACGGGCCGAACCCACTGCTATCCTCAAGGCAGACGTGCCCGCCCGCGGCCGGAGGCATCTCCGTCATCGGGTGGGATCCAAGGAAGTCGAGGAGGCGCGCGACCGCGCCCGAGCGGCCCAGACGAGGCCGCCGCGTAGGGCCGCAGCGCCGGGAGAAGGTACGTACCGGGTGCACGACGTCATCCGCAGCACGCACGATCGATGCAGCGTGAGCGGACCACCAGCAACGTCTTGCGGCGCAGCCAGATGGCTGTGCGCGGAGATTGGCCTTCCCGGCGCACGCCCCCTCGCATCGAGCGAAGGGAGCACCACGTGGACCACGACATCGAGGTCGCGGGCCGAGCGGCGTCCGTGACGCCGACCCCCGACGAGGGGACCGGCGCGACATCGTCCGCCGAGCAGACACCGGACCGAACCTCATCATCCCGCCGCCGCCGCCGTGGCGGACGCGGGCGCGGGCGGGGCCGCTCAGGCGCCGTCTCCGCGACGCCCGCCGAGAACGACGGATCGGGCGACCTCGCGACGCCGGCGTCCGACCCGGTCGAGGACCCGTCGGGGGCGCCGGAGGGCGCACCGAAGGCCCAAGGCACCTCGAAGCCGAGGACGCAGCAACGCTCCGGGCAGCCGCGGAGACGGAAGCCGCCAGGGGCAACCGCGACCCCTGGAACCACCGACGAGCCTTCGGAGGCGACACCCTCCACGCGTGCTCCCGCCACCGACGAAGCGCAGGATCCAGCCCAGCCCGCGGCCTCGGCTGAGGCGACCGTGACCACACCGAAGAAGCGCCGGCGGCGCCGAGGCGGCCGCGGCCGAAGCAGGAAGCCGGCCTCGGCCCCGGCGGACGACGCCGCGATCGACGATGGACCGGTGATCGATCCGATCGACGCCCAGCGCGACGATGCCGAACCCGACACCGACCCGGCTGCGAAGCCTCCCGCGCGACGTCGACGACGCTCCTCGTCGACCCGTGCCGAGGACGCTCAGCGCGCCACGACCGCCCCGACGGCGCCCACCGCGCCGACCGCACCGCCCGAGCCGGCCGCTCCGCAGCCGACCCGCTCCCGCCCCGCCAGGACGAAGACGATCGAGGAGCAGGTGGCCGCCGGCGGGCCCACCCGCGGGATCCGCACGACGCGTAGCCGTACGGGTCGTGACGGCCGACGGCGGCGGGAGCCGCTCCCGACGCCGCCACGCGTGACCGACAAGCTCATGGTCATCACCGAGCACGGCGATCGCGATCAGATCGCGGTGCTCGAAGAAGACGTCCTCGTGCAGCATTACGTGACGCGTGCCGGCGCAACCTCGATGGTGGGGAACATCTACCTGGGTCGCGTGCAGAACGTGCTGCCGGGGATGGAAGCCGCCTTCGTCGACGTGGGGCGCGGCCGCAACGGCGTGCTGTATGCGGGCGAGGTCAACTACTCACCCGAAGACATCGAGGGCGCAGCGCCGCGGATCGAACAACTCCTGAAGCCAGGGCAGGCGGTCATGGTCCAGGTGACCAAGGATCCGATGGGTGGCAAGGGCGCTCGGCTCACGGCCAACCTCAGCCTCGCGGGACGGTACCTCGTCCTCGCGCCCAACCAGGATCTCCAGGGCATCAGCCGACGGCTTCCGGACGAGGCGCGCAAACGCCTCAAGACCCTCCTCAAGCGGGTGAAGCCGCCGGAGCACGGCGTGATCGTCCGCACCGCGGCAGAGTCCGCGACCGAAGCAGCGCTCGAGGCCGATCTCCGGCGGCTGCTCGCGATCTGGGACCAGATCCAGTCGAAGGCGACGAAGGGCAAGGCCCCCATCGTGCTCTACGAGGAGCCTGAGCTCACGGTCCGCGTCGTCCGCGACCTCTTCACCGACGAGGAGTACCGGGGGCTCGTGACGGACTCGGAGCGGGTGCACCGGCTCGTCGTGAACTACCTCCGCGAGGTCGCGCCCGACCTGGCCGACAAGGTCACGCTGCATAGGGGTTCGTTGCCGGCGTTCGAGGCATACCGGATCGTCGAGCAGATCCACAAGGCGCTCGATCGCAAGGTGTGGCTCCCGTCCGGGGGGTATCTCATCATCGAGCGCACCGAAGCCATGACGATCATCGACGTGAACACCGGCAAGAGCGTCGGCAAAACGAACCTCGAGGCGACTGTCGTCAACACGAACCTCGAAGCGGCCCGTGAGGTGGCGCGTCAGCTGCGGCTCCGCGACATCGGCGGCATCATCGTGATCGACTTCATCGACATGCTTCTGGAGAAGAACAAGAAGCAGGTCGAGGACACGATGCGAGAGGCGCTGGCGATCGACAAGACACGTTCGCAGGTGTTCGAGATCGGCCCGCTCGGCTTGATGCAGGTGACCCGCAAGCGGGTATCCTCGGGCCTGGTCGAATCCTTCTCCGAGATCTGCCCCACCTGCGAAGGCCGGGGGATCATCCTCACCTACGGCATCGACTGAGAGGACGTCTGACGATGTATGCGGTCATCAAGACCGGCGGCAAGCAGCACAAGGTGCAGGCCGGGGATGTGATCGAGGTCGAGAAGTTGGTAGCCGCGGACGAGACCGTCACGTTCACGCCCCTGCTCGTCGTGGACGACGACGGCAAGACCCATGCCGGCCCTGCCGCTTCGAAGGCCACCGTCACCGCGAAACCGTTGGGCGACAGGAAGGGCGACAAGATCAAGGTCTTCAAGTACCGACCGAAGAGCGGATATGCGAAGAAGACCGGCCATCGCCAGCAGCTCACGCTGCTGCAGATCGAGACCGTCGAGCTCGGCTAGTCCGCGACCGAACGGCTGGTAGCCTGGAGATCCTATGGCGCACAAGAAGGGCGGCGGCTCGTCCCGCAACGGCCGCGACTCGAACGCCAAACGGCTCGGCGTCAAGGTCTACGGCGGCCAGACGGTCACCGCGGGCTCGATCATCGTGCGCCAACGGGGCACGAGGATCCACCCGGGCGACGGCGTCGGCAAGGGCGGCGACGACACGTTGTTCGCCATCCGTGAGGGCGTGGTGGGCTACCGGGAGTCCCGCGGCCGGAGATACGCGACCGTCACGGCCG
>DASWDB010000103.1:0-14688 GCA_036395715.1 Actinomycetota bacterium | reverse complement strand
GGCCGTCTTGAGGACCGTGACGTTGGGGCAGTTGACCGTGATCGACGCGCTGGCCGAGTCCGAACCGTCGTTCGTCGTCGTCACGTTCGCCGTGTTGTCGACCGAGCCACAGGTAGCGGCCGTCGTGGGCGAGGTGACGTGCACGTGCTTGCTCGCCCCCGTGGCGAGGCTCCCGAAGTTGCACGTCAGGACGCCGCTGGTGATCGAGCAGCCCGAGTCGCTCCCGGCGGCATCGATCGACCAGTTCAGACCCGGGTCGGACGGCAAGGTATCGGTGACCGTCACGCCGGACGCGGTACCCGCTCCACTGTTGGACGCCGTGATCGTGAACCCGATCGGGTCACCCGCGGTCACGGTCGCGTCATCCGGAGTCTTCGTGATGTGGATCGTGGGGCAGTTCACCGTGATCGTCGCCGTCGAGGTGTTGTCGGTCTGGTCCGACCCCTCGTTGTCGGCCGCCACGGTTGCGGTGTTCGTCAAGGGTCCGCAATCCGCCGCGTCGGTCGCCCCGGAGACGTGGATCGTCTCGTATGCGCCCGCGTCCAGGGTGGCGAACGTACAGCTCAGGGTCCCGGATGAGATGGAGCACCCCGTGACGGCCGGGCTGATCGACCATGCGACGCCCGCCGGCAGCGGGTCGTTGAGCGTGACGTTGTTGGCCACACCTGGACCGTCGTTCGTCACGACGATCGTGAACGCGGCCGTGTCGCCTGCGTTGATCGTCCCTTGATCCGCGGTCTTGAGGACGGAGATGTTCGGTGTCGGTGCGGCGATCGCGCTGGGCTGGATGCTGCGGTCCTGGTTCTTGTTGGAGCTGTTGTCCAGCTGCTGGGTCCGCATGTGCCACGGCGCGCCGCTGATCGTGGCGGCGCCGTTGGCGGCACCGCCGTTGGACTCGTTCCAGTACGCCGACTGTGCGATGTGCGCTCCCCACAGGAAGAAGGCCCAGTCGCTCGTGGTCGTGAACGTCAACGTCATGTCGCCCTTGCCGGATGCGTGCGCAGGAGCGGTGATGCTGTTGACCGTTCCGCCGTACATCGTCAGGTTCCGGCTGACCCCGGCGAAGGCCATCGCACCGTTGACCGTGAGCCCGGGGCTCACGGCCGGCGTGAAGGAGTCGCCCGGGAACGCGTGGATGTCGGCCGAGCCGAGGCTGTTGGGGCATTGCGAGGACGCGCCCCCCGAGTTGGGGTCCGCACACTTGTTCGGGTTCTCGGTGACGTTCCAGGTCGCGAGGAAGTCGTACGCCTCGCTGCCACCCGTCAGGAAGTCGTAGTTGAGGTGGATCGTGTGTTGCCCTGCCGCGAGACCCTCGATCGCCAGACGGAAGGGGACCACGTCGCCCTCGCCGTACGTCGAGTTGTTCCCGTTGAGGTCACCGTTCTGCCATCCCTGGCCCGGCTGGTTGGCGAACTGGTCGAGGTTGACCCCGAGCGAGCCCGCTGCTGTCGTGGTGAGGGCTGGGGCCGTGGACCCCGACGTCGAACCCTTGGCGGTGGAACCGCTCCCGGCCTTCGACTGCCCCATCGTGAGCGACAGACCGCCCGCCCATGCGGTCAGCCCCGCCTGGCCGAACGCGACAGAGAACAGGAGCAACAAACAGAACAACGACGTGAAGGCGCCCCGGCGGGCGCTTCGCGTTCGACCGGTTCTTGACCGAGTACCCATCTCTCCGAACCCCCAGCTTTCGTGACCGCTTCGTATGGCCGATCTGCCCGATATACCCGTGGGGCCGGTGGCGGACACCCATCGGTCCTACCGCAGTCCCCAGACAGAAGCTACGCCTCCTCTTCGGGGGATGCCATTGGACGAAAGCCTTGACCCCCCGCCCTCCAGGAGACGTAGTCCTTTCGGCGATGCGGACCCGAAGTGTGGAGGAAGCCGTCTGGTCTGCCAAACCCGCAGGTCGGCAGCCCCACAGCCAGAGATCGACGATCTCGGTCTGGGGTTGGTTCCGTCACAAGGGGGGAGGGGCGCGGGTCGGCTCACCGGCCGACAGGGTGTTTCCGTTCGCGGAACCCCACCCGAAGCGCAACGCCGCCGATCGACAGGAGCGCGAGCGCAGCAACCGCGGCACCTCCGACCTCGGAACCGGTGAACGCCGTCCCGCCGCCGCGCCCCGATCCGCCGCGCGTCGCGAGCACCGTCACGCTCGTCGTCGCTCGGGCGGAGACCTGAGACCCCGACAGGTCCGACCCTGAGGCGGTCGCCGTCTCGGTGAGGGTCGTGGGAGCCCCCGAGAGCGTTTCGCTCGAGGTGAGCCGGACGACGTGGCCCGGCCCAAGAGCATCGATGTGGCCGACGAGGCCACGACGCCCGTGATCGACACTGATCCCGTGGATCACGCTGTCGCCCGTGTTCGTGACCACGAAGGCGAAGGTCAGCGTGTCACCCGGGCCTCCGGACCTAGCGGATGCCTCGACCACCATCGAGAGGTCTGGGTGGATCACGCGGAGCCGAGCCGCAGCCGCGTCGCGGATCAACCGATCGCTCGGCGTCCGGGCCGTGACGTGGGCCACGCTCGCCACCCGATCGGGGCCGCGGGCGCCGATCGTTCGCGCGCAGGTGACCGGCCAGTGGTGGCCGGGTGGGAGGGGCCCCGGGTGCCGGCGATCGGAGACAACGCATCCGATCCCTCGGAACGCGAGGTCGTGCAGGGGGACCTCGCCGTCGTTCGTGACCGTGAAGATGGAGCGAACGTCGTCGGCGACCCGCGCGAACCGAGGACCGCCGCCACGCACCTCGATCGACGGCTCACACAGGACGCGATCCACGTGCGAGGCTGAATCGTTCGCCCGGGCCGCCACGGACTCGTCGCTCGCCGAGACGGTGGCGCGGTTGTGTATCGGTCCGCACGGTCGATCGGCGTCGACCCGGATATCGATCGTTACCATCGCGCTGGAGCCGGCATCCAGAGCCGCTCGGACGCAGACGATCGTGAACGTCGATCCTTCCTGCGTCGAGCCGACGGCCGAACAGGCCCCTCCGTCCATCTTCGGCAGGAGGTTGATGGGTTCCACACCGGACGGCAGCCTGTCCGTGACGGTCACGTGATGGGCGGCGGCCGCGCCCGTGTTCGCCACCGTCAAGGAGTACCTGACCTCGTCGCCTCTCCGGACGGGTCCCTCAGCATCGGACGTGGCATCGAGCACGAGGTCAGGCGTGGCCGCGAGGCACCCGACCGAAGCGGCAGCGGCGGTCGTGTCGTCGCCGCGAGCGACCGGCGGCTCGTCCGAGGCGCTGATCGTGGCGCTGGTCCGGAGCTCGCCGCACGTGCCGTCCTCGACGTGCAGCGCGAGCGCGATCCGCACGTGGCCGCCGGGCGCGAGGTCGCCGACCGGGCACCGGAGCGTCGATCCCACCAGGCACGACGGGGGAGGGGAGACCGACGTCACTCCTTGCGGCAACGAGCTCGAAACGACGACGTCGTGTGCAATCGCGGCACCGTCGTTCGATCCGACGAGGATCCACGTCAACGAGGTGCCCGGCTCGAGCGGGCCGGCGCGCCCGCGCGAAAGCGAGACGGTGACGTCGGGAGCACCGACGAGGGCTCCGGCGACCGACGTCGTCAAGGCGAGGCCGACGAACATGGCGCCGAGCGCCGCCGCGGCGCTGCCGATCCGAGGGGACTTCGCGTGCAGTATCAAGGATCCTCAGCCCTCCGCACCTGCATGGAATCGTGACCACCATCCGCGTCACGACGATCGGGGTGCACCGCTCGTCCGGCGAACGCGGCCCAAACACCTCGGCTCACGGCCCGAACCCTTGCGCAGCCTCACATCTTCGCGGCCTCAAACCTTCGCAGGGGAGTCACCCCCATGCAACGACCCGATGCCGGTACGCCGGCAGCGTCCTGTCCGCCGAGGGGGGACCCGTCTTCGAGCTAGTTGACATAATGTCCATTATCGGCGTTGAGGTCTGTCCCGCCCGGTTCACGCCGCCGGACCACGCCCGAACCGCATCGAGAAGCCCCACCGGGTCACCCTCCAGAGCGCCTCGACGACGATCGCCCGAGAGATCTTCGATTCTCCGTGTTCACGTTCCCGAAACGTGATGGGAACCTCTCCCACGTCGAAGCCCGCCCGGTCGGCATGCATCACGAGCTCGATCTGGAAAACGTATCCGGAGCTCGCGAACGGTGTTCGCAAGAGCTCCTCCACCAGCTCCCGGCGGTAGACGCGGTACCCGCTGGTCGCATCGTGGATCGGAAGCCCCAGCATGAACCTCGCGTACGTGTTCGCTCCCCTCGACAACGCCACACGGGCTCGGCTCCAGTTGGTGACCGAGCCCCCGGCCACGTAGCGGCTCCCGACGGTGAGGTCGTGGTGCCGGGCCGCATCGAGCAGGCGGGACAGCTCCGAGGGGTCGTGGGAAAGGTCCGAGTCCATCTCGACCGCCAGGTTGTAACCCTCGCGGAGCGCGGTCGTGAACCCCTCGGCGTACGCACTGGCCAGGCCGGATCTCGGGGGACGCTCCAGCAACCGGACCCGGTCGTCGCGAGCGGCGATCGGCCGCACGAGCTCTGCGGTCCCATCGGGTGAGGAATCGTCCACGACGATCACGTCGGGGTGCTCGGGTCGTTCGAGCACCCCCATGATCACCCGCTCGATCGTGTCGCGTTCGTTGAACGTCGGCAGCACGACCAGGACCCGCGGTGAGGCCGGAAGCGGCGCGGTCGGCGCGTGGGGGTGCGAGCGGCGACGTGGCGCCAGGAACAGGATCCCGACCAGGATGAGCGCCAGGATCGGAAGCCAGTCCCCCCACCGGACGTACCCCGTCGTTGCGGTGGATGTCCGGATCGCAGCCCGAAGGATGCCGGGTTGGAACAGCCCCGTGCTGGCGAGCACGCGGCCGTGGGTGTCGATGAAGGCGGAGACCCCCGAGACCGCCGCATCGACCACCCACCTGCCGGTCTCGACAGCCCGCATCCGGCTCATCTGCAGGTGCTGGTCCGACGCGGCCGTGAAGCCGTAGGAGGCGTTGTTCACCGGGACGACGAGGAACGTGGCTCCGTCCCGCACGAACGCACGGGGCAGCGCGGGGAACGAGTTCTCGTAACAGATCGGCGTGCCGAACGGCGGGAGCCCCGGAACGTGCACCGTATGTACCGAGGTTCCCGGGGTCCGGTCCACAGGGATCTGCCGGGTGGCGCTGATCCAATCGATCCGCGAGCGCCAGGGGACGTACTCGCCGAACGGGACCAGGTGGACCTTGTCGTACCGGTCGACGCGCGATCCGTCACCGTCGAGAACGAGCTCCGAGGTTCGCTGGAGTCCTCCGGGGTCGTTCATGACCGCCCCGATCGCGGTGGGAGCACCGATCTCCGCGACGACACGGTGCACGGCGGCCATCGTCTCCGGATCGCTCGAGGCGGCGGGGTCGAGCGCCCCCTCCCCCCACAGGACCAGGTCGGGTCGGGGTGTCGAGCCCGCGAGCGTCCGGTGCAACGCGATGTTCTTCCGGGCGACGAGGAGATCCTCCTGCACCGCGGACGTGTTCGGCGGCGGGCGCACATCCACCTGGACCACCGCCACGTCGAGCGGGCCACCGATCGGTTCGGAGAACGGGACACCGGCCGGGGCAAGGACGAGCGCGAGCGCCCCGACGGCGAGCCCGGCGCGCCGCACCCATGGCCTGTGCACGCCTCGGATCGCCTCGAACAGCAAGACGTTCACGACGATGACGACGAAGGTGATCCCCCACACACCGGCGACGGTCGCGAGCGGTAGGAGCGGTCGATCGTCGACCTGTGAGATCCCGAGGCTCCCCCAGGTGAACCCGCCCAGCGGGAACATGCCCCGGATCCAGTCGACGGCCGTCCACAGGGAAGCGAACCCGATCGCGGACCGGATGGGCCGGTCGCCCCGCAACAACGACGGTCCCACGGCGCCGACCACCGCGACCGAGGTCGCCGACAGGGTCGTGAGCGCGAACCACGCGAGCGCGCCGAACAGGAAGATCCAGTAGAGCGTTGCCCCGAAGAACGCCAGCCCGAAGACCAGTCCGAGAACGGCTCCGCGACCGGGACGCTCGCCTCGTAGCGACCAAAGGAACGGGACGAGCGCCACGAACGCCAGCGGCCACAGCCCGGAGGGCGGGAACGCGAGCGAAAGGAGCAATCCGCCCGCAACGTTCAGGGCGAGCGCGGCCGGGAACGGGACCGGTGGGGGGCCGTTCAGGCGCAATCGCGACAGAGCATCTTGCGCTTGTCCGCGAGCTGGCTCCGATGTTTCACCAGGTAGCAGTTCTTGCACATGAACTCCGTCGCCTGCATCGGGATGACCCGGGCGTCGAGCGGTTCGAGGCGCTCGTCGCGCGTCGAGGTCGCGGCCGTCGCCTCATCCTCTTCGTCGGCCGCTTCCTCCTGACCATCCTGAGTCTCCTGCTTCGCAAGGAGATCCTGGATGGACTCCACGTTCTCCAGGCCCGGCTCCGGGGGCACCGTGGCCTCCGCCAGCTCCTCAGGCGTCGGTTCGATGTCTTCGAGGACCTCGTCGTCCTCGAGAGCGACCTCAACCCCCTCGTCCACGTGTTCGTCTACGTCGTCGATGTTCTCGGGCATCTGGATCTTCTTTCGTTGGTGCCGTGGGAGGCCCCACCCCCCGCCAAGCGCGCGCATCCTACACCTCGCTGGCGCAGATGCAACCGCGGGATCGGCGCGCGGGCTTCAACGCGCCGGACACGCCGGGCATTCCCGTCGCGGGTTGCCGGACAGAGGAACGAGAAGAGAACCCAAGGGACCTTTGGGGCCGCGACGCCGGGGCGCCGCGTTCTCTACTCAGCCTCTTGGGTTCTCGCGCGCCTCCGCCGGGGCGGTGACGCAGCGCGAACGGTATCGGGCACGCGGTCCGGCGGTCAACCCCCGAGGGGGAGAAAGAGTGACACAACGCCGTCGATGGCCACGCACCCGTTCATCGTACGAAGACCTCACGTCCCAGGGAGATCGTGAGGGCCGGTCGGAGGCCCTCGACCGCTTCCCGATCGAACGGATCGACGTCGTAGCCGGCGAAGTCCGCGTGATATCCGGGCTCGAGCAGACCCTTCTTCTCTTCCTGATGTGCCAGCCGAGCGCTCCCGACGGTATGAACACGGATGGCTGCGGCTCGCTCGAGGCGTTGGCCGGGGTCGTGATGGGTCTCCATCGCGGCGACGGCGAGCCATGGATCGAGCGGCGTGACCGGCGCGTCCGAGCCGGCGCCGAGGACGACACCGCGCTCCAGCATCGTGCGGAACGGGTTCATCGCGGCCGCCCGCTCGGCGCCAACGCGGATCTCGTACAGCCCACCGGCGGCGCCCCAGGCGCGGTCGAACGCCGGCTGGACCGATACCGCGAGTCCCAGCATCGCCGCCCGCTCGACCTGGTGTGCGCTCGGCATCTCGAAGTGCTCCACACGGTGGCGCCGCGCGCGGAAATGACGACGTTCACGCGAGTCGAGCGAGGCGTAGATCCGCTCCCACGACGAGAGCACCTGTTCGATCGCGCGGTCACCGATCGCGTGGATCCCGGCTTGCAGGCCGGCCATGTGCGCGTCGTGGAAGAACCCGGCGACCTCGTCGTCGTCGTAGTTCGTCACGCCGGTCCCGTCGAGGTCTTCATAGGGGGCGAACAGCGCGGCGGTCCGTGCACCGATCGATCCGTCGGCCGGGAGATCGCCGCCGATCGCATCGTGACCGAGCTCGATCGCGCGGGGAACATCCATCGTCGCGACGATCGCGATCGCGTGGACGGGCAGTTTCTGCCGATGCCGGCGGAACACCTCGACGTCGCGATCTCCGTCGTCATGGGGCATCGACATCTCGTGCACGCTCGTGATGCCTGCCGAGGCGGCGAGCCCCGCAGCTGCGAGCTGCAGCTCCTCGATGCGGTGCTCCGATCGAGACCCGGCGAGCCAACGCCCCAGCCGGGCGTTCGCCGAGCGGGTCACCCGACCCGACGGGTCCCCCGTGCCATCGCGCTCGAACCCCTCGGCGTCGTGCACTTGGGCGAACGTGAGGGCCGCGGAGTTCGCCAGAGCCACGTGCCCGTCGATCCTGCGGATCACGAGCGGCTTGCCCGTCACGGCGTCGAGCTCCTCGAGCGTGGGCAGGTCGGGCCTCTCCCACCGGGTCTCATCGAACCCCTGCAGGAGGATCACCGGTTCGTCGTCGCCTGCAGCTCGCCCGGCGGCGAGCGCCAGCAGTTCGCCCTTGGAGCGCGCCGCCACGACATCCTCGTTGAGCAACGAAAGGCCGGTTGCGGTCAGATGGACGTGGGTGTCGATGAACCCCGGGAGGATCGTGATCCCAGGCAGCTCGACGGTCCGGTCGGCCGCCGGCGGCTCGCCGCCGCCGACTCGCTGCACGTGCCGGCCGTCGATCAACAGCCACTCCCCCGTCGGGGGATGACCGAACGTGTACACGCGCGATGCCCGGTAGAGGGTCTTCACGGCTCCGGGATGATGCCACGGCCTCCGGGTGGGACGCCGGAACCTCCCGCAGCGCCGATCGCAAGGAGGGCCTCGCCCGTGTCGGTGAACATCCGGGTCTTGCCGTCGTGCGCTTCGAGCCCGAGCTCGGCGAGACCTCGCCGCCAGGCATCGAAGGCTCGGATCACGTGACGTCGGCCGGCTGCCACGAGCACGACGTCGTCGACCCACCGGATGAGGAGGCAGCCGGCCGACGTCACCTCGCGGTCGGCGTGGGCGAGGATCCCGTTGGCAAGGATCGCGGAAGGGTCGGGGCCGACCGGAAGCCCTCGAACGCCGGCCTGGGCCAACGCTCGGAGGAACGACGCGACGGCCTCGGAGCACCCGACGGCCTCCAACGCGCGTTCCCCCACCGACGCGTAGCAGTCGCGCACATCGCTCACGATCGCGACCGAGTCCGCCCGCCGTGCCATCGACTCACGGATCGTGCGTCGCCACGCGGATCGGGCGCCGGGCCAGGATCGGAGCCGTCCATCGGGGGCGGCCCGGGGAGCGAACACACCGGGACCGACCGACCCCTCGATGCGGGGAAGGAGCGGGAGGATGAGGCGCCGGTACGTGCGCTCATCGTGCGGCTCGAGTCGTGCGAGCCAACGATCGCCGCCCCCCGGCTTCGTGTACCGCTCCCACCGGATCGGGCCCAACGGTCGTTGCTGCAACGCCGTCCCTCTTTCCGCCACCGGAGGAGGTCGGTGCTCGCATCCGCCATCCCACCACACCGGCGCCGCTCCGACGATCCCCGGACCGGGGGAGCTTCTGCTCCCCCGGCCTCGTCCCCTACGATGTGCGCGTGCTCGACGAACGCGATCTGGAGATCGTGGCGGCCCTGCAGGAGGACGCGCGAGCGACCTATGCGGACATAGCCCAACGGGTCGGCCTGTCGGCCTCAGCGGTCCACGACCGGGTGCGTAAGCTGGAACAGGCTGGCGTGATCCGCGGCTACCGGGCGATCATCGACCCCGAGACCGTCGGGCTCCTCATCACGGCCCTGATCGCGGCCACTCCACTGGACCCGAAGCAACCGGACGATCTGCCGGACCGGCTCGCGGACCTCCCCCAGGTCGAGGATTGCTACAGCGTGGCCGGGGAAGCCAACTACATCTTGAAGGTGCGAACCCGGACCACCGGGGAGCTCGAGGAGCTGATCCGACTCCTCCGCGAGAAGGTCGGCGTCGCAACGCGAACGACGATCGCTCTGTCGATCCCTTTCGAGGGTCGCCCCGTCCGGACCTGAGTCGCGCGCTCTCGCTGTTCCCGGCGCTCGGGCGATAATGAACCGGTCATGCGTGTCCGTGCGCCCCTGGCGGCGCTGATCGGCACCTTGGTCCTCGTGGCGTCGTGCACGAAACCCTCCGCGACGCTCGTCTCCGGATTGCCCGACGGCACCGTGCTCACCCTCCCCCGGGGCTGGCAGATGGTCGACGTCGCCGCCGATCCACTCGCCGTGAACAATCCGCTCAACGTCGGCCCCGAGGTCATCGACGCGAAGGTCTTCTCGCCCGATCCGAACGAGTTGGCCGGGAGCTCGATCGTCCTCGATGGGTCCTCGCCGTACGGGTTCCTCCACGTGCGGCAATTCACGCAGGAACAGCTCGCGGAGACCTCGATCCGGGATCTGCGGAACGGAGTGTTTCCCTTCGACAAGACCAGGGCGAAGAACCCCGCCGTCCTCAAGGTCATCGACCAGTCGCCGGTCTCGGACCAACGGGGGTTCGGCGAACACCTGCTCTTCAGCGTGCGACTTCCCTCGGCGGCGACGAGCAGCGGTGTCACGACGTCCGTCACGATCGACCAGACCGTGATCATGTCTCCGGCGACGGACCACGTGTCTGTCCTGTTCGTCGCCTGTACGTCAGACTGTTTCGAGCTCTACCAGTCGCAGATCGATGGGATCGTGAACTCATGGCAGACGACGACGACATGACCGCAAGCCCGCCTCCGATGGAGCGCCCGAGCCGGCCGAAGGAGAGCGAGCGCACCACCCGGAAACCGCTCGCCTGGTGGGATCGCGTCAAGCTCCTGCTGCTGTTCGCGACCGTCTGGGTTGCTCTCGTGCTCGGTGCGTACTTCCGGCTCGTCGGGGCGATGTCCCGGTACGACGCCTTCTACTACGCCGTCAGGATGTACCCGGCGCTCCTGGTGCTCTTCTCGCTCGAGCTCGTGCGGCAGATCCATTACCTGATCGCTGAGCATTGGAAGCGCTACTACGCCTTCTGGAACCGGCTGTGGGGTCGAGGCGACCGTGTTCGCGAGCGGGTCGACCCCTGGACACGGTTCCGGATCGGCAGGGTGCTCTGGATCCTGTTCTTTCTGTTCGTCGTCGGGACCTACATCTCCCACACGTACGTCTTCGGCCCCGAGCAACGATCGGTGAGCGTCGTCGAAGGGGTCCTGCGCGCACCGGCGCTCCTGATGCACGCGCTGCCGGGCATCCTCCAGGTCGTCTTCATCATCTCCATCGGCGTCCTGCAGTTCGTCGCGATCTTCTGGTTCATGTCCAAGGGCGGCGTCCAGACGTACATGCCCGACGACATCGAAACGCGGTTCACCGACGTGAAGGGCCAGGATGCGGTCCTGAACCGCGTTCAAGAGAACATGGTGTTCCTCGAGAACCCCGAGTCGATCGAGAGCCGGGGCGGCTACGTCCCCGGCGGGATCCTGCTGTGGGGGCCACCCGGCACGGGGAAGACGCTCATGGCGCAGGCCGTGGCCGGAGAGTCCGCCAAGCCCTTCGTCTTCGTCGAGCCGGGCGCGTTCATGGCGATGTTCTTCGGCGTCGGGATCTTGAAGGTCAAGGGCCTCTACCGGAAGCTCCGGAAGCTCGCGACCCGCTACGGCGGCGTGATCGTCTTCTTCGACGAGGCCGACTCGCTCGGGAACCGGGGCGGCGTGGCCCAGGGCGGCTGGAACGTCGATCCCACTCCCGGTTCGGCTTGGTCCACCGCACCCGCCTGCAACGGGCTCGGCTACGTCTCGGAGCCCGGCAGGAGGAACGTCGTGTTCGGGGCGGTTCCGGAGGCGAGCGGCCCACGCAAGGAACACATGATCATGCCGGGGTACGGCGGCGGAGGCATGGGGACCCTCCAGGCTCTGTTGTCGGAGATGGACGGCTTGAAGAAGCCGCGCGGGTTCGTGAACCGGGTGATCCGACGCGCCCTCGGGATGAAGCCGAAGCCCCCACCGAAGTACCGGATCCTGCACATCTTCGCCACGAACCAGCCGGGGGTGCTCGACGAGGCCATGCTGCGACCGGGCCGCATCGATCGGATCTACAAGGTCGGCTACCCGCACCTCGAGGGTCGCACGGCGACGTTCGTCTACTACCTGGCCAAGGTGAAGCACGAGCTCACCGACGAGCAGGTCACCAAACTCGCGACGATCACCCCCTACGCATCCGGTGCCCTGATCAAGGACACGGTCAACGAGGCCCTCGTGATCGCCATCCGCGACGGGCGCGAGACGATCACATGGCGCGACATCATCAAGGCGAAGCAGCTGAAGGAACACGGGCTGCCCGACGACCACGAGTACATCGAGCGGGAGCGGCACGCGGTGGCGGTCCACGAGGCCTGCCACGCGGTAGTGGCCTATCGACTCCGCAAGCACGCGGTGATCGACGTCGCCACGATCGAGCGTCGTGGGGACGTCGGTGGATTCGTGTCGTCGATCCCACCCGAGGACCAATTCGTCGAATGGCGATCCGAACGGAACATCGACATCATGACCTTCCTGGCGTCGCTCGCGGGGGAGCGGCTCTTCTTCGACGGTGACCACTCGACCGGGGTCGGTGGGGACATGCGGGGAGCGACGACGATCGCGACACAGATGCTCGCCTACTACGCGATGGGAGACACGATCGCTGCACGGTCCGTCACGCTGGGCGGGATGCGCGGCGGGCAGCCATTGGAGACGGGCTCGGATCGAGCGCTCTTCGACACCGAGTTCGGCAAACAGGTCGATGCGAAACTGATCGAGCTCTACGATGAGACCTATCGGTTGCTCACGGACAACCGAGCCGAGGTGCTCGCCGTCGCGCACGCGTTGGAGACCCACAAGACGATCACCGGGGACGACGTCGCAGCCATCGTCGACGGAGGGGGCGGCTCACTCATCGATGGCCGCTCCTACCAGGACCCGGTCTTCCGTCACGAGCTGGAGCGCTACCACGACGCAGCGGCGAAGGCGCACCGCGAACACTCGGGGGTCGACGGCTCGATGCCGATGCCGATGCCTCCGCCTCCGCGCGCCGCCCTCCCGCCGGAGCCGAACGGACACGGATCCGAGCCGGTGCCCGCGGGTACCCCCGAGAAACAACCGATCGCACCGCGTCCCGACGGGGACGGATCGGCGACCGCGCACTGAGCCTGGGTATCCTCGCGGGCATGCGTCTGTACAACACGCTGACGCGTGCGGTCGAGGAGGTCGTCCCGGTCGAGCCGGGCCACGTCAAGATGTATGCGTGCGGTCCCACCGTCTACCGCTACGCGCACCTCGGGAACCTCCGCACCTACATGCTGGCTGACCTGATCCGGCGCGCCCTGCGGCTCGAGGGGTTCACGGTCACCCTCGTCCAGAACATCACCGACGTCGGGCACATGACCGACGAGTCCTCGCCCGAGGCGATCGACAAGATGCTGCTCGCCGTCGAGGACGAGGGGCTCCAGCCGCTCGAGATCGCCGAGAAGTACACCCGCTCGGTCTTCGAGGATGCGGTTGCCCTGGGCATCGGCGAGCCCGACGTGTCGCCTAAGGCGACCGAGCACATCCCCGAGATGATCGAACTGACCAAGACGCTGATCGATCGCGGGCACGCGTACGTGGTCGACAACGGCTCGGTGTACTACGACGTCGCGAGTTTCGACGGGTACGGCAAGCTCTCGGGCAACACGCTCGACAACCTCCGGGAGGGACATCGCGACCTCGAGACCGACCCACGCAAGCACCACCCGGCGGACTTCGCGCTGTGGAAGGCCGCCGGTCCCGGCCGGCTGATGAAGTGGCCGAGCCCGTGGGGGGACGGCTTCCCCGGATGGCACATCGAATGCTCGGCGATGTCCATGGAGTACCTGGGCGATCGTATCGACATCCACACGGGGGGAACCGACCTCCGCTTCCCCCACCACGAGGACGAGATCGCGCAGTCCGAAGGCGCGGTCGGCCATCGGGTCGTCTCGATCTGGGTGCATGGCGGACATCTTCGCCAGGCGGGTCAGAAGATCGCGAAGTCGACCGGCAACGTCGTCCGCGTTCCCGACCTCGTCGACCGTGGGATCGATCCCCTGTCGTTCCGGTGGCTCTGCTTCCAGACGCAGTACCGCAGCGAGATGGACTTCTCGTGGGATGCGATGGAGACCGCGGACCAGCGGGTGAAACAGCTCCGTCGGCGGATGGCCGAGTGGGGTCCTGCAGCCGAGGCGCTCGGCGCCGACGCCGCCGCCTTCGATGCGCGGTTCCGTGACGCGCTCGCCGACGACCTGTCGTTCCCGGCGGCCGTTCGGGTCGTGAACGAGCTCGTGTCCCCCGGAGCCGTCCCCGACGGCGAGAAGTACGCGCTCCTGGCGAGATGGGACGACGTGCTCGGTCTGGATCTGCAGCGTGAGGCGGTCGCGGAGTGGGCGCCCACGGAGGAGATGCGCGCGCTCATGAAGGAGCGCGACGAGGCTCGCGAGGCGAAGGATTACGCGACGAGTGACCACATCCGAGATCGTCTGGCGTCCATGGGCCTCGAGGTGATGGATACCGCCGGGGGCACCCGCGTGCGGCCACGCGACTGAACCGGGCGACGCGCGCGGGCGCCGAGCTCACCCGACCGGACGAAGGTCGCGCGAGGAGCGGTTCAGCCGCTCGACGCCGTCTTCGGTGACGGCCACGATGTCTTCGATGCGAACGCCGAACCGGCCGTCGAGGTAGATGCCCGGCTCCACGCTGAAGGTCATGCCGGGCGCCAGCAGCGTCTCATCCCCCTCGACGGCGTAGGGCGGCTCGTGGACCTCCCTGCCGATGCCGTGCCCGGTCCGGTGGATGAACCGATCGCCGAACCCGCCGGCCGCGATGATCGCGCGCGCCGCGCGATCCACATCCTGGATGACGACACCGGGCCGAACGGCCTCGACGCCGGCTCCCTGCGCCTCATGAACGAGCGCGAACACATCCTCCAGCCCGTCGGGCGGATCCCCGACGACGACCGTGCGCGTGGTGTCGCTGCAGTAGCCGTCGAGCGAGC
>DASWDB010000102.1:0-2304 GCA_036395715.1 Actinomycetota bacterium | reverse complement strand
AGTCGAGGTCGAAGCGGGGTGTGCGGAAGTCGTGCAGCGCATCCGGGTCGTTCTGCTGCTGGAGGCTCGAGGCCGGATCGAACGTGATGTCGTGATCGATGAACTGGCCGAGGTAGGTGTAACCGGCGGGGATGTCGGGGTTGTGGCGTGGATCTTGCCCACCGCCCTCCCCGGGATCCTTGTCGGCTCCGGCGCTTTCGAACATGTGATCCGCGAGGCTGTCCAAGCTCTCCGCGGGAGGCGTGAACGCAGGAAGCGTTCGGAACATCCGACCGAATCGACCTTCGAAGAGCGGAGAGAAGACCGACGCTTGCAGGGATGCGCCGCGCAGCTCATCCCCATGACGGAGACCGTCGACGACCGATGGCTCAGGCATGTATGCCCCTTCCCGAGACCGGCAGACGGCCTCTGCTCCGCGGCCCTGGTGGACGGGACGAAGCTACGCCCGCGTCGCGACCCGTCGAGTCGGCCCTTCAGGTGTCGAACGGACGGCCTAACCCGATAGGGGCACAGCGGTTTGCGCTCTGCACGGGCCCGCGATATAGCGGGGCCAGCAGGGTCGCTATGGAACAGGTTCGGATCGCCTTGACGATCTCCGGCGCCGTGTCCCTCGGCGCGTTCGAGGGAGGAGCGCTCGCGGCGCTCATCCTGGCGGCCCAGGCGCTCAACGGGAAGGCTGTGCCGCCGCCTCTTCGCATCGATGCGATCGGTGGCGCCTCTGCCGGGTCGATCACGGCCATGCTCGCGGCGAGGTGCCTCCTGGAGGGTCTGGACCCGGTCCATGTGATGTCGGAGTCATGGGTCCGGCAGGGCTCGCTGATAGCGATGAGGACCAGCGACAAGCATGCACCGCTCTCGATCGAGGCGATGCGGAGCGCGGCCGTGCAGCTGCTGGATCCTCCGGGAGCCTTCCGCGACCGCCCCCATCAGGACTCGCCGATCACGGTCCATATGGCCCTCGGATGCCTTCGCGGCCTGAACTTCCGGATGGGCCGACTGCAGGGGCCGCCGATCGAGGCGACCACGTTCCTCGACTGGGGCGAGTTCACGCTCCGCCCGGGCATGCCGGTGACCGACTACACCCAGCCGCCCAACGCTTCCGTCGTGGACTTCGCGCTCGCCTCCGGCGCCAACACGTTCGGGTTCCCGCCGAAGGCTCTCAACCGGAAGGCCCGGCCGGAGGATCTCGAACTCGCGGAAAGGGATCGGATCACGAACCTCCCGCCCGACTGGTCGGGCTGGCTCTGGTACACGGACGGCGGCACGATGGACAACGAGCCGCTCGGTCGCACGTTCGACATCGCGAACAAGATCGACGCGGACGGCAACGGCCGCCGGATCCATCTCTTGATCCATCCGCACCCGGACGCGACCTCGACCGACACGGCGTGGACCATCCCGTCGGAGCGCCCCGACTGGACGGCCACGTTCTTGCGCTGCGACAAGCTGCAGCGAACACACAACATCTACGACGACCTCCGGGCGGCCGAGAAGACGAACTCCCGCGTCGTCTGGTCTGAGCACCTCCGGAACGCGGCGACGCCGTTGCTCCAGGCCGAGAACGACGCATGGGCGGCCACCCTCTCCCAGGTCCTGACCACGATCAACGAAGAGAAAGCCGCGATCGATCGCAACGAACCGGACGCGATCCAGCCGTCCGACGAGGCGAAGACGGAGGCTGATGTCGCCACCGTCGAGGGCTTGGACGCGGTCGAGCTCTTCCGCCGGATCCTCGCGCTCGCGACCGGCCTCGGCGGGAAGACGCCGGCTCGGATCGAGGTCGTTTCTCCCCTCCTGTTGCCCGAGGCGAAGGGAAGGCCAGTCGAGGACCTGCTCGCCGGCGAGTTCCTGTTCCACTTCGGCGGCTTCCTCGACGAACGTCTGCGGTGGAGCGACTTCTCGCTCGGGTACCGGAGCATGCAGGTCTGGTTGGAAGGGCTCGATGGCCTCGGCCTCGCGCCCGAGGACGCGGCGACCGCACGCGAGGCGGTCGCCGATCGGTACCGCGAGGAGTGGAACACGCGTTGGGGCATGAAGCGCCTGAAAACCCTTCCCTGGCGCGACCGTCTCGACGTGTGGCGCCTGGCCCTCCACGCGGGACGGGTCGCCGCCGGCGAGATCGTCTGGAGGAAGTGAGATGGGCGCGGTCCCGAACTTCTCACCGAGCGCGTCCGGCTTCCGGTTCCCGAACTCGTTCCCCCACGTCCCGGTTCGTCGGATCGGGATCCCGGGTGTCGTGAGCGTGCCGATCGGGGATGCTTCGAACGGACTGTGCGGCGGCATGGTCTTCGCCGTGCGGGACTA
>DASWDB010000101.1:0-2666 GCA_036395715.1 Actinomycetota bacterium | reverse complement strand
GTTCGGGAGTATCGGCAGCTCCTCGACGGCAACGTCCCCACAGACGCGAGCTCCTCACGCATCGAGCGGTAGCCTGGTTTACTGAAGGTCATGCCGGGCGCGAGCGAGCAGACGCGACGAGTCAAGGTGCTCAACGCCAATTGGATCGCTGGGCCAGATGGGGACGACGGGCATTTCGAGCTCATGATCGTCACCGCTGACGACCAGCAGCACACGATCGCCCCGAGCCCCGCATCGATGAGAGCTCTGATCGGTCTGACACAGGCAGATACCGTCCTGCTGTGGGATCCGACCGACAGCACGCTGATCGCCGCCAACCTCGTAGGAGCTGGCTGGAGGTTGTCCCCGGATCTGGTGAAGTGAGGCGTCGGCCCTCCACCTGAGAGATCGCGGCCGCCAACGTTCAAGACGTGGGACCGGATCTGCAAGCTGAACAGTGGCTGCAGACATTCGCAACGCGTGCGAAGCGGATGGGCCCGTGACGACTGGGGGGGCATGGCCCCCTCCCAGCCGCCATCCAGGCTCGTTTAGCAGCCGATGCAGATATCCGTCTCGCCGAAATTGGCCTTCCCCATGTCGGCGAACTCGAGATCGCTCGAGGTGAGCGTCCGGCCGCCAACGGTGCCGCTCGCCGTTGCGTCGCGGGACGTGCCGTGGAAGTGGTCGGTGAAGCTAAAGCCGTCGCTCTTGAAGTGCTCCGCGAACGTGTCGCGGCCGATCGGCCCTTGACCTGCCCAGGTCGCATCCACATCGATCGTGGAATCGACGCAACCGATGAGGTTGAAGTCCGCATCGTAGGAACAAGTGGTGGCGGGCAATCCGGAGCCGCTGACGCTCGCGCTCGATAGCTTCGATGCGTCGATCGTGAACGCGAACCCGGTCGTCACGTCCGCGAACGTGTCGGTCGCGCCCGTGAAGTTCCCATTGCCATCGAAGTTCTCCGTGAACTGATCCACGAAGAGCTCCTGGCCTTGCCTCGTCTTCGAAGGGTTGATGTAGGTATCGGTCGCGGATGTGTCGGTGCTCGTGAACCACAAGGCCTCCGCGAAGGAGCCGCGGAAGGTGAAGTGCTGCACATCCGCGGGAGCCGCCTTCGCCGTCCCCGCAACAAGACCCACCATCAGCATGCTCATGAAGAGTGCTTTCGTGGCCCGCACGGCCAGTTCCCCCTCTCATCCCGATGGATGAACGCTTGGGCAGGAACAGACCGCGTGGCGTTAGGCCGCAAGAACACCTCCCAGACCCCTGTGAAGAGTTGCTCGCATCGCCCAGGGTCGTTCCGCCCCCAGGGTCGTACCCCAAGGTCCAATGCAGCAATCAGCCGTTGGGCCGATGGACCGAGGCCTTCTGGGATTCGGCGCGTTCTCCTGCTCGTAGGCGTGCTCGGCGAGCCTTGGCCGCGAAAACGTCCTAAGGTGACGCGGTGTTCGAGGACATCGATCTTCCCTCGCTCCTTAAGGCCCTCGACCCGAGAGCCCGCGACAAGTTCCGTAGGGTGCTGATCCATGACCTCATCGACTTCGTGGCGCTTCACAAAGAGGACCGGCGGAAGGCGCTGCGGTTGCTCGGCGAAATCGAGGCCGTCGAGAGACGCTAGGGGGCGGGTCAGACGGGCGAACGGAGAGGGACTCGCCCGTGGTTCGCGTCCCCCCCGTGACGCTAGGCCCGCCCTCAGATTCAGGCTACGTCCGCAGGCGTCCTCGGAGCGTTCTAGGCTTCGGGCCGTGGCTACCTTGGCGTGCTTCCCGACGATGATGCGGCGCGACCGGAAGCGCGAAGGCCTCCGTCTCTGTCGGGCGGCATGGCTGGTCGGCGTCAGCGTTCGCGTGTATCGGGAGATCGAGGCCGGGGAACGGATGCCGAGCCCGGATGCCTATCGGCGGATCTCCGAGCTGTTCGGGTGGCCACAGACGTTCGTGGGAGCGCAAGGGTGACTTCTATTTCTGACCTGTTCGACGAAGACGAATATGGACGGGCTCTCCTGGAAACGCTCAGCCCGACTCTCCGCCGTACCCTCCGCAGCGCCCTGGCTAGTCAGACCGAAGCCGAATTCTTCGTTTCACATGAGTTGCGTTATCGCGACCGGAGGCCGGAGGAGTGGGCCCGGGTCGTCGAAATCCTGAGGATCTACGCGCATGGCCGTCGCCGTTTGGTGGGGCTCATCGACGGGATCGAGGCGGAGGCGGAATCGTGACCCAAGATGGCTCGGCACAGCCATGACGAAGGACGCCGAGCTCCGTGCTCTTCTCGCGACGCTCGACTCGAAAGCCCGGGACGACCTCCGCCGCGTGCTGATCCGCGACCAAGCCGACCGCGATGCGATCTCCTCCCGACTGATGCGCTACCGCGACGAGCGAGGCGACGACTGGGCCGACATCATCGGAATGCTGACGATGTACCCGGGCGCCCGGCGACGAGTCATCCGAGTTCTGGGGGAGATCGATGCTCGCTGACGCTGATGGAGTTGCCGCAGCGTTCGGGCTCATCGGCGTCATCGTGGGCGCACTCATCACCTCGATCGCCAGCTTTTACGTCGTGCGGCGCCGAGAGAAGAAGGACGCTCGGGCGGCCCGGCGGATCATCCAATCGGAGCTCAAAGAGGCCACCCAAGCGATCCACGAAGCCTTGGGTGCCGCGGAATGGCCCGCTGGATGGACGAAGAAGGC
>DASWDB010000100.1:0-3713 GCA_036395715.1 Actinomycetota bacterium | reverse complement strand
GCTCCACGCCCTCTTCGTCGTACACGATCGCGATCGGAGCGGAACCGATCGTTCGATCCAGGAGCTCGTTGAGCCGATCGCACGGACCGGCGATCGTTCCGTAGATCGGAGAGAGGTGCGTCCTCGTGGCGCGAAGCAGCTGCAAGCGGTCCTCGATCGGGCCGGGCATCGTGTCTTCGTGCGGCAGGACCGTCCCACCCCACGGCTCCAGCTCCAGGGCCCCAACCAACCCGCGGAGACGACGGCGGGCGCCGTCCAACGGAAAGCGGAATTCGTAGACGTAGTAGCGAGGCCCGTCGGATGCCACGAGCGCCCCCGATGCGCGCCAGTCGGAAAGGAGGGAAGCGGCCGTGGCGTACCGGCCGTCCGATCCGTCGTGCCTCGCACCCTCCATCAGGTCGACGCGCACGATGTTGTAGGGGCTGCGCGACCGAAGTCCCTCTCGATCGGGTTCGCTGATAACGTCATACGGTGGGGAGGTGAGGTGGTCCAGCGGGCCGGCGACGGATGGGTCGTACAGCAGACCGCGGAAGGGGGAGAGGCGTGGCACCCGCCCTGTATAGCAGGCACGAACAACCGGCACCGGCGTACGAGCTGTACTCGCGCGGCAGCGCGATGCTCCACGACGGCCACCCGCATGCAGCGGCCCTGATCCTCGGGCGTGCGAAGCTCCTCGAGCCCGACAAGGCATCGATCCGCGAGGCGCTCGGCCGAGCGCTGTTCATGTCGGGCCGGGCGACGAGGGCCAGGCGGGAGTTCACGAAGGCGGTGGCCCTGAACCCCTCGGACGACTATGCACATTTCGCGCTCGCCCTGGCATGCGAGCGGACCGGCCAGCGCCAGCGTGCCCTCGGGCACGCGAAGCTGGCCAACGCCCTGGTTCCGGGCGTCTCGCATTACGAGCACGTGGTTGCCCGCCTGTCCGGTGCCGGCCGACGGTGACCGACGCTGGATGATCGCGGACGGTTACGACGCGTTCCTCTTCGATCTCGATGGCGTGCTCTACCGCGGTGCGGAGCCGGTCGAAGGAGCCGCCCGAACGCTCGCCAGCCTCCGGAGCCTCGGGAAGGGGCTGGCGTTCATCACGAACAACTCGTCCAGGACCCCCGAGGCGATCGCGGAGCACCTGACGGGCCTCGGGATCGAAGCTCGGCCGGACGAGGTCGAGACGTCCGCTCTCGCGACCGCAGAGCTGCTCAGCGGGCGCGGGGTCGCGAGCGTCTACGTGGTGGGCGATGACGGCCTTCGATCGGCGCTCGCGGCGACGGGTCTCACCCTCACCGACGGGACGCGCGCAGCCGAAGCGGTCGTGGTCGGTTGGGACCGGGGGTTCGATTACGCGAAGCTCGCCGCGGCGTGCGTGCTCATCCAACGCGGATCGTCGCTGGTCGCCTCGAACGCCGATGCGTCGTACCCGGTCGAAGACGGGCTCACGCTCCCGGGGGCCGGCGCGATCCTGGCTGCGATCCAGACGGCCACAGGGGTGAACGCCGAGGTGGTGGGCAAGCCGAACGAGCCGATCTTCCGAGCGGCGCTCGCGCGCGCAGGGGGCGGGAGGCCCCTCGTGATCGGAGACCGCCTCGACACGGACATCGAGGGGGCGCGGCGCCTGGGATGGGACTCCGTGCTCGTCCTCACGGGCATCTCCGCGGCGGCCGACATGTCGACGGCGAGCGCAGCGCCCACCTACGTCGCGGAGCGCCTGAATCTGCTCGTGGATCACGAGTGACGGAACGGACCCGTGGCTCCCATCGGTATGCTGGTCGCGAACCCTCACCACAGGGAGGTCCTACGATGACCAGGGTCGATGACATACGGAAGGCGCTCGAGGCGACGATCGGCAACCTGACCCCTGCTCGAGCCCAGGAGCTCGCGAAAGGTTTCCTCGAGCCCGGGGCCGCGAAAGAACAGGTCGCCAAGACGGCCGCCGACATGATGGAGTGGTCCCAACGCAACCGCCTTCGCCTGCGGTCCGCCATCCAGGACGAGATCAAGGACCAGATGCGTCAGATGGGGGTCGCGACCCAGGACGAACTGGACGCCTTGCGCAAGCGGGTCCGCGAGCTCGAGCGCGGCGCGGGCATGACCGCATCAGGTCGTCGCCGTGCCGCCGCGAAGAAGACATCTGCTAAGCGCGCCTCGTCCACGAAGACCGCGGCGAAGAAGACCTCCACGAGCGGGAACGTGTAGCGAGCCTCGACGATGGGTCGCCGGCGCCTCGACGCGGAGCTGGTGCGTCGCGGGCTCGCAGCCAGTCGGTCCCAGGCGCAGGCGGCCGTGGACGCCGGTCGCGTCACCGTTGCGGGGATCAAAGCGACCAAGGCCGCGTCGCTCGTGGCGGACGACGCTCCGGTCGCGCTGTCGGCCTCCCCTCGACCGTTCGCTTCCCGGGGAGGCGGCAAGCTGGCCGCGGCGCTCGATCGCTTCGCGGTCGATCCCGGTGGTCGCGATTGCCTGGATGCCGGTGCGTCGACCGGCGGGTTCACGGACTGTCTGTTGCAACGGGGCGCCGCTCGGGTGATCGCGGTCGACGTGGGGTACGGGCAGCTGACGTGGAGCCTCAGGACGGATCCACGGGTGACGGTGATGGACCGGACCAACGTGCGCGACCTGATCCCCTCGATCCTCGCGTGCGTTCCCGACCTCGTGGTGGCCGATCTCTCGTTCATCTCGCTCCGCCTGACCCTGCCGACCCTGGCCGCGGTGGCGGCACCGGGAGCGACGTTCGTCGTCCTGGTGAAGCCCCAGTTCGAAGCGGGACGAGGACAGGTGGGTCGTGGTGGCGTCGTCCGCGATCCGGACGTATGGCGACGCGCCCTGTCGGGCGTGATAGCGACCGCACGCTCGGTGTCGCTCGAGCCGCTGAACGTGATGGCGTCCCCACTCCCGGGACCCGCGGGCAATGTGGAATTCCCGCTGCACCTCGTCGCCGGATCATCGGGTTCGGCCGTGGACCTGGAGGCCGCGGTGCGCGAGGGGGAGGGGCTCCGCAGATGAGCTCGGTCGGCTTCGTCATCCACGAAGGCCGACCCGCAGCCGTGGACGCAGCCGGGGAGCTCCGATCGGCGTTGGAACAGGACGGGATCGCGTGCATCGTCCTCCGGGGAGGTGCGGCAGACGTCGACCTCGTGGTCGCCGTCGGCGGCGACGGGACCTTCCTCCGCGGCGCTCACGTTGCGGCGCAGGCCGGCTCGCCGGTCCTGGGCGTGAAGGTGGGCCGCCTCGGGTTCCTCACAGAGGTGGAGCCGGCCGACGCGGCACCGCTGATCCGAGAGGCGCTCGACGGTCGTGCCGCGATCGAGGAGCGGCTGGCCGTCGTGGCGGAGCCGGGCGGTGGCGATCCGTTCCCGCCGCAGTGGGCGATGAACGAGATCATGGTGGAGAAACGCGCACGACACCGGCTGATCCGACTCCAGGTCGCCGTCGACGGCGAGTACGTCACGACGTTCTCGGCCGACGGCGTGATCGTGGCCACGCCGACGGGGTCGACCGCGTACTCGTTCTCCGCCCGGGGCCCGATCGTCTCGCCGGACGTGCCGTGTCTCATCGTCACGCCGATCGCCGCACACATGGTCTTCGATCGATCGTTCGTCCTCGGTGCGGGAAGGGTCGTGAGCCTCGAGGTGGTCGGGGACGAGCCCGGGTTGGTCTCGGCGGATGGACGCGAGACGCAGGAGATCCCCGTCGGCACCGAGGTCCGGATCCGTGCATCG
>DASWDB010000099.1:0-10317 GCA_036395715.1 Actinomycetota bacterium | reverse complement strand
GATGGTCGCGGACCGTGGCGCGATGCGCGGGGCGCTCTGAGGCATGCGGTCGCTACGCGCCGACCTCGCTGAAGTTGTTCTCGATCTGGGTGTAGCGGCGCCAGGCCTGGCCCCACCCGTCATCGGTCCGCGGGAAGCGCTCGACCGGAGTGCTCGGGTTCTGCCGGTCCCAGATCCCGAAGAACGTGCGGCCGTAGCCCAACAGGTAGCGGGTGCCGGTGTGCGTGTATTGGACCACCGCGCTGTCGCTCGGGTCGGGCTGGGTCTGCGGCGTGGTCGGCGACGCTCCTTGCGGCCCGCCCATCGCACCCGTGCCGGCCGTTTCGGGGACGGCGACGTGGTTCGGCTCCTGCGCGACGAAGCGCAGCCATGCCTGACGCCAGCCATCATCGGTGCGCGGGAACCGCTCGGTCGGGGCGCTCGGGTCCTGGCGATCCCAGATACCGAAGAAGCCTTCGCCATAGCCGAGCACGTATCGATATCCGGAGTGCGTGTACTTCTGCGCCGCCCCCGACGGAACCCCGGACCCCGTGGACGGCTCGGGCGTGGGTGTGGGCTCCCCGCCACCCCAAGGGGTTGGCTGCGACGCAGCGGACGTGGTCGATCTCGCCCCGCTCGATGCCGACATGTCCGAGGCCGACATATCCGAGGCCGACATGTCCGAGGCCGACATGTCCGAGGCCGATATGTCCGAGGCCTGCGTGGCCGGATCGGGCTTCTGCGCCATGGCTTCCGCGCGTGGAGCGGTCAGATCGCTGAAGCAATACCGGCATTTGATCGCCTCGTCCTGGATCTCCTCCGCGCAGTAGGGGCACTTCTTCACTGCGATCCTCCAGCTCTCGGCGGTCCTAGATCGCTCAGCTTACCGTCTCCGCTTGTTGGCCACGCTCGGCGGTAGCATGGCCGCCTCCATGAGCGAGCGGATCGCCGTCCTGGTCTCTGGATCGGGCACCAACCTGCAGGCGCTCATGGACGATCCGGTCATCAGGCCCCGTCTCGCGTTGGTGCTGTCGGACCGTCCGGGCATCCGGGCGCTGGATCGGGCCGAGGCTGCCTGGATCCCCACGACGGTCCTCGAGCCGGTCTCCTTCCCCGATCGGGAGAGCTTCGATCAGGCGGTCCTGGATCTCTTCCTCGACCGAGCGATCGACGTGTTGGTTAGCGCGGGGTATCTCCGGGTGCTCGGCAAACGGGTGCTCGATGTCTACGAGGGCCGGTGGCTCAACGTGCATCCCGCGCTGCTCCCAGCCTTCCCGGGCATGCACGGCGTCCGGGACGCTCTCGCCTACGGTGTCCATCTGACGGGAGTCACCGTTCATCTCGTCGACGAAGGGACGGACGCCGGTCCCATCGTGCTGCAGGAGGCCGTCGAGATCCGGCCGGACGATGACTGGGACTCCCTCGAACCTCGGATCCACGAGGTCGAGCACCGGCTGTTGCCGCGGGCCGTCCGCGCGATGATCGACGGACGGCTGAGGGTGGACGGCAGGCGCGTCCGCATCGTCGGGGAGGAGTCGTGAGCGACGTTCGGGCGATCCGTCGGGCGCTGCTCGCGGTCTACGACAAGATGGGGATCGTCGAGCTCGCGCAGGGGCTGCGCGGGCTCGACGTCGAGTTGGTCTCGAGCGGGGGAACGGCCGCGGCGCTCCGCGCCGCGGGCGTCGACGTGACCGAGGTCGCGGAGGTGACGGGGACGCCCGAGATGCTCGGCGGCCGCGTGAAGACGCTCCACCCGAAGATCCATGCGGGGCTGCTGGCCGATCGTCGCAACGAGGAGCACGTAGCGCAGCTCCGAGAGCGCGGGATCGATCCCTTCGACCTCGTCGTCGTGAACCTGTACCCCTTCCGGGAGACCGTCGCGAGCGGCGCGATGCTCGACGACGTGATCGAGAAGATCGATATCGGCGGCCCGGCGATGATCCGTGCCGGGGCGAAGAACTTCGAGTCTGTCGGGGTCGTGGTGCGTCCGGACCGCTACGGATCGGTCCTCGACGAGATCGCGCGAGCGGGTGGCCTCACCCGCGCCAGCCGATCCGCGCTCGCCGCCGAGGCCTTCGCCCATACGGCCGCGTACGACGTGGCGATCGCGCGGTGGTTCGCGGAGCGGGACGCGCACGACGGCGGTCTGCCTTCGTTCGCGGGTCTCTCGCTGGCGAAGGTCTCCGATCTCCGCTACGGCGAGAACCCGCATCAGCGCGGTGCCCTCTATGAGGAGGTCGGTGGCCCCGGTGTGCTCGGCGGTGCCGAGGTCCTGCAAGGGAAAGAGATGTCGTTCAACAACTGGCTGGACACGTGGGCAGCCTACGACCTCGCGATCGCGCTTCCCGAGCGTTCGGGCGTGATCGTCAAGCACAACAACCCCTGTGGCGCAGCGGCACGCGAGACGTGCGCGGCCTCGTACGCGGCAGCGTTCGAGTGCGACAGCGTGAGCGCCTTCGGCGGGATCGTGGCGTTCCACGCCATGTGCGATGGGCCGGCCGCCGATGCCATGCGGGACGTCTTCACGGAGGTCGTCGTCGCGCCTGGTTACTCCGATGACGCGCTCGCCGTGTTCGCCGGCCGGCCGAACCTGCGGGTGGTGCGTGCTCCGCTCGAACGGACGACGAGCCTCGACATCCGCACGATCCCCGGGGGGGCGCTCGTCGAGGACGTCGACGTGATGGGGGAGTCGCGGTCGGACTTCGAGGTCGCGTCGTCGCGGGAGCCCTCGGCACGGGAATGGGAGGACCTGTTGCTGGCTTGGACGATCGCGTGGCGCGTGAAGTCGAACACGATCGTGTTCGTGCGGGACCGAGCGACGGTGGGGATCGGCGCCGGGCAGATGTCGCGCGTCGACTCGTCCTGGATCGCCGCGCGGAAGGCCGGAGACCGCGCGAAGGGCGCCGTCCTCGCGTCGGACGCGTTCTTCCCGTTCCCCGACGCGCTCGAGGTCGCCGCCGACGCGGGGTGCACGGCCGTGATCCACCCGGGAGGGTCGAAGGGGGACGAGGAGGTCCTCAAGACGGCGGAGGCGCGTGGCATGTCGGTCGTCCTCACGGGGACGCGGCACTTCCGACACTGACCGCGTCCATCCGCCTCCCGTATCGCGGCCGGTAGGATTCCCGGGTGACCGCCAGGATCCTCGACGGCAGGGCCACCTCCGCACAGATCCGCTCGGAGGTCGCGGAGCGGGTCCAGGCGTTGGCGGACAAGGGCATCATCCCGGGCCTGGCGGCGGTCCTCGTCGGCGACGACCAGGCCTCACGGATCTACGTGGGACAGAAGCACAAGGCATGCGCCGACGTCGGGATCCGGTCCGAGCAGGTCGATCTCCCCGCGTACGTCACGGAGCACGAGCTGCTCGCCACCATCCGCAGGCTGAACCGCGACCCGGAGATCCACGGCATCATCGTCCAGCTTCCGCTTCCGAACCATCTCCCGGAACTCGACATCCAGCGGGCGATCCTGCCCGAGAAGGACGTCGACGGCCTGCACCCGTGGAACATCGGCATGATGGTGCGACGAGGCCCGGGCTTCCTCCCCGCCACACCGTACGGGATCGTCGAGCTCCTGCTCCGGTGCGACGTTCCCCTCGAAGGCGCCGAGGTCACGATCGTCGGGTACGGCGAGCTGGTAGGGGCGCCGCTGTCGGTGATGCTCACGCAGAACTCGGTCCGGGGCAACGCGACCGTGACGTCCACACACATCCGAACCCGAGACCTTCCGGCCCACACGCTCCGCGCGGACATCCTCGTCGCGGCCGCCGGCGTGCCGCAACTGATCGGCGCAGACATGGTCAGGCCGGGAGCCACCGTCGTCGACGTCGGGGTGCACCGCACCGATCACGGACTGGTCGGTGACGTTCGGTTCGATGAGGTGGCGGAGATCGCCGGGGCCATCAGCCCGGTGCCCGGAGGCGTGGGTCCGATGACCGTCGCGATGCTCCTGGTCAACACGGTCCAGGCCGCCGAGGCGCAGGCCTACGGGCGACCGTGACGCGTCCCCCCGGACGGCTCGCGGCGCTGCTCGCTCGCGGGGGCTTCGCGGTCACGGGCGAGATCGTTCCCCCGAAGGGAGCATCGGGTGACCCCGTTTCCGACCATGCGCGGGGTCTCGTCGGGTACGTCGACGCGGTCAACCTCACCGACAACCCGGTTGCGAGCGCGCACATGTCGCCGCTCGCGGGGGTCCGCTTCGTTGCGGACGCGGGGATCGAGCCGACGGTGCAACTCACGGCTCGCGATCGGAACCGCTTGGGACTCACGGCTGATCTGCTCGGCGCGTGGGCGCTCGGCGCGCGGAACGTGTTCTGCCTTTCCGGTGACCCTGTCCACGTGGGGGATCATCCGGACGCGGTCGTGGTCGGCGACCTGACCGTGAGCGACGTCATCGCCCTCGCGCGCCGGATGCGGGACGATGGAACGACGCTCTCGAACACGGAGCTCACCGACCCTCCCCGGTACCTGATCGGTGTCGCCGACGTACCTTTCGCCGACCCGTACGACCCGTCCAAGCTGGAATCGAAGCTCGACGCCGGCGCGGATTTCGTCACCACCCAGATCGTCTACGATGCCGATCGGCTGGTCGCTTGGGCAGACGCGATGCGTTCCCGCGGGCTCTTCGAGCGCGCGAAGGTGATCATCGGGGTCACGCCGCTCCGGAGCGCCAAGCAGGCGCGATTCATGGATGAGAAGCTCCCCGGCGTGCGCGTCCCGCCGCCGACGATCGCCGCGCTCGAGGCAGCCGGTGAGGACGCGGGTGTCGTCGGGATGAACCTCACGGTTGCGCTCGTCGAGGCGATCGAGACGATCCCCGACATCGCCGGGATCCACGTGATGGCGATGGGTCACGACGCGGTGACGCGTGATCTGATCGAGCGAACGGGACTGTTCCCCCGACCGACCATCTAGCGCCGGCTCAACAGTTCTGCGCGTTCACGCACACCTGGATCGAACGGCCGAACCGATCGTCGACCTGCCGGACCGACGTCGTGATCACCGCGACGAAGATGATGCCGACGACGATCCCCGCGATCCCGAGCACGAGTCCGGCCACGGCCATCGATCGGTTGGGTGCTCCCTGGCTCGCGCGGCTCATGCCGATCCCGCCGAAGACGATCGCGAGGATCGCGAGGACCCACGCGATCACGATGGTGAAGAACAGGACCAACGACAGGATCCCGAGGACGAGCGAGGCCGTCGCGAGACCGTTCGTGGGAGCGACGTGCTCGCCGGGCACGGGCATGCCGGCGGGTGGCGGGGGAGGGGGAGGGGCGGGCGAGTGGGTCATCGCTCGTCGAGCGGGACGTATGTACGATCCCGCGGTCCGACGTATTCGGAGCCGGGGCGGATGATGCGGTTGTTCGCGTACTGCTCTCGCACGTGCGCGGTCCAGCCGGCCATCCTGGCGAGGGCGAAGATGGGCGTCATCAGGTCCGTCGGGATCCCGAGCATGTGGTAGACACCTGCCGCGTACAGATCGACGTTCGGGTAGAGGCCCCTCTGTTCGAACGTCGTCTCTTCGAGCGCGGAGAAGATCTCGTACCACTTCGGTTGCTTCCGCCGCTCACCCAGGTCCTTGCAGAGCTGCTTCAACACGGTCGCCCGCGGGTCCATCGTCTTGTACACCGCGTGTCCGAACCCGAAGATCTTCTCCTTCCGCGCCAGGCGGTCGCGGACGTACGCCTCGGCGTTCTCCGGCTTGCCGACCTCTTCGGCCATCTTCTGTGCCTCTTCGTTCGCACCGCCGTGGAGCGGCCCCTTGAGCGCCCCGATCGCACCCGTCATCGCCGAGAACGTGTCAGACAACGTGGAGGCGATGATCCTCGCGGTGAACGTTGACGCGTTCATCGTGTGGTCTGCGTAGAGGACGAACGTGGTGTCCAAGGCATCGGCGTCCTCGGGATCGGGTTCCTGGCCGTGCAGCATCCAGAGGAAGTTGGCGGCGTGCGAGAGCCCGGGATCCGGTGGGATCACCTCGCGCCCCGTCCGGACCCGGTCGAAGGTCGCGATCAGCGACGGCGTCTCGGCGATCAAGCGCATCGCCTTGCGGTACTCGGCCTCTGGGGATTCGTCCCAGCCGTCCGGATCGAACGCGGAGGAGGCGGACACCGAGGTCCGGAGCATCGACATCGGCGAGGTGTTCTGGGCAAGGGTCGGCATCATCCTGGCGAGGAACGGGTGGAGCTCGCGCTCCCGGACCAAGAACCGGTTCAGCTTCTCCAGCTCTGCCCTCCCCGGCAGTTCGAGGTTGTGGAGGAGGTAGACCACCTCTTCGAAGCTCGCGTTGTGAGCGAGGTCGCCGATCTCGTACCCGACGTACCACAAACGGCCGGCCGTCCCGTCGATATCGGAGATGCTCGTCTGCGCGGCGATGACCTCGCGCAGCCCCTTATCGCTCATGTCGCTCAGGATAGTCGGGTCGGGTGCCGTCGGCCGCTACCCTGACCGACCATGGCGATCCGCGTGACCGTGCTGCCGGGAGACGGGATCGGCCCCGACGTCGTCGGCGCCGCCCGTCGGACGATCGAGGCGACCGGCGTCCCGATCGAGTGGGATCGCCGGGAGATGGGGGCCGGCGTCTTCGCTCGAACCGGCGACGCCTTGCCGAGGGCCACGCTCGCGTCGATCACCAGCAACCGCGTGGCCCTTAAGGGTCCCGTCGAGACCCCGCCGGCGTCCGGGATGAGGAGCCTGAACCTCGCGCTCCGCCGGACGCTGGACCTGTACGCGAACGTCCGGCCGTGCCGGCTGTACGCGGGGGTCCCCTCGCTCTACGACGCGGTCGACGTGGTGGTCGTTCGGGAGAACACCGAGGGCATGTACACCGGCATCGAGCTCGAGATGGGGACCCCCGCGGCCGAGGAGCTGATCCGTTTCGTCACCTCGACCACGGGGGTGGTCGTTCCGTCGGACAGCGGCATCTCGGTCAAGGAGATCACGGAGCACGGCAGCGAGCGGATCGCGAGGTTCGCCTTCGGCTATGCGCGTGCGAACGCGCGCGCCAAGGTCACCGCGAGCCACAAGGCCAACATCATGAAGTTCTCCGACGGGCTCTTCCTGGAGGTCGTCCGCCGTGTCGCGCGCGAGTACCCGGAGATCGAGTTCGAGGACCGGATCATCGATGCGCTCTGCATGCAGCTGGTCCAAACACCGGAGCGGTTCGACGTGCTGGTGCTCCCGAACATGTACGGCGACCTCGTCGCCGAGCTCTGCGCCGGGGTGATCGGTGGCGCCGCCGTCGCGCCCGGTGGGCATTTCGGTGGGTCGGATGGACGCGAGCTGGCGGTGTTCGAAGCGACCCATGGGACGGCGCCGAGGCTCGCCGGCGTGAACCGTGCGAACCCGGTGGGGGCGACGCTCTCGGGGGCGATGATGCTTCGGCACCTGGGAGAAGCGGTCGCCGCGGACGCGATCGAGGCCGCCGTCGCCGAGGTGCTGCGGGACGGGACCAACGTGACCCGGGATCTTCGAGCCTCGGACGACGATCGCCCGACCGTGGGCACGGCGGAGATGACCGACGCCGTGATCGCTCGCCTGTAGCTCGTCGCGGGTTCGCCGTTACCATGGCCCTCACCATCGGGGCGAGGAGCGAGCGCGTGAAGATCACCGTCGTCGGCAGTGGCTTCGTCGGGCAGACGACAGCGATGCGGTTGGTCGAGAAGAGGCTCGGCGAGGTCTGTCTGATCGACATCATCGAAGGCAAGCCCCAGGGGTTGGCGTTGGACCTCAAGGAGGCGTCGCCGATCGAGGGCTATCCACCGCTGATCACCGGCACGAACGACTACGCGGACACGGCCGGCTCGGACATCGTCGTGATCACGGCCGGGTTCCCCCGACAGCCCGGCATGAGCCGCATGGACCTGCTCGGGAAGAACGCGACCATCATGACCGACGTGATCGCGAGCGTTGTGCCGGGTTCGCCGAGCGCGATCCTGATCGTCGTGTCGAACCCCTTGGATGAGATGACCTTCCTCGCGGCGGAGAAGAGTGGCTTCCCGAAGGAGCGCGTCGTCGGGATGGCCGGCGTCCTCGACTCGGCGCGCCTCCGCTTCTTCATCGCCGAAGAGCTCGACGTCTCGCCCACGGAGGTCCAAGCGATGACCTTGGGCTCGCACGGCGACTCGATGGTCGCGCTGCCGCGGCATGCCACGGTGAAGGGGCGGCCGCTGCCCGAGCTCGTCGACGAGCAGACGCTCGATCGTCTGTTCCAGCGCACGCGCGACGGCGGCGCCGAGGTCGTGGCGCTGCTGAAGTCCGGCTCCGCGTACTTCGCCCCCAGCGCGTCGGTCGTGTCCATGGTCGACGCGATCGTGAACGACACGAAGGCGACGCTCCCGGTGTGCGCCTGGGCGACGGGGCAGTACGGGATCTCCGAGATCTACGTGGGCGTCCCGGCGCGGCTGGGGCGAGCCGGCGTCGAGGAGATCGTCGAGCTCGACCTCAACGAGGATGAGCTCGCGAAGCTTCGGACGGCTGCCGACGGCATCCGCGCGAAGTGCGCGGACCTCGCGGCGCTCTAGGTCGCCAGATCCGTGCGCGTTCCCTGGCGGAAACCGTACGATCGCGTGGATGTGGCGGTTCGTGAACCTCACCCGCGCCCATACGAGGAACTTCTTCACGAACTGGTCGACGTACGACGCGCCGGTGAGCACGAAGCTCCGGCTCACGGCGAAGAACCGCCTGAAGGCCGCGCGGACCGGGTGCTGCGGGAACCACGGCCAGCCGGGCTGCTGACAGCTCCCCCGCGGATCCCGGTCGGGGTCCCGATGATCGCCACCGACAGTAGGAAGCGGCGCTAGGCGACGTCGGCGCTGGCCACCTCGTTCGCGAGCTCCTCACCCATCTCGAGCGTGCTCGCACGGCCGCCAAGATCCGCGGTCCGAACGCGGCCGCGGCCGAGCACCTCGTCGACGGCTCGGTCGACGGCATCCGCGGCTCGGAGCTCCCCCAGGTGGCGGAGCATCATCGAGCCCGAGAGGATCATCGCGATGGGGTTGGCGATGCCTTTGCCGGCGATGTCCGGCGCACTGCCGTGGACCGGTTCGAAGACGGCGTACTCCCATCCGATGTTCGCGCCCGGGATCAGGCCCAACCCTCCCACCAGACCCGCGCAGAGGTCGCTCAGGATGTCTCCGTACAGGTTCGGCAGGAGTAGCACGTCGAAGTCCTGCGGCGAGCGAACCAGCCGTGCGGAGAGCGTGTCGATGTGCACGTCCTCCCAGACGACGTCCGGGTAGTGTGCGGCGTCCATGCGCGCGGTCTCGAGGAAGATGCCGTCGGAGTACCGCATCACGTTCGCCTTGTGGCCGACCGTCACCTTCCGTCTCCGGTTGGCTCGGACGTATTCGAACGCGAAGCGGACGATCCGCCTGGCCCCGGAGACGCTGATGGGCTTCAAGGTGATCCCCGCGTCCTCGGGGATCTCGAAGCCACCGAGATCGTGGAGCTCCCCCCTGAGGGCCATCGCTTCGGGCGTGCCTCGAGCGAATTCGATCCCCCGATAGAGGTCCTCCGTGTTCTCGCGGACGACCACCAGGTCGACGTCGTGGTGCCTCGTCTGCACGCCGGGGAGCGATCGGGCCGGCCGGACGGCGGCGAACAGGTCGAGTCCCTGCCGGAGCGCCACGTTGACGCTGCGATATCCCTCACCGACCGGGGTGGTGATCGGGCCCTTGATCGCAGTCCGGCACTCCCGGATCGCCTCGAGCGTGGTCTCGGGAAGGAGGGCCCCATGGCTCTCGAGTGCCGCACCGCCGGCCGGTCGTTCCTCCCATGCGAGGTCGACCCCCGTGGCATCGAGCACCAGCCGGGTCGCGGTCGCAACCTCCGGGCCGATCCCGTCGCCGGGGATCAGGACCACCCTGTGCGTCATCGGAGGGGACGCTACCCGATGAACCGGGTCCAGGAGCCGCGCGTAGTAGTACGTCGTTCCTCTTGGAGAAAGGGGCTGCTGACATGCGTCGTGGCTTCATCGCGGTTGCTTCGCTGGCCGTGCTCCTCCTGACGATCACACCGCCGGCCGGGTGCGACGTCGGCCGCAGTCACGTTCCAAGCCGCAGGCGTGTATCGCTACCACTACAAGATCCATCCGTTCATGCACGGGAAGATCCGCGTCCCGATCAAGGTGTCGCCCGCTGACGGGGGCACGGGCACCGTGTTCACGAACACGCTGTCGGCTGCGTCACGAGCGGGCTACTCGTTCGAAGAAGGTCGGTACCATCGGCATCTGGAACACCTGGAAGACCTGGAAGACCGGGGTCACCTCGCTCGGCGTCACCTCGCTCAGAAGCGCTCGAACAGGATCGCCCGCTTCACCTCTTGGATCGCCTTCGTGACC
>DASWDB010000098.1:0-1579 GCA_036395715.1 Actinomycetota bacterium | reverse complement strand
TGATGGCTTCCCTGCGTGAAGACCCGCACCTTCCCGGCCGGTTGTTCATCGTCGAGGGCATCGACGGGTCCGGGAAGACCACCCAGCTCGATCTCTTGCACAAATGGCTCGTGAGCCAAGGCTATCTCGTGGTGTTCACTGAGTGGAACTCGTCTCCAATCGTGAAGCGCACGACCCGCCGTGGAAAGAACAAGAAGCTCCTGTCTCCCGTTTCGTTCAGCCTGATTCACGCCGCGGACTTCGCGAACCGGACGCACGCGCAGATCCTCCCGGCGCTCAAGGCCGGTGCGGTCGTCCTTGCCGACCGGTACGTGTTCACCGCCTTCGCGCGCGATGCCGTCCGCGGAGTCGACCCGACGTGGCTCCGGCGCCTCTACTCGTTCGCCGTGAAGCCGACCGCCGCCTTCTACTTCGACGTCCCGTTGACGGAGGCCCTTCAGCGCCTTGCGGGGGGCAGGCTCCGCTTGAAGTACTACGAGGCGGGAATGGATCTTCGTCTCAGTTCCGACCCTGAGGAATCGTTCAGGCTCTTCCAGGGACTGATCCGGGCTGAGTACGATCGGCTCGTCGACGAGTTTGGCCTCGTGCGAGTGGATGCGTCGCAGAGCCTGGTGCAACAGCAGCACGAGATGCGTGGGATCGTCAAGCGGCATCTTGCCGGGGTGACCCGCAACGACCACGGGCGAATCCAAGATGCGTTGCGGCAGGCCGGTCTCACGGGCAGATACGTGAGGGACGGTGCGGGCGCATGGGCGTGAGGACATGACCGCGCTGACCTTCTACGGCCAACGGCCTCCCGGGATCGAGGGCGAGGTGCTTCCGGGCCGGTTGATCGTCATCGAGGCCACCGACCGAACGGGTCGCTCGACACAGGTGGCGCTTCTGAAGGAATGGCTCGAGGACGAGGGGTACGCGGTGCTCGACACCGGGCTCACTCGCTCGGATCTTGCAGGACCCGGGATCCAGCGTGCCAAGGAAGGACACACGCTCGACCCGATCACGCTGAACCTCTTCTACGCCACGGACTTCTGGGATCGCTTGGAGCGGCAGATCATGCCGGGGCTCCGGGCGGGAATGATGGTCCTCGCCGACCGCTACATCTTCTCGCTGATCGCGAGGGCGGTCGTCCGCGGGGTGCCCATCGAATGGATGGAGGACCTGTACGGGTTCGCGCTCGTTCCCGATCTCGTCGTCTACCTCGACATCGACGTTGAGCGGCTCCTTCCCCGGATCGTCGGAAGCACGGGCTTCGACTACTGGGAGTCCGGACAGGACTTCCTTCCCGTCCAGGGCATGTTCGAGAGCTTCGTCCAGTATCAGCGCCTTCTCTTGGAGGAGTTTCGCTTGCTGGCGACGCGTCACGACTTCAAGGTGATCGATGCGAGTGGAAGCGTGGCCGAGGTGTTCTCCGCCCTTCGAAGCGAGGTCGAGAGGTTGCTCGCCGACATGGGGACCGACCCGGCGGTGCATCCACAGGCGAGCTCGCCGGAGGTCTCAGCTCGGTGAGCCGGTCACGCCGCCCTCGGAGGGAGCCGTCGAGGGCCCGACCTGAGCGGAACCGCCGTCCACCCGCTCCCAC
>DASWDB010000097.1:0-2287 GCA_036395715.1 Actinomycetota bacterium | reverse complement strand
CCCTGTGGTACCGCACCCCTGAGGAGCGGAGGGACCGTCTCGGGATCCACGCGGAGCGCGGACCCGAGAGCTACGAGCTGACGTTCCGGCTGATCGCCGGGCACGACCGGTTCCATCTGGCGCAAGCCGAGCGCGCACTGTACGCGGTCCGCGCGCCGTAGCACCTCCCAGGACGCCAAGAGCGGTCTGCTACCCTCTCGCCATGTAGGCCTTGGACGCCCACCCGGCGACGGGTGGGCGTTCGTGTTCTCTAGGGGGTGCGGATGGAGTTCGAGATCGGCATCGGCAAGACGGCGCGACGGGCCTACGGGTTCGACGAGGTCGCCATCGTTCCGTCGCGGAGGACCCGCGACCCCGAGGACGTCAGCATCGCTTGGGAGATCGACGCGTACACCTTCGGTCTGCCGATGATGGCCGCCGCGATGGACGCGGCCGTGTCGCCGGCAACGGCGGTCGAGGTCGGCAAGCTCGGTGGCCTCGCGTGTCTGAACCTCGAGGGGTTGTGGACCCGCTACGAGGACCCCGATCCGATCTACGACGAGATCGCGGGGCTCCCGGACGACAAGGCCACCCGCCGGATGCAGGAGCTCTACGCTGAGCCGATCCGCGAGGACCTGATCGGTCGTCGCATCCAGGAGATCAAGGCCGGCGGCGTCGTCGCCTGTGCCTCGCTCACTCCCCAGCGTGTGGAGCGCTACGCGAAGCTGGTGCTCGAGGCGGAGCTCGACATCCTCGTGATCCAGGGAACCGTCGTGTCGGGCGAGCACGTCTCCAGCCAGCACGAGCCGCTCAACCTCAAGGAGTTCGTCCCGTCGTTCGACATCCCGGTGATCGTTGGAGGGTGCGCGTCGTACGCGACCGCGTTGCACCTGATGCGGACCGGAGCGGTCGGCGTCCTCGTGGGTGTCGGACCGGGGAACGCGTGCACGAGCCGGGGAGTCCTCGGGGTCGGCGTGCCGCAGGCGACGGCGATCGCCGATGCAGCCGCAGCTCGCCGGGAGCACCAGCACGAGACCGGGCGGTACTGCCACGTGATCGCGGACGGCGGCATGCGCACCGGTGGCGACATCGCGAAGGCGATCGCCTGCGGAGCCGATGCGGTGATGATCGGTTCCCCGCTCACACGGTCCTTCGAGGCTCCGGGTCGCGGCTACCACTGGGGGATGGCGACGTTCCATCCGACCCTGCCTCGTGGCGCCCACGTCAAGACGCAGCAGGTGGCGTCGCTCCGGGAGATCCTGGTGGGGCCGGCGCACGAGAACGACGGCACCTTCAACCTCTTCGGCGCGCTCGCGACCTCGATGGCCACCACCGGCTACGAGACGATCAAGGAGTTCCAGAAGGCGGAGCTGGTGATCGCCCCGGCGATCAAGACCGAGGGCAAGACGTACCAGACCCAGCAACGGGTGGGGATGGGCCACTAGTCGATGCCCGAGCAGCCCCGGCCGGTCCTCGTCGTCGACCTGGGGGCGCAGTACGCGCAACTCATCGCACGTCGGGTCCGGGAGGCGCACGTCTACTCCGAGCTCGTGCCCCACGATCTGGATGCGAAGGCCTTCGCCGCGAAGCGCCCGGCCGGCATCATCCTGTCGGGCGGTCCGGCGAGTGTCTACGAGGCGGGAGCACCCCAGCTCGACCCGCACATCTTCGACCTGGGCGTGCCGGTCCTCGGCATCTGCTACGGGCATCAGTTGATGGCCCGGACCTTGGGCGGCGAGGTCGCGGCGACGGGGCAGCGCGAATACGGCGCGACCGTCCTGCATGTATCACAGCCGACCCTCCTCCTTCGCGACCTCCCCGCGACCGACACCGTCTGGATGTCCCACGGGGACGCCGTCACCCGGGCTCCGGAGGGCTTCCGCGTCACGGCCTCCACAGACCAGATCCCGATCGCCGGCATGGAAGACCCCGACCGAGCCCTTTTTGCCGTCCAGTTCCATCCCGAGGTGTCGCACACACCGAACGGCCAGGCGGTCATGAAGCGATTCCTGGTGGACGGGTGCGGACTGCTCCCCGACTGGACGCCGACCAACATCATCGACGATGCGGTCGAGCGGATCCGCGCCACCGTCGGCGACGCGAAGGTCTACTGCGCCTTGTCCGGCGGCGTGGACTCGAGCGTCGCGGCACTCCTGGTGCACCGGGCAGTCGGCGATCAGCTGACGTGCGTGTTCGTGGACACCGGGCTCCTGCGTGCGGGCGAGCCCGAGCAGGTCGAAGAGACGTTCGCTCGGCATCTGCACGTACCGTTCGTCCACGTGAAGGCCGGCGATGACTTCTTCTCCAG
>DASWDB010000096.1:0-3270 GCA_036395715.1 Actinomycetota bacterium | reverse complement strand
CAGGGGATCACCCGGCGGCGGGGCGACGTCCGGTTCCCGCGCGAGGACTGAGCTACGACGCGTCCCGCACGGCCGCGGTCATCACGAGTTCGACCGAAGCGCCCAGCGGCAGCGACGACACCCCGACCGCCCCGCGTGCGTGCCGGCCGCCGTCCCCGAGGATCTCCGCCAGGAGCTCGCTCGCACCGTTGGCGACCTTCGGATGGTCGAGGAAGCCCGGCGCCGCGGCGACGAACACGGTCACCTGGAGGATCCGCTCGAGCTGTTCGAACGAACCGCCGAGCGCGTCGCGCAAGGCGGACAGGGCCTGCAGAGCGGCCCGTCGCGCTGCGTCGACCCCCTCGTCGACGCTCACCTGATCCCCGAGCGACCCGGGGTACAGGACGACGCCGTCGCTCATCGCGATCTGTCCGGCGACGAAGGCGAGCGAGCCGTGCACGACGCACGGGAGATACGCGGCGACCGCGGCGGGAGGCGGCGGGAGGTCGATCCCCAGCTCACCGAGCCGGTCCAGGATCCGCTGGTCGTTCATGCCGGGCATCCTCGCACGCCCGGCGGCCCCCAGGTCACACGGCTTGGCGCTGCTCCGTCGGTTCGCGGTCCCGAGCCCGCAGGATGGCCCGACGTTCCATCTCGTTCATCCCGCCCCAGACCCCATGAGGATCGCGCGTATCCAGGGCGAACTCCAGGCAGGGCTGACGCACGGGACAGCGAACGCACAGGGCCTTCGCGATCGCCTCACGGGCGTTCTTCTCCGCTCGCTTCTCGAAGTACGACGGGGCGAAGAAGTACGCCGCGTCCTGCCCCCGGCAGACGGCGCGCTCCGACCACGATCCGAAGGCCACGTCCATCTACCCGGTTGTTCGCGAACGGGGCCGCACGAGATTCCCGCGACGCCAGGATCACGGGAACTCCACATCGGTCGTCCGGGCAGCGAACCGGGTCAATCGTTGGGGGCCAGGGTCTCCGACTCCGGTTCCACCTTGAGCACGAGCCCGTCGACGCCGCGGACCCGGACCCTCGTGCCGGTCGCGATCGGCTCGCCCAGGCTTCGCCCGCGCCAGAGCGCGCCTTTGACGAACACCGGTCCGTCGGGAGCCATCTTCCCGCGGGCCTCGCCGACCAATCCGATCAGCCCCCGCTGCGTCGAGACGATCCGGTCGCGCGAGGCGATCGCGACCGTGAGCCCGAACCCGAAGAACAGGAAGGCCGCGATCGTCGCGCCGCCCAGCAGCCAGGGTGAGATCCGGATCGGGTCGGCCACGCGTTCGTAGACCAGCACCGACCCGAACGCGAACACGGCGGTCCCTCCCCACGTGAGGACCCCGAACCGTCGCAGGCGAACATCGAGGGCGAGGGCGCCCAACCCGACGAGGAGGACGCCGAGACCGATCCAGGTCGGGGGAACGACCGTGATGCCGTACGCCGCCAGGGCCAGGAGGAACAGCCCCGCGAACCCGGCGAACCCGAACCCCGGCTGGGTCATCTCGAACGCGAGGCACGCGAGCCCGAAGACCAGCAGGACGTAGATCATGGACGGCGACGCCACGGCGTGCTCGACCCTTCGCACGGGCCCCAGCTCGCCGAACCGGATCGTCACACCTCTGCCGGCGAGTGCCTCGGCGTCGGTGGACGCGATGTGCGTGTGCAGAACGACCGGGCCGGTGGGCATGGGGACGGTTGTGCCGTCGATGCCGTTCAACAGTGCGAGGACCGAGGGGTACGCCGCCTCGGCGAAGCCGTCGTCCACGGCCTGCTGCGCGTCGAGCGCCTCGTCCTCGTGCGTGCGGTCCACCGTCCGACCACGGGCGCGCAGCCAGCCGTCGATCTGGGCGTCGAGACCCGGGATCGGTGCGTCGGGATGCAGGAGGTCCACCGGGTCCAGGGGTCCCGTCTGCGTGAGGGGCGCCACCGACGAGAACGAGGACGCGAGCATGAGGAGCATCGCCGCGCCGCTCGCCCGCGCAGGCACCGGGCCGACCCACACGATCACGGGCACCGGCATCCTCGCGATGCGATCGGCGAGCCCGACGGCTGCCTGTCCGATGCCGCCCGCGCTGTCGACCTCGAGCACCACCGTCGCACCTCGGGTCGAGGCGTCGTCCAGCATCCCGTTGACGAATCCGAGCAGGGGTCGGTCGAGCGCTCCCTCGACCTTGACCACGTCGACCGGCGGCAGCGTCGGTTGCGCGTCCGCAGCCAGGGCAGCTGTCATCGACGAGCCGAGGACGCCGACGACCAGCGCGAGGCGGAGCGGCGCGTTCATGGACGTGCCATCGTACCGACCCCCTCGGGGTATCCTCGCGTCGAGCCCCATGCGCACCTCGTTGCCGCCTTCCCACCGGACGCCGACGCGTCCGGTCACCGACCGGTGGGCATATAAGCCGGTCGCGTTGCTGCTGCTCGTGCCCGTGATCGTTGCCGCGGCCGCACTGACGGCGGTCGTGATCGCGCCCCCGTTCGTGGGCCTGAGCCTCGGCGTGAAGGAGCTCAACCAGCGGCTCGACGCCGCCGGGGCGAACTTCACGCGGATCCCGCCGATCCCCCAGCGCTCCACCATCTACGCGAACGACGGGAAGACGGTGCTCGCCCGCGTCTACCTCGACAACCGCGAGATCGTGCCGCTGCGTGAGATCGCGCCCATCGCCCGCGACGCGGTCCTCGCGATCGAGGACTCGGGGTTCTACGAACACGGGGCCCTCAATCCCTCGTCGATGTTGCGCGCCCTGGCCGCGAACATCCGGGCCGGGAAAGTGGTCCAGGGAGGTTCCACGATCACCCAGGAGCTGGTGAAGCTCACCCTCGGCGATCCGACCAACCGGTCGTTCGGTCGCAAGTTCCAAGAGGTCGCACTGGCGATGCGCGTCGAGCAGAAGTACACGAAGAACAAGATCCTCGAGATGTATCTGAACCAGGTCTACCTCGGGAACAACGTCTACGGCATCGCAACGGCGGCGCAGTACTACTTCCACAGGCCCGCCTCGAGACTCACGTTGCCGCAGGCGGCGTTGCTGGCCGGACTGATCCGGGCGCCCAACTACTACGACCCGCTCCAGGCACCCCACAAGGCGTGGCTGCGGCGCAACGACGTCCTCAACCGGATGATCGGGCTCGGTCCGACCAACGGGGGCGTGACGTACCAACGCGGAGCCCGGGCGAAGAAGCAACCGCTCGGGCTGCCGAAGAACGTCGGCCAGATCCACCTGCCGACGCCCCCGTTCATCGTCGATTACGTGAAGGAGCAGATCCACGACAACCCGAACGGCTGGT
>DASWDB010000095.1:0-16127 GCA_036395715.1 Actinomycetota bacterium | reverse complement strand
GAGGCCGGGCGAACGCCGCCGCAGGACACGACCGCTCCGGGCGAGGGATCGCTGTTCGACTACCTCGTCGACCGTCTGTTCGCGAGCTTCGACCTCCCGCGGGGACCGGCGCGGTACCTGGAGCTGATGAGCCCGTTGTTGCCGGATGGCGAGACGTTCTGGACCCGTTTCGGCCTCGCTCCGCACGGGCGATCATGGCAGATGGTCCGAGAGGAGTGGCCGAAGGTTCGCGCCGACATCGACGGCGGTCATCCATCACCGATCGGGCTCATCACGCTGAAGTCCTCCAGCCCGTTCGACCTCAAGCAGGACCACCAGGTCCTGGTGGCGGGGTACGAGGTCGAAGGGGACCAGGTCACGCTCCACCTCTACGATCCGAACCAGCCCGGCCGAGACGACATCGTGCTGCGATTCGGAGCAGCCGACCCGACCCAGGTCCAGGTGAGCGCCGTGACACCGGACGGACCGCCGGTGTTGGCGTTCTTCCGGGTCACCTACGCCTCGGCGATACCTCCCTGACCGAGTGTGGAACCACTAACTCGATACCGTCTGGTTGATCTCGGGGCTGACCAACGACTGGGCCTTCTGATCGATGAGCCGCGTCACGAGCTGTTGTGAGTACCCGAAGATCGCGGCGTACGCCAACACCGCAGAGGTGGCCTCCGGCTGCAGCGCTCCGATGACGTTCGACTGCACCAGCATCAGACCGACGATCGCCGTCAACGCGCTAAGCGGGAGCTTGACGAGCGTCTGAGCTCTCTTCAGGTTGTAGGGCTCGTGCGCGACCGGGATCCGCAAGAGCGCCGCGGCAGCCGCCAGCACTCCCCCGATCAAGCCGGCCAGTTCGACCTGCCCAACCGGCGGGCACGAGGATCCCCCGCCGGGGACGATCGGCGGGGCGCAGATCGGGAGCCAACCGGCGGCCGGCAGGATCAGGACGATGTCGAGGATGATCACCCCGAGGAACAAGAGGTACAGGGTGTTCCGGAACCGGTGGATCTTGTCGTACTGGTCGTCCGAAACGCCATCGACCGCTGACCGGACCGTGCGCAGGCGCACCCGGTCGATCGGCTGCTTGGGGTCGGCCGCACCCTTGATCCAGCCCTCGTAGGCGATCCGTTCCGCATCGTTCGGATCCAGGTACCTCGTCACCTTCGACCGAAGGATCGGGAGCTGAGCCCGGAGTTCCGCTTCTGGCAGGCCGTCGTACAGCGCCTGTTTCGCGGCGTGGATCGATCGCCATCCAGCAACGGAATCGATGCCCGCCCACCAGCTGCGGATGCGTTCGAACCCCTTGTGGATCCGTGTCGCCGCGTCGCTCGCGATATCGAGGTTCGCGTGGATGTATTTCGTGCCCGATGGATCCAGAACGACATCGCTCCGGCCGAGCTCCATCTCGAGGCGATCCCGCTCCTGGAGGATCTCCTCGCGCCAAGCGGTACGGCCCCGACCCGATGCGGCTTGATGTGCCATGAGGCCCCTCCGGCGCCGGCAGGTTTCCGACTATCCGCGCCGTGCTCGAGGACGGTCAATCGGCTGACCGTACGACGGAGGGTTGGCCTACTGCATCGCGCCCCTCGGTAAGGTGGTCCTCCGTGGCATACGACGAGGATCTCGCAGACCGGATCCGCGGGCTCTTGGCCGCGGAGAAGGGTCTGACGGAGAAGAAGATGTTCGGCGGGCTGGCCTTCCTGATCGATGGCAACATGGCCGTCGCGGCGAGCGGTCAGGGCGGGATCCTCGTGCGGGTCGACCCCGCGGCGTCGGACAAGCTGGTCTCCACGACGAAGGCGCACCCGATGGTCATGCGCGGTCGGGCGATGGACGGTTGGCTCCGCGTCGACCCGGAGCACGTTCGGGAGAAGCGTCAGCTCGCCACGTGGGTCGAGCGCGGCGTCACGTACGCCCGTTCCTTGCCCGCCAAGTCCGGACACCCGCCCGGTGGATCTGGGGGCTCTCCACCGCCCGAACTCGATCCTGACCTCGCAGGCTAGCCCCGGTCCTCCAACGACCGAGCGGCGCTCCCGAGGTAGAGGCGCGCCACCTCCGGGTCGTCCAACAGATCCCGAGCCACCCCCTCGAGGCGCACCGCACCGGTCTCCATCACCGCGCCGCGGCCGGCGATCTCCAGCCCCGAACGCGCATTCTGCTCGACCAACAGCACCGTCGCGCCCGCATCGTTGAGCTGTCGGATCGTCAGGAACACCACTCGACGCGCCTTCGGGTCCAGTCCCATCGAGGGTTCGTCCATCAGCACCACCCGGGGCTCAAGCATCATCGCCCGCGCGATCTCGACGAGCTTCTGTTCACCGCCCGACAGCGATCCTGCGCGCTCGCGGCGGCGCTCGCGGACGATGGGGAACCGCACCGCGATCTCGTCGACCCGCTTTCGGAGCGCGGCGCGTGACAGCACGTACCCGCCCATCAGCACGTTGTCCCACACGTTCATCGAAGGGAAGAGGCTCCGCTCCTGCGGCACGTGGACGACGCCGCGATCCAGGATCTGGCGCGCCGACCGGCCCGAGATCAGTTCGCCGTCCAGCGCCACGCCGCCCGCGCGCGGACGTAGCAGCCCGCTCACCACCTTGAGCACGGTGGACTTGCCGGCGCCGTTCGGACCGATGACGCACGTCACGCTCCCGCGTTCGACGTCCAGGTCGACCCCCCGCAAGATGTCGCCCCTGTCGTAGCCGGCGAACAAGCCTCGGATCGAGAGGACCACGTCCATCGTCGGTCAGCCCCCCAGGTACGCTTCGAGCACCGCGGGGTTCGCCCGGACGTCGGCGGGATGCCCCTCCGCGATCTTGGCCCCGTGGTCGAGCACCACGATCGGATCACACAGACGCATCACGAGGTTCATGTCGTGCTCCACGACGAGGAACGTGACGCCCTCGGTGTGAACGTCGCGGATGTGACGCTCCATCTGCTCGATCATGACCGGGTTGACGCCAGAGGCGGGCTCGTCCAGGAGGACCAGGCGGGGACGACCCATCAGCACGCTCGCGAACTCCAGCAGCTTCCGTTGGCCGAACGACAGCTCCCCGGCTTTGCGGTGCGCATGGCTCCCCAACCCGAAACGTTCCAGAAGCTCCCCGGCCCGTCCGGCGTCGATCCGCGGGATCCCCCGCCGGCCAAGAGCCCACGCAGGTTGTGCGACCGCCACCACGAGGTTCTCCACGAGCGTCATCTCCGGGAACACCCGTGCCTGTTGGAAGGTGCGGGATAGGCCACGACGGTAGAGGCGACGGGGGTTCGGGCGGCGGACGCGCCCGCCTTCGAACCGCACCATGCCGGAGTCGGCCCTCAGGTACCCGGTGATCATGTTGAAGACCGTGGTCTTCCCCGACCCGTTGGGCCCGATCAGACCGGTGATCGTCCCGGTGTCGACCGTGAACGTAGCCCCGCTCACCGCGGCGACCCCGCCGAACCGCTTGGACAGGCCGTCGACCTCAAGAAGCGTCTCGACGCTCACGGAACGATCTCCGTGGGGACCGGCGGGACCGTCGCCGCGGGTGGCGATGTCTCCCCGTCGCTCTTCGATCGAAACTTCGCGGCGAGGTCCTGGACCGAGGGGATGATCCCGCGCGGGAGCACCAGGATCACCAGGAGGAACACCCCTGAGTACAGGATCAGGTACCAACGTGCCGTGGTTGCGTTCTGCGCGAGCAGCTGTTGCGCCGGCACCAGCAGGAGCGCGCCGAGCAGCGGTCCCCAGAGCGTTCCCTTCCCGCCGAGGAAGACCATCAGCACCATGCCGATCGTGATCAGCGGGTCCACCGCGAACCGCGGATAGATGTAGGTGATGTAATACGCCCACACGCCGCCGATCATCGCCGTGATCCCGAGGCTCATGGCGAACGTGACGAGCTTCGCGACCTCGGTGTCGACCCCCAGGCCGCGCGCGCGGTCCTCGTCGTCGCGGATCGCGAACAGCATGAGCCCGAGCTTGGCCCGCCGGACGTACCAGGAGATGAAGACCGCGAACACGAAGATCGCCAGCAAGACGAGGTAGAACGGCCGCTCATAGGTGGCCACCGGGAACCGAGGCACGCCGATGCCCATGCCTTGGGAGCCTCGAGTGAACGAGCGCATGAGGAACGCCAGGGTCTGCGCCACGAACAGCAGCGAGATCGTGACGATCGCGAACGTCACGCCCCGGGTACGGAACGCGACCCAGCCGATCGGGAGCGACAGGATGGCCACGCCGAGCCCGACGAGCGGAAGGACCAGGAACGGGGCGTCGCCGGGCGGGCCTCCGCTGGTCGGGAACAGGTTCGCGATCACGTAGGCGCCCACGCCGAAGAACGCGGCGTTGGCGAGCGAGATATAGCCCGAGTAGCCGCCCAGCAGGTTCCAGGCCGTCGCCAGCCCCGCGTACATCATGGTGAACACGGCGATGTTCACGACCCAGTTCGCCTGGAAGACGAAGGGGAACGCGGCAAGCGCGGTCAGGATCACGACGGTCACCGCAACACCGGAGCGGCTGACCGCCCTCACAACTTGCCCCGTTCGACGGCCCCGAACAGCCCTTGGGGCCGCACGACCAAGATCACGATCAGCAGGATGAAGAACGTGAGCTTCGCCGATGTCGGAGAGATGTATGTCGCGAGCAGCGCCTGCGACACGCCCATCAGCATCGCTGCGACGACCGTGCCGGGGAGGCTGCCCATGCCGCCGAGCACGATGATGGTGAGGAGCAACGAGATCAGGTCGTAGTGACTTCCGGGGTTGAACGGCGTCACGACCCCGTAGACGGCACCGGCCGCGGCGGCCGTCGCGACGCTCAACCCGAACCCGATCGCGGCAACCTTCCGTTCGTCGACACCGAGCAAGGCCGCCGACGCGGGGTTCTGCACGGTCCCCCGGACGGCACGGCCAAACCTCGTCTTCGCGAGCATGAGCCCGAGCCCGGCGAGGATCACGATGGACAACGCGAAGGCGTATACCTGCACCTGAAGGACCGCGAACCCTCCGATCCTCCACGCTCTGTTCGCGTACGACGGGATCGTCGAGCGATAGGTCGTGGAGTACACGAGCCCGAGCACACCTTCGATCCCCAGCGCCACTGCCCAGGTCACGAGGAGCGAAAGTTCCTCCCGGTCACTCGGTCGGAGCGGTCGGATGAAGACCAGCTCGATCATCACCCCAAGGGCGAAGACGACCGGCACGACGAACAAGACCGACAGGAACGGATCAACGCTGAAGTGCGTGAACAACGTGTAGCTGAGGTACGCGCCGAGGATGATCATCACGCCCTGCGCGACGTTGATCACGCGCATGATCCCGAACGCGAGCGTCAGCCCGCTCGCCATCAGTGCGTAGACGCCTCCGGCCAGCAGCCCGAGGATGACGGCCTGCACGAACAGGCGCACGACGACCCCTCCTCGGCCCGAGCGCCCGCCGGGCTAGCCGCCCCAGTTCGGCTTGGGATACACGGGTGCGTGCAGGGCCACGTCCGCAGGGTAGACCGGGGTCAGCTTCTGGTCGATCCACTCGACGAGCATGTCGGATCCTTGAGGCATGCCGTACTGGTCCCAGCTGAGGTTGCCCTCCACCGTTGGCCACGTCCCGCTGTGCAGCGTGTTGGTGATCGTCTGGTTGTCGATCGAGCCGGTCTTCGCGGCAACCGACTGGATCAGCTGCCCGACCGCGTACGCCTCCGCCGATGTGGAGTCGATCCCGAAGGCGTCGCCCCCGTATCTGGTGGTGTACGCGTTGATGAAGTCCTGGTTCCCGCTTGCGTTCGAGTTGGGGAACCAGTCGCCGCAGCTGAAGATGCCGTTGACGTTATTCGCGCCGACCTTCGATGGGAACTCCACCGGTGAGCTCGCGCCGTTCGATAGGTACAGGAACTTCGGGTTGAAGTTCAGCGAGATCATCGATCTCACTTGCGCGTAGGCGTCGTCGGATTGCGTGCCGCCGACCCACATGTCCGGGCTCTTGGCCGCTACAGGCGAGACGATGGGCGTGAAGTTCGTCGTTTCGGGCGGGTAGATCGTCTTGGCGACGGTCTGGATGCCCGCAGCCTCGAACTTCGCCTGCATCGCGTCGGCGATCGGGGACGCGAACGGGTCGTCCAGCGAGACGTACGCGGCGGTCTTCGGCCGTTGATCCGCAGGGAGCGACAGGATCCAGTTCACGAAGGGATCGCCGCACGCGAGCACCGGCGCGGGCTGCACGAAGAACACGTTCGGGAGCTTCGCGGCGAACATGTCCGGGCCCCCGCCGGCCGGTTCGACGAACGAGTAGCCGTAGCGGTTCGCGATCTGCGCCGATGGCACGCTCAGGAGCGTCGAGAACGGTCCGAAGACGAGGTCCACGTGATCCTTCGTGATGAAGGTCTCGTAGTTCGTCACGGCTTGTCCCGGGTCGCTCGCGTCGTCCGCGATCTTGAGCTGGACCTGGCGCCCGAGGATCCCACCGTTCGCGTTCACCGTGTCCGCCCAGAGCTGGTATCCCCGCATCGCGGCCTTCCCGGGATCGGAGAAGTCACCCGTCTGCGACAGGGAGATCCCGATCACGATGGGTTGGCTCGAGGTGCTCCCGCTGACGCTGCTCGAGGAACTCGCACCGCTACTGCTCGAGCATGCCGCCAGGAGCCCGGCGACCAGAACCGCCAACAACGCCCCGCCTCGCCCGTGAGTCATGGCCCGTTCCTTCCCCTCGCGGTCCCCCCGCTGCGCGATCCTACCCGACTCTGCAATCGTTTGCAGCGTGGCAGCATCGTAGGGAGGGTCGGTCGGGTTGTCAATCGAGTGTCGGGGGGCCGGTGGAGCCTCGGACGACCAGCTCGGGAGCGAGCATCACCGTCTTCCGTTTCGACGAAGGGTCGGCGATCAGGGAAAGGAGCAGCTTCGCGGCTCGCCGTCCCAGCTCGTATTCGTCGATCCGCACGCTGGTGAGCGGTGGGCTGAGCCGATCGATGAACGCCATGTCGTTGAATCCGATGATGGAGACGTCCTCCGGGCACGACAGGCCCATCGCGTCGGCGGCGTCGAGGACGCCCAGCGCGACGAGGTCGTTCGCCGCGACGATCGCGGATGGCCTCGCGGCAGCGCCCAGAACCGCGGGGGCAGCCTCGCGTCCCGCCTCGATCGTGAATCCCTGGGCTTCGGCGGTCGGCCCCGGCTCCAGACCGCGGGCACGCAGGGCCTTCAGGAACCCTTCGGCCCTGCGAGCTCCCGAGGACGTGACCGTGGGACCACCGACGTGGCCGATGCGGCGGTGTCCCTGCGCGTACAGGTGCTCGACCGCGAGCGCCATGCCTGCGCGGTCGTCGGGGATCACGGCTGCGACTCGGCCGCGATCGACGGTCCGATTCACGAGCACGAAGGGGACCTCAGCGGCGATCAACGCGTCGATGACGCGGTCCCGACGCCGCGCGGTAGCCAGCAGGAGACCGTCGACCTGTCGCTCGAGCATGACGTCGCGATGGCGTCGTTCCTGATCTGGATCGTTGTCCGTATCTGCCAAGACGAGCGTGAAGCCCGCTTCATGCAACGAGTCCTCGGCGCCGCGCACCATCCGGGGGAAGAACGGGTTCGTGATGTCCGGGATCAGCATCCCGACCGTGAACGAGCGGCGCATCTTCAAGCCCCGCGCCACGCGGTTCACGCGGTAGCCGAGCGCGTCGGCGGCCTCCCGGACCCGTTCGACGGTCTCGGGACTCACCATCCCGGCCGTCCGTTCGTTGAGGGCGCGCGACGCCGTCGCGGTGTGGACCCCGGCGAGCCTGGCGACGTCCTTCAGGTTCGCGGGCGCCATGGCACGGGAGTCTAGGACCGGCCGCGGTGTCAGCCGCTGGCGGCCACCACGGCTCGGACGATCCCCTCGACCGAGGGAATGGTCGCGTCCTCGAGCTCGTCGGCTGCCGGGAGTGGGACGTGCGGCGTGGTGATCCGCACGATCGGTCCATCGAGGTCGTCGAAGAGCTCCTCCGCGACGATCGACGCGATCTCTGCTCCCCAGCCGCACAGCCGAGGATTCTCCTCGACCGTGAACATGCGCGATGTCTTCGAGACCGACGAGCCGATCGTCGACATGTCGAGCGGAACCAGCGAACGCACGTCGATCACCTCGGCGTCGACGCCCTCCGCGCTGAGCTGCTCGGCCGCCTCCAACGCGCGAGGCACCATCGCGGCGAGCGCCACGATCGTGACGTCCTCGCCGGCACGACGTACCAGGGCGCGACCAGGCTCCTCCACATGTTCACCCTCCGGGACCTCTCCTTTGGATGCGTAGAGGGACTTGTGCTCGAAGACGATGACCGGGTCCGGATCGCGGATCGCGCCGGCCAGCAGCCCCTTCGCATCCGCCGGGGTTGCAGGCGCCACGACCTTGAGGCCGGGAACGGCCATCGCCCAGCTCTCGAGGCTCTGGGAATGTTGTGCGCCGAACCGCGAGCCCGCACCGTTCGCCGTGCGGATCACGAGCGGGATCGAGACCTGTCCGTTCGTCATGTATCGCGTCTTGGCGATCTGGTTCGCGATCAGATCCCAGCACGTGGCCAGGAAGTCGGAGAACATGATCTCCGCGATCGGACGGAGCCCCGTCATCGCGGCGCCCATCGCCGCCCCGACGATCGCCTCCTCCGAGATCGGCGTGTCGCGGACGCGCTCGGGTCCGAACCGCTCGAGCAACCCGACCGTGGCCTTGAAGGCGCCGCCGGCGTCGGCCACGTCCTCGCCGAGCAGAAACACGAACGGGTCGCGTTCCATCTCCTGCGCGATGCCCTCGGCGACTGCCTGCCGGTACGTCAGTTCCGCCACGCCGATCCTCCATCGCTCCAGACGTCCCGGTCGATGACTGACACCGACGGTCTCGGCGATGCCGTGGCGATCTCGGTCGCTTCGTCGACCTCGCGGTCAACATCGGCGTCTATCGCGGTGAGCATCTCCGTGGGCGCCCCGGCTGCCTCGAGGGTCGCCCGGAAGAGAAGGACCGGATCGCGCGCGAACCACTCCTGCACCTCGGAATCCGGCCGGTACTTCGCCGGATCTGCGCGCGAGTGGCCGCCGTGTCGATACGTGACGGCCTCGACCAGCGACGGGCCCTGGCCATCGCGCGCTCGGCCGATGGTCGATCGCGCAACATCGAGCATCGCGTCCGCGTCGTTCCCGTCCACGAGGATGGACTCCAAGCCGTAGGCGGAGGCGCGGTCCGCCGCGGGATGCTTCACGGCGGTCACAGCCTCGATCGGCGTGTACTCCATGTAGAGGTTGTTCTCGCACACGAACACCACCGGCAGACGCCACACGGCTGCCAGGTTCAGCGCTTCGTGGAACGCTCCGATGTTCGTAGCGCCGTCACCGAAGAAACAGACAACGACCTGACCGGAGCCCCGCACCTGCGCCGACCACGCGGCTCCGGCGGCGATCGGCAGATGCGCCCCGACGATCGCGTAGGAACCCATCATCCCGTGCGCGACGCTGGTGAGGTGCATCGAGCCGCCCTTCCCGGCCATCAAGCCACCCTCACGTCCGAGCAGCTCTGCCATCACGGGCGCCATCGGGACCCCTCGAGCGAGCGTGTGGTCGTGTCCCCGATAGGTGCAGAACGTGTAGTCGTCGGCGCGCATCGCCACGCCGTACGTCGCGGCGATCGCCTCCTGACCGAGCCCCAGGTGACTCGTCCCCTTCACCAGGTTCTGCAGGAACAGGTCGTAGGCGCGCTTCTCGAAGGCGCGCAGTCGCACCATCAACCGGTACACCTCGATCCGGTCGGGATCGATGCCCGGTACGGGCCGCGCCGCCCCGGTGGTCACGTCCTCCAACCCCATCTCCTCCCGACTCAGTACGGGTTCGCGACGACGAGCTGCTCGGCGGGGAAGAGCGTGAGCAGCTCGTGACCGTCTTCCATGACGACGATCTCCTCCTCGATCCGTGCTGCGGAGTGTCCGTCATCGGCGGGGCAGTACGTCTCGAGCGCGAAGACCATCCCTTCCCGCAGCTCGATCGGGTGATCGAGCGAATTCAAACGGCTGATGATCGGCCGCTCGTGCAGCGCGAGGCCGAGACCGTGCCCGAACTGCAACCCGAACGCCTCCATCTCGTCGGCGAACCCGAACTCCCTCGCCGTCGGCCACATCGCCGCCAGCTGGTCGGTGGTGACACCCGGCTTCACGAGGTCGATCGACGCGTCCATCCACTCCCGCGCCTTCACGTACGCGTCTCGCTGACTGCCGGTCGCGCGGCCGACCGCGAACGTCCGGTAGTAACAGGTCCGGTAGCCGTTGAACGAATGGATGATGTCGAAGTAGGCCTGCTCGCCCGGCCGGATGATCCGGTCGGAGAAGATGTGTGGGTGAGGGCTGCATCGTTCGCCCGAGATCGCGTTCACACCTTCGACATCGTCCGACCCCATCCGATACAGCCGATCGTTCACCATCGCGACGATCTCGTTCTCACGCACGCCGGGCTTCAGCGCCTCGTAGATGTCCTGGTAGACCCCGTCGACCATCGCCGCAGCCGTCGAGAGGAGCATGATCTCGTCGCGTGACTTGATCTGCCGTGCGTCGAGCATGGTCTGCTGGCCGTCACGAACGTCGACACCCAGATCGGCGAGGGCGCCCATCATCGGGATCTCCGCGATGTCCACGCCGAGCGGCATGTCGCCGACGCCGGCTCCGTCCATGACCCCCTTCACCTCACGGGCGGCACGAGCGAAGAAGCCGGCATCCGGCGCGATCGACCCGCGCAGACCGGTCATCCCCGCGCGCGAATCCTCCGGCCGGAGCCAGGGCGAGTGGAGGCGGTGCGCCTTCGCGGCGGACCCGAAGTCCCAGAGCACGGGATCCGCGTCGCCGGCCAATACCGCGAAGCGCATCAGCTTGTCGCGCGCCCACTCGCCGATGTTCGTGCTCGTGAGGTAGCGGATGTTGTTCATGTCGAAGCACAGCAGCGCGCCCAGCTCCGAGGATCCCAGCGCGTCACGCGCACGTGCGAGCCGGTGCGTTCGGAGACGGTCGAAGTCGACGCGCTCCTCGAAATCGACGTGCATCGTTCCGGGCGCCGGGACACCGCTCTGGGCGAACTCCGACATCAGGCGTCCCGGCGCGCGGCCCGTGCGAGATCGTCGACCGGATGCAATCCGTCATCGACGTCGACCCGCTCCGGCTCCAGCTCGAGGCCTGCTCTAGCCGCCTCCAGCACGAGGAGAGCCGCGAAGTCCTCGTCTCCGTGTCCGCCATCCACAAGGGCGGTCACGATCTCATGCGCCGCGGCCGTGATCGGAAGCGGTACGGCAAGATCCCTGCCCGCCTCGAGCCCGAGCTCCAGATCCTTGCGAAGGAGGTGTCCCGTGAACGTGGGATGGAAGTCAAGGTTCACGAGGGCGGGTGTCTTGTAGCGAGTGAACGGCGAGCCCATCACCGAGTCGTTGATGAACGCCAACAGATCCGATCGAGCGACGCCCCCACGCTCGGCCAGCACCGTGATCTCTGCCAAACATGCGGCCACCACGCCGAGCAGCAGGTTGTGCGCGATCTTCACGAGCCGCGCCACATCGACCTCGCCCACGTACGTCACGGACCGGCCGAGTACCCCGAGGTAGGGGCGGGCGATCTCGAAGGACTCTCGCGGCCCCGACACGACCAGGCTGAGCATCCCGGCGTTCGCCACCTTCGGGTTGCCGCTGACTGGCGCGGCCAGCATCGGCGTGCCGATCTCTTTGGCCCGGTGCCGCACCTGCACCGAAACGTCAGACGAGACCGTTGAACAATCGATCAGCAACCCCGGCCCGTGGGAGCCGGTCAACAGACCCGAGGGACCGTCGATCACGGCCAGCAGGTCGGCGTCTCCCCCGATCATCGTGAAGACGATGCTGCGGTCCGCCAGATCCGACGGGGCCTCCACCGCGGCGGCGCCGAGAGCCTCCAGCGGTTCGGTCTTCGCAGGGGTCCGGTTGTAGACGGCCACATCGTGACCAGAGCGGAGCAGTCGCTCGGCGAGCACGCTTCCCATCCGGCCGGCGCCGATCCACCCCAGCTTCGTGGAGGCTACATCGGACAAACCAGCACCCCCGGATCGCGAACATCACTCATGCAAACGATTGCACCAACGATGGCATACCGTGGCCGGGCATGTCAACCGCTCGGGCCGGGTGGAAGCCGGACGCTCCCTCGCGCTTACGGGATCTGCGCCACGTACTGGCCCTGTCCTGCGGCGCAGCCGCCGAGTAGGCAGGCCTGGTCGCGGAGGTCCGTCCACGAGACGACCACATCGGCGCCCACCGCTGCAATCCCGCTGTAGTCGCCGATGAACCGAGTCGCACGGGGGAAGTCCGGATCGACCGTCGTGGCGAACCACGCGTTCCCCTGGGTCGGGTCCGAGAGCACGGACGTCGCCTCCGCTTCGGTGAACGAGAGCGACCCGGGCGACGTCTCCGTCGCAACGGTATAGCCGTACTCGTGGTTCGCCGCGTCGTATGACCGGTCGAAGAACCCGACGCGGAGGGACCCGTTGCTGTCGTACGCCGCCCATGGCATGAACTGATCGTTCGGCAGCGCGATCGCGGCCGGCGCGCTCCACGTCGCACCACCGTCCCACGTCTGGCTCACGATCACGTCGCTGTTCGTCACGGCCGCGTACGGGTCGGCCGGGACCGGGGCCGACGCGTTGCGGTCGTCGAACCACACCACCGCGAAATGGTTCCCGGTGGCGTCCGTCGGGTCGGCCGTGATGTTGCCCTGCATGAGCAGTCGGAACTCTGAGTCTTGAAGCGTCTGGCGGCCGTCGACGCTCACCGGGAAGTCGCCTTCGTTGATCCCGTCGTACGCTTGTCCGATCAGGTTCGGACCGTCCGCCAGCGTGCCGGTGGAGGGATCCAGCATCACCGAGTAGTGCTTCGTCCGACCGAGGTTCGTGGCGCCGTCCGGCGTGTACTCGTACGTGTCGTAGAAGGTCGCAAGTACCTCGCCCGACGGCGAGACCGCGATCGCGTTCCCCCACGTCTGGTCGCAGGCCGTCGGCGCGGTGAGCCCGACGCACGTCGGATCGGATCCCGAGACGTTCGCCGGCTTGGTCCACGAGACTCCCCCGTCGTGGCTCGCCTGGGCCACCATCGGCGCCGACCGGATGATCACGTGCGGTCCGAACACGTACCGGATCCAGGTGACGATCACGTTACCGTCGCCCCATGCGGTCAGCACGGGGTGGTCCGGAAACACCGACGTGCTGAAGAACGAGCCCTTGCCGGCGGCCGTTCGCACCTGCGTCCAGTGTGCGCCGCCGTCGGTCGAATGCGCGACGAGGACGTCGGGAAGATTGGAACCGGCGTTCCCGAGCGTCGCGAAGTAGACGTTCCCCTGGTCGTCGAAGGCGATCGAGGGATCGCCGGTCCCCGTGTACCCCTTGAACGGCACCGGGTGCGTGGTCCAGGTGGCGCCGGCGTCGAACGTGACCTTGGCGCGAGAGAACACGTACGCGGCGACCTGCCCGCCGTTCGAGACCTTCAGCTGGTAGTCGTTGGCGCTCGCGACCCAGTGGTCCGGATCCGTGGGATCGACCGCGATCGCTTCCTCGTTGTGGATCCCGACACCCGCCTCGCAGTCGATCGGGTAGTCGGTGGCGCCGCTCGGGCGCGCGATGCTGCAGATCGGGTTCGGCGGATTCTTGTAGGTAGCGGCCGCTCCGACGCCGGGAGCGACCTGTGGCGTCGACTTCGGGCCCACCGCCGGCGATGCGGCGGCGGTGAGCGAGCCGATCAAGGCGACGACGGTGGCGAACGCGAGAACGGTCAGGCCTCGGCGCATGATCCCCTCCCCAAAGGTGTGCGCGATACGACCGGATCGGTTCCAACCTAGGAGGGGACGCATGAAACCGTCAAGCATCGCGCAAGGGCCGGACGTGCTGCCCGTCACGGCGGCGCGCGAGAACCATATGGTAGTCCATATGCTATGGTCGTTCACATGGCTCGCCGACAGGTGCTCGTGCAGCTCGACGACGCTCGGCTGGCGGCTCTCGACCGGCTGGCCGGAGTCCGCACCGAGAGCCGGAGCAGCGTGATCCGTCAGGCGCTCGATCTGTATCTCGAGTCGATCGACGAAGGGATCGCCGATCTTCGCTACGCAGACGCATATCGGCGGATCCCCGAAGACCTCGATGAGCTCGCAGGGCTCCGTTCGCTCGGGGTGGCCGCCTGGCCCGAACGCTGAGGCGTGCGTGCGGCGCGGCGAGATCCACTGGGCCACGTTGCCGTCTTCGATAGGGCGGCGACCGGTACTGCTGGTAACGAGGACGGCCGCAATCGCCGTGCGGACCGCCGTCACGGTCGCCCCGATCACCCGGACGATCCGAGGCATCCCCACCGAGGTACCGCTCGGACGCGAGCACGGCCTACGGGCACGCTCGGTCGCAAGCTGCGATTCGCTGCAAACCATCCCCAAGGACGTCCTCCAGACGCGTCCCATCGGAACTCTGTCGGGAGAAGAGCTCGCGGCGCTCGATCGAGCACTCCGCTTCGCGCTCGGGATCCGCGCCTAGGATCGCCGCTCGGCGGGATCCGCCTTCAGTCGCTCTCCCTACGCACCCACTTCGCAGGCACGATCCCCTGGTGCGTCAGGAAGTCGTATGCCGGAGCCACCTCCGGAGGGACACCGGGCTCGACGTCCCACCAGGACGAGCACTCCGGGCACTGCCACTCCGTCGGTGCCGAGGCGGACCGCTGCTCCATCGGAGGGTTGCACACGTGTAGCTCTTCCATCAGGTTGACCCTAGCTCGTCAGCGGTCGATCGGGGGTCCGCAACCCATGCTTCAGGCAGCTTCCAGCTCGGCCGGCTGAACGACGATCGTCAGCATGTCCGCACCGCGCCACACGAGGACCCGCATCGGGCCGCCGAGAGCCTCGCCCACCATCAACCGCTGCAGGTCCGCGACGTCCTCGATCGGGGTGCCGTCGACCTCGAGGATGATGTCGCCCGGACGGAAACCGGTTCGCGCGGCGGGACTGTCGGCCACCACCTCCACGACCTCGACACCATTCGTCCGTCGGACGCTGGCGGCGGCGCGTGGGGGCAGCGGGCGGCTCCCCCCGGCGACCCCGATGTAGGCGCGACGGACGCGGCCGTCACGCATCAATGCCGAGATGATCTTCCGGGTCGCGTCGTCGATCGGTACGGCGAGCCCGAGGCCGATCCCGGCGACGGCCGTGTTGATCCCGACCACCGTTCCTCGGCCATCCGCGAGCGCACCGCCGGAGTTGCCGGGGTTGAGCGCGGCATCGGTCTGGATCACGTTCTCGACGAGCCTCGTCGCGCGGCCCGAGCTGAGCGGCAACGCGCGTCCGAGCGCACTCACCACCCCGGCCGTCACCGAGCCGGAGAATCCGAGCGGGTTCCCGATCGCGACGACCAGCTGCCCCACCCGGAGCCGGGAGGCGTCACCCAACTCGGCCGGATGGAGGTCCCGTCCATCGAGTCGGAGGACCGCCAGGTCCGAAAGCTCGTCGCGACCGACGACCTCGAACCGCTCCTCGTGTCCATCGACGAACGCGGCCGACCCACGCGAGGTCCCGCTCACGACGTGCGCCGATGTGATCGCGAACCCGTCTGAGCTGATCACGACCCCCGAGCCGGCACCCTGCACGACGCCGCCTCGCCCGGCGCGCTGGACGACGCGCAGGCTCGCCACCGATGGGGTCAGACGTTCGGCGACCGTGGTGACGACGCGCGAGTACGCGTCGAGTGCCTCGTCGCCGGGTCCGTGCACGTCCCGGATCGACATGGCCTCAACAACGCCGGAACAGGCGCCGATATGCCCGAGACTGTGGGAGGGTGAGGAGTGGAGGGCCGGACGGGAAGGTCCGGCCGGGAGGGAGGACACCATGAACCAGAAGATCGACCCGTTCCTGTGGTTCGAGAAGGATGCGGAGGCGGCCGTGGACTTCTATGTGTCCGTCTTCGACGACGCGGCGATCGCGAGGAAGACCTACTACATGGAGGGCTGGCCCGGCCCGGTCGGCGAGGTCATGACGATCGACTTCACGATCGCCGGGCAGCGCTTCATCGCCCTGAACGGCGGAGCGGAGCCAGGCTTCACCTTCACGTCGGCGGTTTCGTTCGTCGTGAACTGCGATACGCAGGAAGAGATCGACCGGCTTTGGGATCGGCTCTCGGAGGGCGGATCGCAAC
>DASWDB010000094.1:0-15633 GCA_036395715.1 Actinomycetota bacterium | reverse complement strand
TTCTTGAGACAGGTCTAGCCGCCAAGAAGCGACCCTTCGTCGCTACCGACGAACCGTTCCTGAGGGAAGTATCCAAACGCATCAACACGGCGGCCATCGCTCTTTCAGCCGAGAAGGTGAGATAGATCCGTCCTCCACGGGCCGACATCACCGACATGCTGACGTTGCACCCCGAGGCACGGCGGAGGGCGGTTCGACTGCTGGTGGAGATCGAGGCCCTCGCGACATCTTGATCTTGGGCCTATCAACACGTGCTCACCGATCTGCGGTTAGCCTGCGAAGTTGACCGTGACCCACACGGCCCCGCGGATCTTGACGACTCCGTACCCTGCCCGCCGGTAGCAGCGGTCGAGCATGTTGGCCCGGTGGTCCGCCGACCGCATGAACGCCCGAAAGACGGCCCGGATGGTTGGCCCCTTGCCGACGTTTTGCCCCCAGCAGCGACGGCCCGAAGTCCACGCGAGGGAGCCGTGGAAGAGCCGTCCGCGCTTCGCCATCCGGACCGACTGCCGCTCGGCCGCCGCCCTCAAACGCGCGCGCTCGACGAGCCTCGGCAGGTCGTGCCGGTGCCGCGCGGTGTTGGTCATCGCCGCGAGCCTTTGCTCCGGCCGGTCGAGCGACGCCGCTGGCGCAGCGAACACGAGCACGCCAGCGAGGGCGATCGCGAGCGCGCGCCTCACGTGAGACTGCGGCGGGACTGTACGAGCACCACGGGCACGCGGCGTGATGGCCCGTCGTGGACGAAGAGGTCGCATCGGCAACCACCCCTTTGGGATCGGAGGGAGCGATGCAGCCGATCGTTGACCTCCGGCTTGCGGATGTCTATCCGACGTTCGAGTCGCGCAGTAGGGAATTTGCCCCAAGGGTGCCTCAGGACGCCCGACGCACGATGCAGCGGGGTGCCAAGTCCTCGCCTCGGCTTCCGGACACCGAGGGAGATGCGGTTCGACGAAGACGCCGACCTACGCGACCCGCTCCGAACCCTCAGCCGATCAGCCCGTGACCATCTCCGCGATGTGCTGATCCGAGACCAGGCCGACCGCGACGCGATCTCGTCCCAGCTGATGCGCTACCGCGACAAGCGAGATCGCACCCGGGAAGGCGACAGGCCCATGCAACGTGTCGACGAAACGGAGCCTTTCTTTCGCGTGCAGCTGCGCCAGCACCGAGTGCGAGTTGTCCGTATCGTGCACGAGATTCCTGATCGCCACCGCCAAACGCTTCGCCTCCGAGGTGTCGCCATCATCGAAGGCCGCGCCCGACTTTCGGAGGTACGCAACCTGCTCCTGGAGGTGCTGCCTGAGAGCGTCGGGGGCCCCTGCTTGCGCTTCGTCATCGCGCCGCGCTTGCGCGGAGCAGCTCGTCGAGGCCCTCCGCGATCTTCTCGTCGATCCGCGGGAACAGGTGCCCGTTTGTGTCGATCGTGACAAGTGTCGTGCAAGCTGCCACGGGTGACACCTTGGGTGACAGTCCGCCTGTCCTAACCTTTCCCGTTCCGTCCCGCTGCATCCTGACCTAACACCCTGACCTGCGGGAACGGATAGCGCGGGACAAGCCGGGATCAGCCAGGACGTGGGTAAGCCCTCTCTCAAGGTGGAGACACGGGTTCGAACCCCGTTCGGACTACGGAATTCGCGGCCGTCGCGGCCGGACGTAAGTCACCGTTGGGTCACGATCGGCTTCGTGGATGCGGTGGTCGCGAGGGATCAAGGCGAACAGGAGTCGCGGAAACCGTATCGGGCGGACCGCGGTAGCCCGAAAGGCTGACGTGACTCGATCCCGTTTCGGGCACGATGATGCGCGCGCTGTCCCCGGGGAGGTACCTGACCCCTCCCGACTTTCCCAGCGAAGAAGGCCCCCTCCGGGGCCCTCTTCGCGTTTCGTCCTCGACTCGGCCTTAGGCTGTCTCGTGGCTGCGTCCCGAGATGCTCCACCGCGATCGTGAACAGTGAGGCTCGCGCGAAGGTCGCGTCGCGCGGGCGATCGGCGTGATCGTCCGGGAGCATCGGGAGCTCCAGGCAGACGGAGAGGGTTGAACCGCTCGTCCTCAACACCCGCGACCACTCGCGATGTGTTCGATGGCTTCATCGTGCTGTAGGTGGCGACGGAACTCATCTGCCGGATCCCGATACTTCGCCAACGAGTCCGGCACACGTTCGATCCACACGGGTCTTCGTCGGGGTCTCGCTCGTGGGCGGCTTCGTGTTGGCGTTCCGTGCTGCGGAACATCGGCTGTGGGTGTTCGGGGGCGGCTGGCCGAGCATCGCTGTCGGCCCCGCGATCGCCGCCTGGGTGTAGTCCTGCGGTCATGGGCGATCGTGACACTCGGCCGCATCTTCACCTACGACGTCACGATCCAACCCGGACACCGCGTTGTGACCTCGGGACCGTATCGATGGGCGGGTTGCTGGGGCTACTCGGTCTCGGGGTCGCGTTGGGAAGCGGCGCGGCCGTCCTGGCGCTCGTCGTCGTACCCCTCATCGAACTGCTGATCCGGAGCGAACGCTCCGCATGGCCCTGGGCGCGGAGTATGACGCCATGTGGTAGCAGCGTCGGCCCCGGTCCTGCATCTATCGTTCCCCTACCCAACGATCCGACAACCGGGCGTGGATAGACTCGAGAGGCGAAGGAGGTGAGGCGACGGCCGGTCCGCATCCCGATATCGCAAGCGCGATCCGCACTCCCGATCAGCGCGTGCGGGTGTTCGTCAGCTCCCCGCTCGACGAACTCGCGCCCGAGCGCCTCGCCGTCCGTCGCGCGATCGAACAGCTACGCCTCACACCGGTGATGTTCGAGCTCGGCGCCCGCCCGCACCCACCTCGCGAGCTGTACCGGGCCTACCTCGCGCAGAGCCACATCTTCGTCGGCATCTACTGGCAGCGGTACGGCTGGGTCGCGCCGGGCGAGAGCGTCTCGGGGCTCGAAGATGAGTATCTGCTATCGGCCGGGATCCCCAGGCTGCTCTATCTGAAGACGCCGGCGCCGGACCGAGAGGAGCGGCTGTCGAAGCTGATCGAGCGGATGAAGTCCGAGGACTCCGCGTCCTACCGACATTTCGAGACCCCCGCCGAGCTGGCCGGGCTCGTGCAGGACGACGCAGCGGTCCTGCTGAGCGAACGCTTCGAAGCCGCGCACGTTGTCCCGACGGAACTGCCGTCCAGAACGGTGAGCTCGCCACCCCTGCCGCCGAACCCCACCGTGGGTCGGGATCCCGACATCTCGGCTGTGACGGAACTGCTGCTCGGCGGGACGCGACTCCTCACGCTCAGCGGGGCGGGCGGGATCGGGAAGAGCCGGCTGGCTCTCGAAGTTGCCCAGCGACTCGTCGACGTGTTCGGACCGGACCTGTCGTACGTCTCGGTGGAGTACGTCAGCGGCCCCGAACTGCTGATGCGCACCATCGCCGACCGCCTCCAGGTACGCATCGAGGGCACGGAGGAACCGCTCGACGCGCTGATCGAGTACCTGCGCGAGCGCCGCAGCCTCCTCCTCCTGGACAACTTCGAGCAGGTGGTGGGCGCCGCCGCGCAGATAGCGGCGCTCCTTGATCGCTGCCCACGACTGCAGGTATTGCTGACGAGCCGGCAGGTGCTTCGCCTGCAGGCCGAGCGTGAGTATCCGGTTCCCCCTCTGGACGTGTCGCCCGAGCGAACCGCGGCCGCGCGATCATCGGAGCATGTCCCCTCGGCCGTCCAGCTGTTCGTGCAACGCGCGCGGGCGGTCCAGCCCGATTTCGCCCTCACCCCGGCGAACGGCGCGGTCGTGACCGAACTGTGCCGACGACTCGATGGGTTGCCGCTGGCGATCGAGCTCGCCGCGGCTCGGATCCGGCTCCTGCCACCCGAGGCGTTGCTGGAGCGGATCGAGCATCGTCTCGACCTGCTTGCCGGCGGCGGCCCCGACCTGCCGGCGCGGCAACGCACCCTGCGGGCGACCCTCGACTGGAGCCATCAGTTGCTTGCACCGTCCGAGCAGGCTCTGTTCGCGCGACTGAGCGTGTTCGTGGGCGGCGCAACCCTCGAGGCGATCGAGGACGTGTGCCGCGACGACGGGCTCGAGCTGCTGGATGTCCTGTCGTCTTTGCTCGAGAAGAGCCTACTGGCGTCCGATGCCGGCGAAACGGTGGGCCAGCCGAGGCTGCGGATGCTCCAGATCGTGCGCGACTACGCTCACGAACGACTCGTCGAGCGCCACGAGATGGCGCGGTTCGGCGACCGGCATCTGGATCGATTCCTGCGTGCGTCCGAGCCGGCCAACGTGGTACGCCACCCGGACGCGTACGGATACTGGCCGGTGATCGAGGCCGATACGGACAACTTCCGGGCGGCCGTTCGATGGGCCCTCGAGCAGAGAGCCATGCACCCGTTGGCGGAACTGTCGTGGAACCTCTTCCCGTGGTACTGGCAGTCGGGCCGGCTGTTAGAGGCCCGCGACTGGCTCAACGCGGCGGCGACACTCGTCGGTCCCGATACCGCGCCCATGGATGCAGCCCACCTCTGGTTGTGGGCGGGGACGGCGCGCTTCCAGACCGGAGACCTCGCAGGCGCCGAGCCGATGGTGACTCGCGCCACAAGGACCCTCCGAGAGCTTGGCGACGAGACCGACGCGGCCCTCGCACAGATCATGCAGACCGGCGTGCTGGTCGGCTCCGGACGTCTCCGTGAGGTCGACGACGAACTCGACGGAGCGTTGAAGGTGATGCGTTCGCGCGGCATCGACTGGGGGGTTGGCTTTGCAGCATTCACACTGGGCAGCCTTGCCGAACTGCGCGGCGACCTGGCCGGCGCCCGGAGCGCTCACGAGGAGACGCTTGCGGCGGCCGGTCGGATCGGGCTGGAACCGCTGCAGGCGCTGGCCCAGATCCAGCTCGCTCTGCTCGACCTTCGGGAGGGGAAACTCGATCGGGCCCGTCGCAGGCTTGTAGCAGCCGCAGCCATCCTTGAACGGATCCGCTACCTGGAGGGCGCGGGGTACGCGCTCGACGCCGCCGCCGCTCTGGCCGTGGCCGAGAGACGGATGGAACCAGCGTCGACGGCAGCGCACGCCGCCGACCAGATCCGCGAGCGACTTCGGATGCCGATCTGGCCTCCGCTCCGGCCGCTGCATGACTCCCTGGTCGCCGCTGGTTCGGGCGATCGTTCGCCGAACGTCGGCGGTGACCCATGGTTCGTCTTGCAGGAGACGCTCAGCGGAGGGTAGGCGGTCGCTTCTGAGTCGTCAGTCTCGGCGTTCGCCGATCAGCGACGCGGTGTGACACTCGCAGAGATCGTCCGTGCACGCGTTCTGGACATCGCGCCCGGGTTCCCAGACGAGATCGTGGTCGTCCTCGGCGAACAGGTAGCGGCAGCCGCAGCCGTAGCAGACCTCCCGGAGCACCTGATGCCATCCGCCCTGAGCGTCTTGGCGCTCGAGCAACGTGAGGACCTTCCCCGTCCAGACCTCCTCACGGGCATCCTGCTCCTCCAGGCGCCGACAGGCAAGGACCGGGCTCCAGTGCCCTTCAGCACCCGTACTTGTTCGTCCACACCGGCCCCTTGCCGACCGGCACCCCTCGCCGGGCGGCCAGATCGCGCAGACGGGTCCGATACTTCCTCATGGCCCAGTGCGGGAAGTCTGCGTGCACCAGGCAATGCCACGACGGGTATAGCTCCAACCGATACGGGCTGTACAACGTCTCGTTGTGCCCGACGACGTTACCGATGTTGATGTGGAACCTCGCCATCAGCCAGAGCGTCAGGCGCAAAGACGCATGCATCTGCGCCGCGTCCCCGAGCACCATCTGGTCGCTCGTGCCGACGTGCTCGATGCCGATCGCCGTGTAGTTCATCCCCACGGCATGACGACACCGGATCCACAGATGGACCAGCTGGTAGATCGTGCCGTCCCTGCCCACGATGAAATGGGCACAGGTGCCGGGGAGCTCCCCATTGTGGACCGAGTTGGCCGCGAACGTGTTCCAAGCTCCCTGCCAGGTCGTTCCGTCCGTGTAGTGCTCGATGATGACCTTAGGATCTCGTAGTCGCCACGAGTGCTGTCCGTAATGCCGCTTCGAGTAGGCGGCCATCTCCGCCTTCCGCCGGGCTCCGAACGGGATCGGTTTCCACACGATCGGCGGGCGAAGGCCGGCAACCGTGAAGGAGGCGGCGTCGGGCACCACCCCGGTCGCCGGCGGCACGCCGATGCCCGCGACCAGCGAGAGCACGGCAACGAGGCCTGCGACCGCACGGATCATCGCGCGGCCGCCCGGATCCTGGCGACCGTCCGGTCGCGTCCGAGGAGCTCGAGCGACTCCGGCAACGGCGGCGACACGTTCGACCCGGTGACCGCCGCGCGGATCGGCTGCCAGCCCTTCGTCCGGTTCAGCCCCGCCCGCTGCGCGAGGCCGTCGAGCGCCGTGGCGATCTGCTCCGCGTTCCATCCCGAAAGACCATCGAGTGCATCGGCCGCCTCCTTGAGGTAGCCCTCGGGAGCCCTCGCGATCAGGTTCGCGGCCTTGTCGTTGGGAGCGACGTCATCGGAGAACAGGAAGGTGAGCAGATCCACGGCGTCACGCAGTGTATGGATGCGCTCGCGCACCATGGGCATGGCTCTGCGGAGCGTCGTGGGATCGACGCCGAGTCCTGCCTCGGTGAGGAAATGGACCGTCCGAGCGGCGAGCTCGTCGTCATCGAGCTGCTGCACGTAGTGCGTGTTCATCCAAGTGAGCTTCTCGACGTCGAACGCGGCGGGGTTGCTCGACACGCGAGCCAGGTCGAAGCGTCGGATCAACTCCTCGCGAGGAACGATCTCGCGATCATCGCCGGGGGACCATCCCAGTAGCGCCAGATAGTTCACGAGAGCCTCCGAGAGGAACCCCTGCTCGCGGAACGCCCCCACGCTCGTCGCGCCGTGCCGCTTCGAGAGCGGCTTTCGGTCGGGACCGACGACCTGCGGCAGGTGCGCGTAGGCCGGTGGCTCGCCGCCCAACGCCTGGATCACCGCCACGTTCCGCGGCGCGCTGGCGAGCAGATCGTCGCCGCGCACGACATGGGTCACGCCCATCAACATATCGTCCACTGCGACGGCGAGCAGGAACACCGGCGAGCCGTCCGAGCGCTCCAGGACGAAGTCCCGGAGATCCCCCGCGGACCAGCGCACCTCCCCCTTCACGAGATCGCGCACGACCCACTCATGCTCGGGCATGCGGAAACGGACGACGGACGTGCGGCCCTCGGCGATGAGGGTCGCACGTTCGGCCTCCGAGAGCGTCCGGCACCGCCCATCGTAACCGGGCGGCTCGCCGCGCTCGAGCGCCACCTTCTTCCGCTCCGCCAGCTCCTGTTCGGTGCAGTAACACCGGTACGCGTCGCCCTGTCGGAGCAGGCGGTCGACCATGTCTCGGTAGATCCCGAGTCGTTCGGATTGCCGGTAGGGCCCGTGCGGACCGTCGACCTCCGGTCCCTCGTCCCAATCGAGACCGAGCCAACGGAGATCGTCCAGGACACCTCGGAACGCCTCCTCGGTGACGCGGGTCGCGTCCGTGTCCTCGACCCGCAGGATGAAGACACCGTCATTGCGCCGAGCCCACAACCACGAGAAGAGCGCACTTCGAACATTTCCGACGTGCAACGATCCGGAAGGCGCCGGGGCGAAACGGCATCGCACCGTCACGGTCCCGTCACCCGGTTCCGGAGCGTGCCCACCCCTTCCACCTCCACCTCGACGACATCGCGTGCGCGGACCCGTCCCACACCCTCAGGCGTCCCGGTCAGCAGCACGTCCCCGGGGAGGAGCGTCATGAACGTGGTGATGTACTCGATCAGCTCGGCGACCCCGAACACCATCTCGGAGGTGCTCGCACGCTGGACGACGTCGCCGTTCAACCGCGTCTCCACGAAGGCGTCGGTGGGGTCGACCGACGTTTCGATCCATGGTCCGAGCGGGCACGACCCGTCGAAGCCCTTCGCCTTCGTCCACTGATCGTCGGTCCGCTGGAGGTCCCGCAGCGTGACGTCGTTCGCGCACGTGAACCCCAGGATGAACCGGGAGGCGTCCTCGGCCCGCACGTTCCTCGCGAGACGACCGATCACGACCGCCAGCTCGCCCTCGTAATCCGTCCGGTCGTTGATCGGAAGCAACCTGATGGGGTCGTCAGGCCCGATGACCGCGGTCGAGGGCTTGAGGAACAGCAGGGGCTCGTCCGGCACCTCCATGCCGAACTCTGCCGCGTGCGCCGCGTAGTTCTTCCCGACGCAGACGAGCTTCGACGGCAAAACCGGTGCGAGCAACATGACGTCGTCGATCGAGACCTCTTCCCCCGTCGGGAGCGGGTCTTCGAAGAACGTCCCGGCGATGACCTGCACCGTGTCCGAACCCGGTTGGACGGCGCCCGTCGCGATGCGTTCGCCGTGACGGAATCGGAGCAGTCGCATACGTCCCGCGAGGCTATCGCATCGCCCCGAGCTGCCGGGTCGGCGGTGCGGATGACCCCCGATCCTAGCGGGGAGTCCCCACGATCCCGATGCGTCGTCAGGGGCCCGAGAGGTCGGCAGCGCGCATCCGACGCAGCTCGGCGTCGGTGTATGCATGTCGCGCAAGGCGACCGACCCTCCGAACACGATCATCGATAGGCCGCCGCCGAGGACCAGTGGGTACCACACCGCGTAGGGCTGCGACGACGCGAGGGCCAACACGGCGACCGTGAGGATCACGAGGCCCCCAACAGCGAGTACGGCCGTTGCCCTGAGGACCAACGACCGATGCGTTCGCCGAGCGACGAACGCACCCAGGATCGCTCCGGTCAGACCGAGCATGGTCCCCGCGACCCCGCCGATCAGCCCGCCCGTGCGATCGGACCACCATGCGCCCGCATGCTGATCCGCCAGAGAACGCAGGGCGAGTGGTCCGACCCACACGGTCCCCGCGCCGGGAAGCACGACGTCGACGTCGAGACGCGTGGGTGCCGAAGAACCTGCGACCAAGCGGAACGGGACCTCGAAGGAGCGCACGCCCGCATCTCCTCGCAAAGGAGGCCTGGGGTCCCTGTTGGGCGAGCGTCCTGGAGAAGTACCGAGTGCCGTTCGGGAACGCGCTCCACATCTCGATGAACCCCGCTGGATGGACGCACGTATGGGATGTCGCCGCTGAGCTCGTACCCGACGTAAATGCTAGAGAAATTCAAGGTGGGATATGTTCAAGTGCGTACGTCAGCCGAGGTGCTCGCCGCCGACGAAGGTCGCGCCGACCTGGCGCCAGTACCCGGCGATCGGCTCGACGGGCGTCAGCGAAGAGAGCTCCTCTTCGGGCGCATCGTGAATCGTGAGCTCGAAGGACCCGGCGAACGCGGGCCCCACCTCCACATCGCGAGAGCGCAACGTCACGATCTCGTCCAGCACATCGGAGCCGGTCGCGTCGATCGATGGCATCCAGCGCGAATGCAACATGGGCAGCGCGTTGACGAACCCCCCGGTGTCGGACGCACGGTCGATCGTGAACCGGGCATCGATCAGACGCCGGTCGTTCGCCGCGAGCGTCGCACCGAACGACGCGCCGGGCTCGAGCCGCGGGCCGGAACGGCCGACCCCGACCGGACGGGTCATCCAGATGGACCCGAGCTTCTTCGGATAACCCTGGAACCACCCCCGCGCCAGCGCGAAGTCCTTGTCGACCCAGATCAGGACGCACCGCGAGTACGTCTGCCCGCCGTACCGACATCGGACGACGACGAAACATTCCTTGTATTGCGAGCGGACAGGATCGAGCAGCTCCCCCCCACCTTCGGATGACGACTGCCAGTCGGCGAAGACCACGGCGACGGCGTCGGGCTCGTCCTCCGCCGGCGAGACCCCCTCGGGCAGCCATGCCGCGACCGCTCCGCGCGCCGCCCGGTACTCGAGCGTGAGAACGTCGCCGGAGTAGTACCAGGGTGGGGCCGGGATGATGGAAGCGCGCCCCTCGGGGGAGCGCGGCGCGAAGAACCCGCTCAGCTCCGGCACGCGGCCTATCCTACGGCCGGTGGAGACACGACGGGTTCTGGTGGACGGGACGCCGACGACGGTCACGCGACACGGCGATGTGCTGATCCTGCCGGACGGTCGCGCACTCACGGTCGATGCATCCGTGCACGCACCACCCGTCCAACCGACGAAGATCATCTGCGTCCACCTGAACTACGAGAGCCGGCGAGCGGAGTTTCAGGCGAAGCTCGGCGAGGCTCCGACGTATTTCCACAAGCCGGTCTCGGCGTTGAACGCCCACGGTGGTGAGGTGGTGCGGCCGCCGCGATGCCGATTCCTCAACTACGAGGGCGAGATCGCGATCGTGATCGGTCGGCGTGCGAAGCATATCGGCCCGGGCGACGCAGCCTCGTTCATCCGCGGCTTCACGGTGGCGAACGACTTCGGCCTGCACGACTTCCGCGACACCGATGCAGGTTCGATGCTGCGGGTGAAGGGCTCGGACACCCTCTGCCCGCTCGGGCCCGGCCTGGTGGATGACTGGGATTTCCACGGCAAGGCGATCGAGACACGGGTCAACGGTGCGACCACGCAGATGGGGAACACGGACGAGATGATCTGGGACATGCACTACCTGGTCGCGGACCTCGCGAGGACGATCACGCTGGAGCCGGGCGACGTGATCCTGTCCGGCACGCCGGCCCGTTCGCGACCGGTGGAACCCGGAGATGTGGTGGAGGTCGAGGTCGAAGGCCTCGGCACGCTTCGCAACACGATCGTCGAAGGCCGGGTCCCGATCCGAGAGGACGTCGGCGCGCAGCCGAGCGCGTCCGAAGAGGTCGTCTCGACCGCCCTCGGGGGCGACTGGGAGTTCCGCGGCGTGCGTGCACCGCGCCGGGATCCGGGAGCCAGATGAACACCTTTGCGTCGAGGCGGTCGACGACCAGGCGGACCGAGCCCACCGACCGCGAACTCGCGTTCCTTACTCGGTTCTTCTAGGCTCGATGTCGGAACCGCATCCGCCGGTTCGTCAACACGGTGAACGCCGCCGCCCAGGCGGCTGCCGGAAGGGGGAGCCATGCCCGAGTTCTCGATCCAGATCGACGCGCCACCGGAGATGATCTTCGACGAGCTCTCGCACGTCGAGCGGCACCCATCGTGGGCCAACCCGAAGGCACAGATGACCATGCAGAAAACCATGGGGGACGGGCCGGGGGCGAGTGCAACGTACCGCTCGAGCGGTGTGTTCACCGGCAAGTCCGTGTCCGCAGACATCTCCGTCACGAGATTCGATCCGCCGCGGGAGTTCTCGATCCGCTCGGATCAACACCAGGAAGGCAAGACAGACGCCTGGTACGAGAACGACTACACGTTGCGGCAGGATGGGAGCGGCACCGTCGTCACGAAACACGTGACCGGGAGCCTCAGCCCGGTCGTCTTCGCCCTCGCACACTTCGCGATCCGCAAGGATGCCATGACCTCGTTGCGGAACCTGAAGCAGGTCGTGGAGGCGAAGGCTGCGACCGGAGGTACCGTCTGAGGCATGATCGACGCTCTCGGACAGATCGACCTCGCGGATCCCGACAACTACGTCGAGCGGATCCCGTTCGAATGGTTCGACCGACTCCGCCACGACCATCCCGTCGTGTGGCATCCCGAGGAGCCCCCGAACCGCGGGTTCTGGGCGGTCACGCGACACGACGACCTCACGGCCGTCCACATGGACTGGGAGACGTTCTCCTCCGAGATCGGTGCGGTCGGTCTGGAGGAGCTCGACGAGGAGCAGCTGCGGATCCGGAACTCGATGCTGGAGACGGACCCGCCGCGGCATACGCAGATGCGGAAGATCTGCTCGAAGCGATTCAGTGCGCGGGGCGTCGGCGTGTATGAGGATTGGATCCGCGACGTCGCGCGTGGTGTGCTCGACCGTGCCCTCGCATCGGGTGAACCGTTCGACTTCGTCAGCGAGATCAGCCGCGAGCTCCCCATCCGCTTCCTCTGCTCGATCTTCACCGTGCCCCAGGATGACGCGCCGGCGCTGATCGAGTGGGGAGACCAGATGATCGCCAACCAGGACCCCGACCTGTCCGCCGCGGTGGTCGACCGGGAGGACACCGAGGAGTACCGCCTGCTGCCGTTCCGCTCGCCGACGGCTGTCAAGGTGTTCTCGTACGCCGACCGCCAGCGCGACCTCCGGCTCGCCGAGCCCACGGACGACGTGATCGCGGCCCTGGTGGCGGCGCAGAACGAGGGGATCCTCAACGAGCGCGAGTACCACAATTACTTCGCGCTCCTGCTGATCGCCGGCAACGAGACGACCCGCCATACGATCAGCTCGGGCATGCTCGCCCTCGCTGAGCACCCCGATCAGCTGGAGCTCCTTCAGGGCGAGCCCGATCTGATACCCCGGGCGGTCGAGGAGATCCTCCGCTGGGCGACCCCGGTGATGCATTTCCGGAGGACGGCCACCAGGGACGTTGAGCTGCGAGGTCGGTCGATCAAGGCAGGAGACAAGGTCGTGACCTGGTACATCAGCGCCAACCGCGACGAGGAGGTCTTCCCGGCTCCCTATCGGTTCGATGTGACGAGGTCGCCGAACGACCACGTCACGTTCGGGCCGGGCGGGCCCCACTTCTGTTTGGGAGCGCACCTCGCGCGCCTAGAGACGAAGATCCTGTTCCAGGAGCTGTTGCCGCGTCTGCGATCGATCGAGATCCTGGGCCCCGTCGAGCGGATCCGCTCCGACTTCGTCAACGGCATCAAGCGGATGCGCGTGCGCGTGAACGCGGCGTAGCGTCACGTTCCGCGCTGCACACAGCTCGATCGCGCGTTGCTCCATTCCTCCTGGAGCCAGTAGACGTGTGCGGCGATCATCTGGTTGTAGGTGCCCGTGGCGGTGCTGCCCAGCGGCGTTCCGAACCGCCAGGCGCATTTGTCCGACCCTTCGTTCCCGGAAGCGTCGTACCACGCGTTGCCGTTCGGGTCGCTGATCATCTCGCGATGTTCGTGACTGGTGACGTTCAACGTGTCGTCGGCGTCGGAGCCGTTCGGGCGCTGTCCCGTGCCACAGGTCTGCGGCTGGGTGTCGGCATACGGCATGTTCGCGTAGAGCACCTCCGTCGCGCCGCTGCCGGCCCACGAGTGATAGGCGCAGAAGGAGGAGAAGGCGCATCCGGTCCCCGCAGCGTCCTCGCAGGTCCCCACCCCCCTCGGCAGGAACAGGAAGAAGGAATGGGAGGGGCCGCCCGTCCACGCCTTCGCCGTCATCACCCTTCGGATCTCGGAGAGCACCTGCGCGTCGGTCAGGCACACGGGAAGACCGTCGTAGGACGGGCAGCCGTTCCGAGGGAACGGGTCGGTGGCGGTCGTCGAGCCGCCGAACGTCTGCGAATAGGCGATCGGCCCGGATGTGTCGTAGTACTGCGTCAGCGTCGAGTAGACGTTCCGCGAGCCACCCGAATCGCGCGAAGCTGCGGCGAAGTAAGCGTTGATCGTGCTGCGGTAGCCGGATACCATCGACCGACCCGCGGGGAGCCAGTAGATCGCGTACGACTTGCTCTGGTGCATGACGGGACCGCCGTGGTAGAGGAGGTCACCGCTCGCGACGCCATCGGATCCGGTGAGCGAGCGTATGGGATATCTGCCGAGGAGCAGGTGCGTCGCCGTCGGCGGGACGCTTCGGGACGGCATGGCTCGGGCAGCGATCGTCGTGGTGGCGAGCAGTCCCCCACAGAACAGAAGCAACACCACGGCCCGAAGCGGATGGCGCTTCGTCCACGTATCCATGCTGGTCCCTCCTCGGGGGAGGCCGCGTGCACGTCGCCGGCGTTCCGGCTGGGTCCCGAGGAGCCTACGGAGGTCTCCATGGCGCTTCCGTGACGCACGTCACGCCCGACGACCAGACGGGACGCGACCACGTTCACGGATCAGACGGACCGCGCAACCGTCCTCAGGAGCCTCGCGAGCTCGTCCTGTTCGGCGGCCGAGAGGGCCCCCGCGATCGAGGCCTCCTCGGCGTTGAACCGCGGGAAGAGGTGCTCGATCTTGGTTCGCCCCTCCTCGGTCAACGACACGAGGACGCCCCTGCCGTCGGCAGGATCCTTCCGGCGGGTAGCCCACCCGCGGCCCTCGAGCGTCCGCAGGACACCGGTGGCGGTCGGCCGACTGATACCCACCGCGTCGGCGAACGCTCTCGCGCCGAGCTCGCCCCAGACCCAGAGCACCCACAAGCCCACGAACGATGTCCACGACAACCGGTCGGGCGCGAGCACCCTTGCCTCCATGTGACGACGGATCGCGGCGGAGCTTCGGAAGAGGTTGGAGATTGCCCACATCGCGCGGAAGTCCAGCGAGAGGTGGCCGAGCTGCTCCACCACCTTCCGCTCGTCGGGCAGGAGGCCGTCGAGGCTCATGCACCCGTCCGCGCGAGGCGCTCCCCCAACTCCCGCGCGACGTCCATCAGCGCGAGCACGTCGTCATCGGTCGTTCGGAAGTTCACGAAGCACGGCCGGAGCCATACGTCGCCATCGATCAATGCCGAGGCCAGATAGACGCGGCCGTCGGACTGGATCGCTTCGGCCAGCGCCTCGTTATGGGGGTTCGGAACCACGCCGTGGGGCATGTGACGGATCGGCGCGATCGACAATTGCGGCGGAGCCTCCATGACCTCGAAGTCTTCGGTCGCCTGCGCGTGTCGATACAGGAGCTCCGCCTCGTCCAGGTTCCGCGAGATCGCCTCTCGGAACTGCCGCGCGCCGTGAGCGCGGAAGGCGAGCCACGCCTTCAGCGCCCTGAAGGGGCGCGAGTACTCGAGGGTGATGTCTGCCGCGTGCAGCTCGTGTTGCTGATGCGGGAGGTATCCCTCCTGGTGCGCGAAGGCACCGGCGAAGACCCGCGCGTGACGGCTCATCACGACGCCGCACGCCTTCGGGACGTAGAGCCATTTGTGCGCATCGATCGAGCACGAGTCCGCGCGGTCGAGCCCCTCGAACAGCTCCGGCCGGACCGCGGCTGCCGGAAGGCCGTACGCGCCGTCGACGTGGAGCCAGACGTCGCGGGGCTCGCAGACGTCGGCGAGCTCCGCGATGGGGTCGACGGCTCCCGTAAGCGTGGTCCCGCCGGTGGCGATCACCGCCACCGGCGTGACCCCGCCGGCCACGTCGGCGTCGATCGTCTCCGCCAGGAGATCCGGCCGCATCCGACGGAGCCCGTCGAGCGGGATCGCGCGGAGGTTGTCCGAGCCGATCCCGAGCAGCTCGACGGCTCGGGTGACCGAGTAGTGGACCTCCTCGGAGCAGTAGACCGCCGGATGGCTGGCCGCGAGGCCGCGGTGGCGCGAGCCCGGCAACGCTCGCTCCCGGGCCGCCGCGATCGCCGTCAGGTTGCTGATCGTGCCGCCGCTCGTGAACGCGCCGCCGGCCGACGGATACCCGACGAATTCGGCGATCCACCGGACGGCCTGGTGCTCCACCACGGTGGCGGCTCGGGCATCCACCGCGAGGTTGATGTCGTACGTCTGGGCCAGCAGGTCACCGACCGTCCCGATCTCGAGCCCGGACGACCCGATGAACGCGAAGTACCGCGGCCGGGGCTGCGCGATCGACTCGTCCAGGATCCTCGCCGCGTCGTCGAGCGCCTCGTGGACCGGCACCGGGTCCTCGGGGAGTGCGCCCCGGATCAGCTCGCGGACCCGCTCGTC
>DASWDB010000093.1:0-11089 GCA_036395715.1 Actinomycetota bacterium | reverse complement strand
TCCAGCGGCGATGCTCGCCGCGATCGACCGCCGCTGGACGCTCCCCTACCTCGGGCACGTGGCCTGGTTCGCCTTCCTCCAGGATCTCTTCGCGACCCTCGTGGTCGTCGGGGTCGCGATCGGGTTCGCGATCCGGAAGATCCAACGACCGGACCGGTTCCGCGGCTCGCACATGGAGGAGGCGGACCGGATCCTCCTCACGATCCTCGGGATCGTCACGACGTTGTTGCTGTGGAACGCGAGCCGGATCGCGCTGGGGATCGCGGCGCATCCCGCCGCGGCACCGGTCGCCGATGCGCTCTCGGGGCTGTTCGGAGGCGGCCGAGGGACACAGGTCGCCGAGCGGGTGCTGGTGTGGTCGCACCTGCTCCTCGTTCTTGGGTTCCTCACCTACCTGCCGCGGTCGAAGCACCTGCACATCATCACGGCGGCTCCCAACGTCTACCTGGCCAAGAACCAACCCCGCGGCTACCTCGAGCCGCTCCGGATCGACCTGGAGGCGGCGGACGCCGACGTGCGGCTCGGTGCGTCGGTCGCGACCGATCTCTCGCGCAAGCAGGTGCTGGATCTCTTCTCGTGCACGGAATGCGGTCGTTGCCAGGAGGTCTGCCCCGCGTGGAACACCGGCAAGGCGCTGTCGCCGAAGCTGCTGATCATGGATCTCCGCGACCAGGTGGCGAACGAGGCCCCGCTCATCACCGCGGGCGCCGCGGGAATCGTCGAGCTGCAGCCACTGGTACCGAACGCGGTCGCCGATCAGGTGGTCTGGGACTGCGTGACCTGCGGCGCCTGCGTTCGCGAATGTCCGGTCGATATCGAGCACGTCGACACGATCATCGATCTACGTCGGAACCTCGTGATGGCGGAATCGCGCTTCCCACGCGAGGCCGAGGCGATGCTCCGCGGGGTCGAGACGAACGAGAACCCGTGGGGCCAGCCGGCGAGCGCTCGCACGGACTGGACCGCCTCCGTCGAGAACATCCGCGTCCTGCAACCCGGCGATCCGCCGCCCGAGGTCCTGTTCTGGGTGGGGTGTGCGGGTGCCTTCGACGAGCGTGCCCAGAAGACGACGACGAGCATCGCCCGGCTCCTCGCCGCCGCCGGCATCGACTTCGCGATCCTCGGACCCCGCGAGCGATGCACGGGCGATCCCGCACGCCGGATGGGCCACGAGTACCTCTTCCAGATGTTGGCCGAGGCGAACGTCGAGACCCTGAACGGCGCCGGGGTGACCAAGGTCGTCGCGAGCTGCGCCCACTGCTTCAACACGCTCGCGAACGAGTACCCCGACTACGGCGGAACGTACGAGGTCGTCCATCACACCGAGCTGCTGTCGGCCCTCGTCGCCGAGGGGAGGCTCACCCCGAAGCCTGGCGGTGGTGGGGCCTCCGTCACCTACCACGACGCGTGCTACCTCGGCCGGCACAACGGACGCTTCGACGCTCCGCGCGACGTGGTCCGCGCCGCCGGCGCCGCAGCGATCGAGATGCCTCGGAACCGCGAGCGCGCCTTCTGCTGCGGCGCGGGCGGCGCCCGGATGTGGATGGAGGAGACGGAGGGCACACGCATCAACGACACCCGCTTCGCCGAGGCCGAGGCGACCGGTGCGGAGACGGTCGCGACGGCGTGTCCGTACTGCTTCGTGATGCTCGACGACGCCGCCAAGGCGAAGGGATCGACGGTCCGCGTCACGGACGTGGCGACCCTGCTCGCTGAGTCCGCGCTCGCCGAGCCGAGCGGCTGACCCGCACTACACTCGCCGAGATGGAACCGATCCTCCTCGTCCGTTGCGACGCGTTCGAGACCTACGGCGTCGCCCTTTCCGCCCTCGCGGCGTCCGGCGCGACGACCCGGATCTGGGACGCGGTGGACCCCGCCGATGAACGACCGGACCTCGAGGATGCATCGGGCGTCGTCGTGTTCGGCAGCACCTCCAACGTCGAGAACGCCGACGACCGACCGTTCATCAAGGAGGTCGCCGATCTGACGCACGAGGCGGTCGAACGCGGCGTGCCGTTCCTCGGCCTGTGCTTCGGGGCGCAGATCCTGGCGTGGGCGCTCGGCGCGGAGGTTGTCAAGGCTCGGGTCCGCGAGCTCGGCTTCGAGCCGATCCGCACGCTTCCTGCCGCGGCGGACGACCCGGTGCTCAGCCACTACGGCGACGGCGATCCGGTGTTCCACTGGCACGAAGACACGTTCGAGCTCCCCGAGGGCGCCACGCTCCTAGCAACCGGCGAGGGGGTGCCGAACCAGGCCTACCGGGTCGGCGAGACGGCGTGGGCCACCCAGTTCCACCTGGAGGTCGACGCCGCCGAAGCCGAGATGTGGATCACCGAAGCGAGCGCCGAACAGGACCTGGAGGAGACCTGGGGCAAGTCGCCTACGCGGATGCGCGAGGAGATCGGGCTCCACATGGGCGGTCACGAGCGCCGCGGTCGCGAGACGTTCCGCCGGTTCGTCGAGGTCGCGCGGCAGCGGTCATGAGCTACCGCCCACTCGTCGCGATCGTCGCGTACCACCTGGAGAACGATCGCGTCGCCCGGTGGCCGCACGGCGGGTACGGCGTCCCCGGTCCCTACGTCGAGTGCCTACGCCGCGCGGGGGCCAGGACCGCGATCGTCTCGCCCGGCGAGACCGGCGAGCCGGAGGAGCTCCTCGAGCCCTTCGACGGGCTCCTGCTCGTCGGCGGCGGCGACATCGATCCGGCCAGGTACGGCGGCGAGCCCGACGACAACCACCTCTACGGCGTCGAGCCCGATCGCGACGAGCTGGAGATCGGGCTGCTCCGCGCGGCGGTCGCGATGCGGATGCCGACCCTCTGCATCTGTCGAGGCATGCAGGTCATGAACGTCGCGTTCGGCGGGACGCTCCACCCCCACCTGCCGGATGTGCCCGGGATGCTCGAGCACGGCGCCCCGGTCCTCGACACGGAGGCGTTGCACGACGTGGCGGTCGAGCACGACAGTCGGCTGTTCGCGACCACGAAGGTCTCGACGCTCGCGACATCCTCCCACCACCACCAAGGCGTGGACCGCGTCGGGCACGGACTCCTCGTGTCCGGTCGGACCTCGGACGGACTGGTGGAGGCCATCGAAGGCGACCACGACCCGGATACCGGCTGGGATCGGTGGATGGTCGGCGTGCAATGGCACCCGGAGGACACTGCGAACGACGATCCGTCGCAGCAAGCGCTCTTCGACGGACTCACGCTCCTGGCGAGGATCCGAGGCTCGAAGGCCGAGCAGCTCGATCCGGCCTCGATGGCGATCCGATCTGGTCGCAGGGAGGACTAGTCAGTCCGGCCCGATACCTGGATAATCCCCGCCATCGCAGGGGGTCACGGACCGGACGGGTCAGGGCCCCGCGGCACGGGAGGGCACGGATCTACGGTCGAGCGCGCTCGCTGGCGGAAGATCTCCGGCGCAGGCCGGAACGGGCCGTGCGGCCTCGACCCAGGCTCGCGATCGACGCGACGGGCCGGCGGAGGGATAGGCTCACCCGCAGCGTGCGCGACGAGGCCCCGGAACGGTGAGCGAGATCCGGGTCGTCCATGCGCAAGGTGACGGCTTCGCCCGCGGGATGCAGGTCGGCACTGAGCTCCAGGACCTGATCCAGAACTCGATCGCCTTCTACCACCGATACCTCGACCGACGCGGGGTGTCGTCCGAACACCTCCAAGACCTTCTCACCCCCTATCTGGTTGCGGCGGAAACGGCCTACCCGGACATGATGAACGTCCTGAAGGGCATGTCCGTCGCGGCGCTCGTCCCCGTGCTCGAGCTCTTCGCGATCAACGCCTTCGAAGAGCTCGAGCCGCTCCTGGAGTCTCCGGAAGGCGAGCTCCTGTTCCTCCAGAAGAAGGAGGGATATACCCAGCGACCCGGCCCAGCGCCCGATCGATGCTCGAGCGTCTCGGTCCGAACACCGGACGGTGGGACGCTGCTCGCGCATAACGAGCATTGGCTCGCCGGCGATGCCGGCAACGTGGCAGTCGTCGTGGACCACCCGGCCGACGGTCGCGTCTCGGTCGCAAGCCCGACGGTGGTGTGCTGCCTCCCGGCCGTGGGCGTCAACGGACACGGCACCGCGCAGGGGATCGGTTCGCTCACCGCCTCCGACGACGGGATCGGTGTGCCCCGTGTCCTCGTTTCTAGGAGCTCGCTCGAGTCCAGGGACCGGCGGGACGCGGTGGCACGGGGCGCGATGCCGGGGCGCGCCGGCGGCTACGGTCACGTCTTCGCCTTCGCCGACGGGGATTGCTTCACCCTCGAAACCACTGGCCGCGAGCATCGGCTGGTAGACGGGGCCGCGCCGCATACGAACCACTACCGGAGCGACCTCGCCGAGCTGGCCCCCGAGCCGTCCGAAGGCTCGCTCGCGCGGCTGCGACGTCTCCTCGAGCTCGTCGACGAGACGCCGCCGGCGTCCGCCGAGGACCTGATGGGGATCATGCGCGACCACAGCTCGGCGCCGCAGTCGATCTGCCTGCACCCGGATCCCGACGAAGGCGACGAGGCTTCGGCGGTCATGTTCTCGATGGTGGCCGACCTGAGAGCGAGGCGGATGTGGGTAGCCGTGGGGAACCCCTGCGAGCACGAGTACGAGGGCATCGACGTCACGGAGCTCTCGGCATGAGGGCCCAGGTCGGTCCCGGACGTCGATCGAGCGTGCGGCACCGGCCAAGTTCGGTGCCGTTCCTCGACCGGTCAGCCGGAAACTCGGATCGCAACGTAAGAACCGTTGGATCGAGGATCGTCGGGAAGGTCAACTCAGAGAGGGAGGGGTCAGCATGGTTGGCAGAAGGATGCTGAAGGCTCCGAGCGTCGGTGTCGCGATCGTCGCTGCGTGCATCGTGATAGCAAGCCTGGTCGGACCGGCGTTCGCGCAGAGCGCAACCTCGTCGGGCTCCAGCTCCGGCACCGGCGCGCCCGTCACGTTCACGTACGCGGATACCAGTGCGCCCGATTCCCTCAATCCCCTCGTCGGTTTCCTGGGAACCGACTACACGCTGTGGGCGATCAACTACGACCTCCCGATCAACTTCAGTACCCAGGACTTCAGCCCCGACTACGCGCATTCCCTCGTGACGAGCGTGGACGCCAGCTCGGACGGCTTGACGTTCACCTATCACCTCCGCTCCGGAGTGCTGTGGTCCGACGGCCAGCCGTTCTCCGCGGACGACGTCGCCTGGACGCTCAACTACTACATCGACAACAACGTTCCCAACTACTCTTCGGACCTTGAGCTGGTTGACAAGGTGACGGCGAGCGACCCGAACACGTTCGTCATCACGGCGAAGCAGCCGACATCCTTCTACTCCGGTTCGTCGGTCTTCATGTACGAGTACATCCTCCCCATGCACATCTGGAGCAAGTACCAGAACGACTACAAGGCTGCCCGTCACGTCACCGACATGGAGACGCTGGGTGTCGGTACGGGTCCGTTCCTCTTCACGAAGTACGTGAAGGGCCAGTACGTCGAGATGGACCGCAACCCCAACTATTGGGGCAACGCCGTCGGGCTCACCCCCCAGGTGGACAAGATCATCTACCGGATCTACAACAACGAGGACGCCGAGGCCGCCGGGCTGACGAACGGTGAGATCGACTATGCCCTCATCGACTCGGCGAACATCCTCAACACCCTCAAGACGAAGCCGGGTGTCTCCGTTCGAGGAGCCGTCGTCCCGAGCTTCGACGAGATCGGTTTCAACACGGGTTCGGCGTATGAGACGGACACGACCGGCGGGTTCGCGCCACACGGGGACGGAGCGCAGGCCTTGACCGACTATCGCGTTCGAGAAGCGATCCGGATGGCGATCGACAGCCAAACGCTCGTGGACAAGGTCCTGCTCGGATACGGTTCACCGGGAATCTCACCCGTGCAACCCACCGCGACGACCGGCGATTGGCAACCTGGTCCGAACGACCCCGATCTGTCGTTCAGCATCGCGAACGCCAACGCCATGCTGGATCAGGCCGGCTACACGATGGGACCTGACAACGTCAGGATCGACCCGAAGTCCGGCAAGCCGCTGGAGTTCCGCTACTACACCCGTGAATCAGACGAGACGACGATCAAGACGGCCCCCTACGTGAAGGACTGGCTCTCCCAGATCGGGATCAAGGCCGACGTCCAGACCATCACCAGCGACAAGCTGTCGACGTTCCAGGTGGCGGGGACCTACGACCTCTTCGACTGGGGTTGGTACCCGAATCCCGACCCGAACTACATCCTGGGGATCTTCACGTGCGCTCAGCGGCCGCCGGACGCAGACACGTACCGCAACAGCGACAGCTACTACTGCAATCCGACCTACGACAAGCTGTACAAGCAGCAGCAGACCGAGACCGATCCGGCGAAGCGCGCCGACATCGTGCACCAGATGCAGGCGATCCTGTGGAAGGATTCGCCGTACGCGGTCAAGTGGAACAGCGCGGTCCTTGAGGCCTACCGCAGCGACCGGTGGACGGGGTTCGTGCCTCAGCCGACGGGGGACACGGGCGATCTGCTCGCGACGTATGGGCCCCTGTCGTTCGTGAGCGTGCGTCCGATCGCGGGCGCCGAGACCGCAGGGAGTTCAGGGTCGAAGGGACTGTCTGCAGCCGTTTGGATCGGGCTCGCGATCGTGATCGCACTGGTGGTCGGCGCCTTCGTGGTGGGGCGGCGCCGCGGCGTCGGCGACGAGGATCAAGCCTAGGACAGGACGTAGATCGAAGGCGGGGCAGGCGAGGGTGAGCACGCGGAGATACCTGTTCTCCAAGATCGCGCAAGCGTTCCTCACCCTCGCCTTCGTCCTGGCGTTCAACTTCTTCCTCTTCCGAGGACTCGGCGATCCCGTGTCCTTGCTCCTCCACGGACATTCGTCGCTCACGCCGAACGCGATCGCGGACCTCAAGCAGCAACTCGGGCTCGATCTCCCCCTCCCGCAACAGTTCGTTCACTACGTCAACGAGACCCTGCACGGGAACCTCGGGTACAGCTACGACGGCACCCCCGTCTCGACCGTGATCGCGACGAAGGCGTGGCCCACGCTGCTGCTCATCGGTCTGTCGACGATCGCATCGATCATCATCGGGATCTGGATCGGCATCAAGCAGGGTTGGAAGCGCGGCAGTGGGTTCGATCAAGGCATGCTCGGGGTCACCCTCGTCCTGTACTCGATGCCCGAATTCTGGTTCGGACTGCTGATGATCATGATCTTCGCAGTAACCTTCCAGATCTTCCCAACGGGAGGCATGACCACCCCTGGGGCCGACTACACGGGTGTGAAGCACGTGACCGATGTGTTGAATCACATGGCCCTGCCCTTCTTCGTGCTGACGGTCGCCTATCTCGCCGAGTATTCGATCATCATGCGGTCTTCATTGCTGGAGACGCTCGGCGAGGACTTCATCATGACCGCTCGATCCAAAGGGATGCTCGAGAACCGCGTGCTGTACAAGCACGCGGTGCCGAACGCGCTGCTGCCCACGATGACCGTGACGATCCTCTCGTTGGGGTTCGTGATCTCAGGGGCGATCACCATCGAGATCATCTTCAGCTGGCCGGGTCTGGGTCTCGAGACCTACAACGCGATCCTGAACAAGGACTACTCGACGCTCGAAGGACTCTTCCTCCTGTTCAGTGCGTCGGTGATCGTTGCGAACCTCGTCGCCGATCTCCTCTACTCGTATCTGGATCCGAGAGTCAGGGCGGCGTGAGATGAAGCCCACGATCGAACGACCAGCACCGGCTCCCGAACCGGAACCGTTGGGGCCGCTCCCGATCCCGAAGAGCGCGAAGGCGATCGCGAGGACGCGAAGGAAGGAAGCGGCCCTTCGCACCTGGCGGCAGTATCGGAAGAGCAAGATGGGGATGGCGGGACTCGGGATCTTGGTCTTCTTCGTCCTCGTGGCGATCTTCGCGCCCCTCTTGGCGAGCCGGTGCGAGCTGTCTCCGACATGCGCGTCGGGACCGATCCTGTCACCACCCTCCTGGCAGTACCCGCTGGGGACGGACGACCTCGGCCGCTCCGTCCTCGCGCTCACGATCTGGGGGTCGAGGATCTCGATCATCGTCGGACTCGCGGCGACACTCATCACCGTCGTCATCGGCACGTCGTTCGGGTTGGTTGCCGGCTACTACGGGGGTTGGCGCGAATCGGGCCTCATGAGGATCACCGACTGGTTCTTGGTGATCCCGTTCCTGCCGCTGGCGATCGTGCTCTCCGTGATCCTCGAGCCGTCGCTGACGACGGTGATCCTGGTGATCGGGATCACGTCATGGGCGAGCACGGCTCGCGTGGTTCGCGCACAGGTTCTCTCGCTCAAGACCCGGACCTACGTCGAGCGGGCCCGGGCACTCGGCGCGAGCCACTGGCACCTGATGTCGCGGCACATCTTGCCCAACGTCGGACCCCTGATCTTCGCGAACACGGTGCTCATCGTCGCGGTCGCCATCTTGTCGGAAACGACGCTCTCGTTCCTGAACCTGGGTCCGGACCCGACCACGAACATCTCCTGGGGAACGATCCTCGAGTTCGCGTTCGGGGGTGGGGCCGCGTTCTCGAACAACTGGTGGTGGATCGTTCCACCGGGTGTCGCCGTCGTCCTCGTGGTGCTCGCGTTCACGATGATCGGCTACGCGCTCGACGAGATCTTGAACCCCAAGCTGAGGGCTCGATGAGTCTGCTGTCGGTCAAGGATCTCCATGTCACCTATCGCACCCAGGCCGGAGCCGTGCCGGCCGTCCGAGGGGTTGGGATCGAGCTGTCGCGCGGTGAGGTGTTGGGGCTCGCCGGCGAATCAGGGTGCGGCAAGTCGACCATCGCGGGTGCGATCCTTCGCCTCTTGCCCAAAGGGACCGACGTTACCGGTCAGGTGATGCTCGACAACCAGAACGTCCTCGAGCTCAAGCCCGGGAGGCTCCGCGCGGTCCGGTGGACCGAAGCTTCGATCGTGTTCCAGGGGGCGATGCACGCGCTGAATCCCGTGCAGAGGATCGGCGACCAGATCGCAGAGCCGATCGTCTTACACGGTCAAGCCGGTGAGCGGGAGGCTCTGGTTCGAGCGGGCTCGCTCCTCGAGCAGGTTGGCCTGCCCGCGAGGCGGTTGAAGGACTATCCACACGAGCTTTCCGGCGGCCAGCGGCAGCGCGTCATGATCGCGATGGCCTTGGCCTGCAATCCTCGCCTCATCATCGCCGATGAGCCCACGACGGCCCTCGACGTCATGGTCCAGGCGCAGGTCCTGCGGCTCCTGAAAGAGCTTCAGCGCGAGCTCGGCTTGGCGATGATCTTCATCACGCACGACCTCTCCGTGCTGGTCGAGACCTGCGACCGGCTGGCCGTCATGTACGCCGGCAGGGTCATCGAGGAAGGGCCGGCCGACGTCGTGTTCCGGCAACCCGCCCATCCCTACACGCGAGCGCTCTCGGCAGCGTTCCCGGAGATCGGCGACGCACGGTTCCGGATGCGCCCTTCCGGCTTACCCGGCGACCCACCGTATCCCGCCGATCTTCCGACGGGCTGCACGTTCCATCCCAGGTGCCCACAGGTATTCGCACCGTGTTCGCATGTCGACCCCCCGCTCTTCGACGTGTCGCCGGAACGTCGAGCAGCGTGCCTCCTCTTCGACGGCGCGCCGGCGACCGTCAACGCGGCCGGAGGCACCGTCGCGAAGGAAGACCAGCCGCCCGCCGAGGAGCAACGTTGAACGATCCCCTCGCAGACGTGAGCCCGTCCCCCGAGGCGACCGGTCCTCTCTTGGAGGTCCGGAACATCCACGTGTCCTTCACGGGCAGGATCGGGCTCGGAGCCGGTCTCATCGGGAAGAAGGCGACGGTCGCGCGGGCCGTGGACGGTGTGAGCCTGGAGCTGCAGAAGGGAGAGGTGCTGGCACTCGCCGGCGAATCCGGGTGCGGGAAGACGACGACAGCACGGGCCGTCATGGGCCTCGAGCGACCGAACGAGGGACAGATCCTGTATGAGGGTGAGCCGATCTGGAACGATCTCCGCGCATACCGACGCAAGGTGCAGATGGTATTCCAGGATCCCACGGGAGCGCTCAATCCCAGAGAAACCGTTTACGAATCGGTCGCAGAGGGACTCCGGATCCATCGGGTTGCCGGCGATGAACGAACGCAGGTGGCGGAAGCCCTCTCGAGCGCCGGGCTACGGCCTCCCGAGCGCTTCTTCCTGAACTACCCGCACGAGCTGTCTGGCGGGCAGCGGCAGCGCGTCGTCATCGCGGGTGCGCTCGTCCTCGAGCCGCACATGATCGTCGCCGACGAACCGGTCTCGAACCTCGACGCCTCCGTCCGGGGCGAGATCCTGGCGCTCTTGATGGAACTGCGTCGCCGCCTCGGGTTGACGATCTTGATCGTGACCCACGATCTGGGACTCGCGTGGATGGTCGCCGACCGGGTCGCCGTGATGTATCTGGGCAGGGTGGTCGAGATCGGACCCGCTGAGGACGTTCTGATCCATCCCAAGCACCCGTATACGAAGGCGCTGCTCGACGTGGTGCCCGAGATCGGCGGAGCCGGCCGGCCGATCTTGACGGGAGAGCCGCCGGACCCCACCAGGATCCCTCGAGGATGTCGGTTCCATCCCCGGTGCCCGATCGTCGCGAGCGGCAGGGCTCAGAAGCTGGGCATCCTCGGCCGTTGTACCGACCAGGATCTGGCGCTCGAGGAAGCGGCACGCGACCACCACGTCGCCTGTTACCTGACGGAGCTCGGCGAAGAGCCCTAGGACGTGTCTCCTTCGTCGGTGAGCCAGAGCAGCACGGCTGCGAGGGCGAGGCCGCCGCGGTAGACGTTGGCGTGCTTGTCGTCTCCGGTGGCCGACCCACGCCAGTGTGACCTCTGCGTCACCGATGTCTGTTTCACGGTCGGCTGCTCGTCGCTGGGCACCTTCAGCAGTCGCTTCACCGAGCTGGTCGCTGTGCCGCCCAGCACCTACCGGCGCCACGCGGCGCGCGCGACGGCGGGATGCCGCCGTGCGTGGCGAAACAGGTGACCAGGCCGATCAGGAAGCGCCGGCACCGAGCCGCAGCTATCGTGACCGTCATGAACACCGCCATCCACGCGACCTTCCTCCCGCACG
>DASWDB010000092.1:0-27349 GCA_036395715.1 Actinomycetota bacterium | reverse complement strand
GTCCGGCCTCGTGCGGTCCCATCGACACGACGGTGACGTCGCCGCCGTGTTGTTCCGTGAGCTGCAGCGCGAGCTCCAGGCCGTACTCGTCGCCCGGGTCGAGCGTCGCGTCGACGCCGCTTCGGACCACGAGGTGATCCGGACCGAGGGTCGGGGTGCCGGTGGGCACGAGCTTCGCGCACACGACGACGTTCATCCTGGGCAGCCTACCGGGCAAGCCCCGCGGGCGAGCGCACGGATACAGTCTGGGACGTGCCTGACGAGGTTCGGCCACCGAGCTCGCTCGACGGTGTTCTCGTCGCCGACTTCTCCCGCGTGCTGGCCGGACCGCTCGCGACGATGATCCTCGGGGACCTCGGCGCCGAGGTCGTCAAGGTGGAGCACCCCGAGGGCGGCGACGACACCCGCGCATGGGGTCCGCCGTGGTCGCCGGACGGCGCGTCCAGCTACTACCTGGGGCTGAACCGGAACAAGCGGAGCGTGACCCTCGACCTCAAGGATCCGACGGACCTGGATGCCGCCAAGGATCTCGCCCGCCGCGCCGACGTCGTGATCGAGAACTTCCGACCCGGCGTGATGCGGCGCTTCGGTTTGGACGAGCCCACCGTCCGTGCCACCAACCCCACGGTCGTGTATTGCAGCGTGCTGGGGATCGGCCGGGGGGACGTCGCTGGCTACGACTTCCTCGCGCAGGCGGTCGGAGGCCTGATGAGCGTCACCGGCGACCCCGAGGGTGAGCCTCGAAAGGTCGGGGTGGCCCTCGTGGACGTGATGGCCGGGCTGCACGCGACGATCGGCATCGTCGCCGCCCTCCGCCACCGCGAGCGGACCGGCGAGGGTCAGCTCGTCGAGGTCGATCTGCTGTCGACCACGCTGTTCTCGCTCGTCAACCAGGCGAGCGGATATCTGACCGCGGGCATCGTCCCCCGTCGGATGGGGAACCGGCACCCGAGCATCGCTCCCTACGAGACGCTCTCCGCCTCCGACGGCCCCATCGTGATCGCGGTGGGCAACGACGGCCAGTTCCGGACGCTCTGCCGCTCGCTCGGGGACGAAGGACTCGCCGACGACCCGAGGTTCGCGACCAACGGCGACCGGGTCACGAACCGGGACGCGCTCGTCGGCGCGTTGGAAGCACGGCTGCGCGCGGCGTCCGCGGCCTCCTGGGTCGACGTCTTGCGGCGCGACGGCATCCCGTGCGGGGTTGTGCACGATGTGGCCGAGGCCTTCGCCTACGCCCGGGCCGTCGACCTGGATCCCGTCGCGACGCTGACGCGTCGCGACGGGATCCAGGTCGACACGGTGGCCAACCCGCTCCGGATGTCGTCGACCCCCATCCGCTACGACCTCGCGCCGCCTTCCCTCGGCGAACACACGGGCGAGATCCTTGGGCGAGCGGGCACGAGGGAGGCACGGCATGGGAGCATCAGAGAGGACCCCGGTCACGCCGATGAGGAACCGCCCCGGGAGGCCAAGGAGGAGGAATGAGCGACCTCAAGTCGTCGGACCTGCTGGACCTGGATGCGCTGCTCTCGGACGAGGAGCGGCAGATCAGGGACCTCGCTCGCGAGTGGGTGCACGACCGGATCCTGCCGGAGGTCGAGGACTGGTACGAGCGGGGCGAGTTCCCCGCGCGTGAGCTCGCCAAGGAGCTCGGCGAGCTCGGGTTCTTCGGGATGCAGCTCGAGGGGATCGGAGACCTCGGGGCGGTGGCTTACGGGTTGGTCGAGCTGGAGCTCGAGGCCGGCGACTCTGGGCTCCGTTCGTTCGTCTCCGTCCAGAGCGCGCTCGCGATGTACGCGATCCATGCGTTCGGGTCCGACGAGCAGAAGGCTCACTGGTTGCCGCGGATGGCGAGCGGTGACGCGATCGGCTGCTTCGGTCTGTCGGAGCCCGACAGCGGGAGCGACCCGAGCTCGATGCGGACCACCGCCCGCCGCGACGGCGCCGATTGGATCGTGAACGGGACGAAGATGTGGATCACGAACGGCGGCGTGTCGGACGTGGCCGTCGTGTGGGCGAACACGGACGACGGGATCCGGGGGTTCCTGGTGCCCTGCGATCTGCCCGGGTTCAGCGCGCCCGACATCCACAAGAAGATGTCGCTGCGGGCCTCGGTGACCTCGGAGTTGGTGATGGACGACGTGCGGCTGCCCGACGACGCGATCCTGCCCGGCGTCGAGGGGTTGCGGGGCCCGCTCAGCTGTCTCAACGAGGCGCGGTACGGGATCGTGTGGGGGGTGATGGGCGCGGCGCGCACGTGCTTCGAGACCGCGCTCACCTACGCGAAGGAGCGCGTCCAGTTCGACAAGCCGATCGCGTCGTTCCAGCTGACGCAGAAGAAGCTGGCGGACATGGCGATCGAGCTGACGAAGGGCACGCTCCTCGCCTACCACCTCGGCAGAATGAAGGAAGATGGCCGCCTCCAGGCCGAACAGGTGTCGATCGGGAAGCTCAACAACACCCGTGAGGCGATCGCGATCGCGCGGACGTCCCGCGGGGTCTTGGGTGCGAACGGGATCACGCTCGAGTACCCGATCATGCGCCACATGACGAACCTCGAGTCGGTCCTCACCTACGAGGGGACCGAGGAGGTCCACACCCTCGTGATCGGACAGGTCCTGACGGGGATCCGCGCGTTCACCTGAGAGGGCCCTCGTTGGCTACACCGATCGCTCGTAGCGTGCGCGCTCCCAGTCCGTGACCGTCTCGCGCCAGGCCTTGAGCTCCCACCTCCGAGACGTCGTGTAGTAGTCGCCGAAGTCCTTCCCCAGGGACTCCAGCAGCACGCCGTCGGTCTGGAACGCCTGGAGCGCCGACTCGAGCGAAGCCGGCAGCTCCGGGACGGCTGCGGCATACGCATCTCCCACGATCGGCTCCGGCGGGCTGGCGCCCTTCCGGATCCCGTCGGCGGCCGAAGCGCCGATCGCCGCGAGCGCGAGATACGGGTTGGCGTCGGCGCCCGGCCGGCGACACTCGAACCTCCAGAGCTCCGGTCGGGCGGAGCGGATCGCGCGCACCGCACAGGACCGGTTGTCGTAGCCCCAGGTGGCGTTGGTCGGTGCGAACCATCCGGGAACGAGCCGCTTGTAGGAGTTGATCGTGGGGTTCAGGAGCAGGGAGGCAGCCGGCAGATGTTCGAGCACCCCGGCGATCGCCGACCCGAACGTCGGAGGTAGGGGCTCCTCCCGACCCCCGCCTGCGAACACGTTGGTCTCACCCTGCCAGCACGACAGGTGGACGTGTCCGCTGGAGCCCTCCTCCCCGGGTGCGGTCTTCGCGAGGAAGCTGGCTCGCAGACCCATCGATGCGGCCAGCCGCTTGACCGCGAACTTCACGAGGGCAGCGTCGTCGGCGGCAGCGAGTCCCCGCCGTGCGCCGAGGTTGAGCTCGAGCAGGCCTGGGCCCGCCTCGGTATGCACCGCAGAGAGCTCGATCGCAAGCCCTTCCAACGCGCGGACGAGCTCGTCGAGGAAGCGGTCGTAGCCTCCGATCTCGCCGAGGCTGTAGCTGATGCCGCTCGAGGTCGGGTTGCCACCGGCATCCCAGATCCGGATCTCGTACTCGATCGCGGACATCACCCCGTAGCCGAGCTCCTCGACAGCGGCGAGGACCCGTCTGAGCACCTCTCGCGTCGCGAAGTCGCAGGGCGATCCGTCGGGCCAGCTGGGCGTTGCCAGACAGACGCGCCAACCCGGTCGCCACGCGAGCTCCCGGAGGGTGTCGATGTCCGGATGAACGATCAGGTCCGCGGCGCCCGTGCGGATCCCGAAGCGCTTGTAGTCGCCGATGGGCGCATCCACGGGATCCAGCCCGAGGATGAGGTCCGTCATGACCGTTCCGTGCTGCACGGCCGCCTCGAACGCCTCCGGTCGGAGCGCCTTCCCGCGGATCGAGCCGTTGACGTCCGGGATCCCGAGGAGGACGAACTCCTCGCCTGATGGCTCGCCGCGACTCATGAGAACCTCGGCAGGGAGTCCTTGATCGCGCGCTCCACGTCTCCGATCGTGGCTGCGAAACGACCGACCATCTCGGCCAATTCGTCGTCCGAGCTCACGTACGCGGGGGCGATGAGCGTTTGGTCCCCGGCGTACCCATCCGCCTGCGGATGGGTCGACGTGACGAGGAGCCCGTGCTCCAACGCGGTGTCGTCGACGAGCGACGCCGCGTCGAGCTCGTCGGGCAGGAACGACTCGCCGTCGCGTGGGTCCACCAGCTCCACGCCGAGCAAGAACCCTCGACCCCGCACGTCTCGCACGATCTCGGAGCCCCCGAGCGCCGCCTCGAGCTCGTCGCGGAGCCTCGGTCCCCGTTCGCGGATACGTTCCACCAGGCCCCGTTCGACCAGGAGGTCCACGACCGCCAGACCCACGGCGGAGGACACCGGGGCGCCGTCCCAGGTGTGCCCCAGGTCGAACTCGCGCGAGCCACGGTCGAGCGCGTCGTACACCTCCTGCGTGCAGAACACGCCCCCGAGCGGCGCGTATCCCGCGCCGAGGCCCTTCCCGATGGCCACGATGTCGGGCTCGATCGGCATCTGATGAGCGGCGAGCCACGTCCCGACCCGACCCATCCCGGTGACCACCTCGTCGAAGCAGATCAAGAAGCCGTGAGCCTGCCGGCGTTCGTCCAGGCCGCGCCAGAAGGCTTCCGGTGGGGAGTACCCGGGCAGTGCCGCCGCGCTCACGGGTTCGCAGAAGAAGGCGGCGATCGTTCCCGGTCCCGCCTCGTCGAGGAGAGCGTCCAGCTGCCGCAGCGCGGCCTCGCCGGTCGGATCGAACCGCCACGTCGAAGGCTCGAGGTGCAGATGTTCCGCCAGGTACGGGGTGTACGGCTCCTGAAGCGTGCGACGGCCGCTCAGGGCGAGCGTTCCCATCGTGGAGCCGTGGTAGGCCTGTGCGGGGGAGATCACCCGCCAGCGGTCCGTCTCACCGCGCTCCACGTGGTAGAGCCGCGCGAGCTGCAGCGCCGTCTCGTTCGCTTCGGAACCACCGGACACGAACCGGATCCGCGTCATCTCAGGTGCGGCCACCTCCAGCAAGCGGTCGGCCAGCCGCTCCTGCGGCTCGCTCGTGAAATGGTGGTTGTAGAAATACGAGATGGCCTCCGCCTGCCCGGCGGCCGCGGTGACGACCTCCGGCACGCCGTATCCGAGGCAGGCGACCATCGCGCCGCCCGAGCAGGCGTCGAGGATCCGCCGGCCGTCGGTGGTGGTGAGCCAGACCCCGTCGCCGCGTTCGATGTTCGGGTACGGCAGGTCCAGGAAGCGCGGGAACACCCTCGTGTCCTCGGATCGGATCGCTCCGCGCACGGTCCCCTCCATGGTCGCCATCCTCTTCAGCCCAGGGCCGCCTCGGACCGGCCAGAGAGCTGTGCGACGTCGCGCAGGTACCACTCCAAGAGGTGCAACGACATCCGTCTGCTCTCTCCCGAACGCTGCTTCGTCTCTTCGAGCAGGGCGTCGGGATCGACGCCGTCCGCGTCGAGCTCATGGCGGTACACGCGCACCCAGTCACTCATGATGTCGGTCGTTACCTCGGGGTGGAACTGCAGTCCGAGGCTCCGACCGTTCACGAAGGCCTGTGGCCCCGCATCGGTCTCGGCCATCAGGGTCGCTCCCGGCGGGAGCGCGAACACATCGAAGTGCCACTGGAACCACGGGCCCTCGGGCACCATCTCGGGGTCGGTGCTCCGGACCGGCAGCCAGCCGATCTCCGAGTCGGACGAGCGATACACCTCGGCGCCGAGGACGCGCGCCAGCATCTGCCCGCCGAAGCAGAGACCGAGCACCGGCACGTCGGCCTCGACCGCTCGCGCCATCAGGGTCGCCTCGCGGGGCACGAACGGCTTCGCATCGTCGAACGCGGCGAACTCGGAGCCGAGCGACACGACGAGGTCGTATCGGGTCGGATCGACGTCGCGCTCGTCGGTGTCGATCCGGAGCGTCTCGACGTTCGCTCCGTGCTCCGCGAGCCACTCCGTGACGAGCCCCGGCGGCGTCGGTTCCTCGTGTTGGAGGATGAGCGCTCGGATGCGATCGGCGGACGCGTCGGGGGGACTCATCGCGAACCTCCGGTCGCGGAGGACGTGGACAGCTCCTTCTCCACTTCCTCCGCCACCTCCTCGACCGCGCCGGCGAACCGGGAGACCATCTCGGCGAGCTCTTCGTCCGTCGCGGTGAAGGCCGGGGCGAACAGCGTCTGGTCCCCCGCGAAGCCATCGCGCGTCGGCTGCGTGGACAAGGTGATGAGGCCTCGCTCGAACGCGACGTCGTCGATCCGTGCCGCGACCCGCAGCTCGCGCGGAAGGAACGATGTGTGGTCGCGCGGATCGACGTACTCCACGCCGAGCAGGTACCCGTGCCCACGCACCTCGCGGACGAGCGGGATATCGGCCAGGGCGCTCTCCAGCTCATCCCGCACGCTCGGCCCGCGGTCCCGGACCCGTTCGACCAGTCGTTCCGACCGCAAGGCCTCCAACACCGCGAGGCCCACGGCACACGCGAGCGGCGCCCCGTCCCACGTGTGCCCGGGCGCGAAGCGTCGCGAGCCGCGTGCAACCGCCTCGTAGACGTGCTCACCGACGAGTACGGCCCCGATCGCCGCGTAGCCGGCTCCCAGCCCTTTCGCGGCCGCGATGACGTCGGGCACGCACTCGGTCGCCGCGCCCGCGAACCAGTTCCCCGTGCGGCCGACGCCGGTCACGACCTCGTCGAAACACACGAGGAAGCCGTGGCGCTCACGGCGCTCCGCGAGGCCCTCCCAGAACCGTCGCGGCGGGGTATAGGCCGGCAATGCTGCGGCGCTGATCGGTTCGCAGATGAACGCGGAGATCTGTCCCGGACCGGCCTCATCCAGTGCGCGATCCAAGGCCTCGAGCGCCGCTTCCCCGGTCGGATCGAAACGCCAGGTGCTCGGTGGGATGTGGAGGTGGCGGGGGAGGTACGGGCCGAAGGGTCCGTGGAGCCCGGGTCGTCCCGTGAGCGCGAGGGTCTCCATCGTCGGCCCGTGATACGCCTGCGCCGGCGAGATAACCTGCCATCGGTCCCGGTCGCCTCGTTCGACGTGATAGCTCCGCGCGAGCTGGATTGCCATCTCGATGGCGTCCGCTCCGGCAACCGTGAACTTCACGCGACTGAACCCCCGCGGCGCCACCGCGATGAGCTCGTCCGCCAAGCGCTCCTGGAGCGGGTTCGTGAGCCGCTCGTTGTGCACGTAGGCCAGCTTCTCGGCCTGGGTCCGAGCGGCGGCGATGATGTCGCGCCGGCCGTGCCCCAGCGTCGCCGCCATCGACCCGCCGCTCATCGCGTCCAGATACCGACGACCGGCAGCGTCCTCGACCCAGACGCCCTCGCCACGGGCGATGACCGGCATGGCGCGCCCCAGCTCGAGCGGGAGCACGTGCGTTCGATCGCTCTCGATGGACGACGCCTTCGCCATCCGTCTCTCCTTCACACACGCGCGCCGGCCCACGCGCCAGCGCCCTAGGGTATGGCAACGCCCCGTTGCGGACCAGCGGGCCGTCAAGGTATACCCACCACACCGGGAGCCGTTGCGCGGGACGGAGGGAGCCGGATCGATGAGCGACGTGAGGGAGATCCTCGGAGGCTGGCAGTCCGAAGGGGTCGGTTTCGTCCGCTTCGAGCTCCCCGACATGCACGGCATCTCGCGGTCGAAGACGATCCCGATCGCCCACGCGTTCGAGTACGCCGAGCGTGGGCTCAACATGTACGGGGGAGCGAGCGTGCTCGATACGCGCTCGGACGTCGTCCCGGGGACCCTCTACCACGACCAGCGCGGATACGGCGACCAGTTGCTCTTCCCCGACCCGGACTCGGCCGCGGTGATCCCGTGGATGGATCGAACGGCCAGGCTCATCTGCGACGCGCAGTGGTACGACGGGACGCCGCTCGCCGCCACCCCTCGGGCCGTCTTCCGTCGCGCGCTGGACAAGGCTCGTTCGATGGGCTTCGACACCCTGATGGGTTCGGAGTTCGAGTTCTACCTCCTGACGGGCGACACCCATGAGCCGCTCTTCGACGGGTATCACATCTTCAACACCGTCCGGAACGACTACGTCCCGACGATCCGCCGGGTCACCGAGGAGATGCAGAAGGTCGGGGTGGACATCATCACCGCGAACTGCGAGTACGCGGGGTCGCAATGGGAGATCAACTTCGCGCCCGGCCGCGGTCTCGCCGGGCCGGACGACGCGTTCACGTTCAAGAACGGCGTCAAAGAGATCGCCAAGCAGGACGGCTACCTCGCCACGTTCATGACGAAGCCGTGGGCCGACCACTCCGGGAGTGGCTGTCACACCCATCTGTCGCTGCTCTCCGCAGATGCGGGGACGAGCGCGTTCGGCGACGCGAACGACCCGCAGGGGATGACCGACACGTGCCGCTCGTTCATCGCCGGGGTCCTGAAGTACGCGCGTGTCTTCGACGCGGTCATCGCTCCGACCGTGAACTGCCTGCGCCGCAGGCGACCGCACACGTTCAGCCCATCGAACATCTCCTGGGGGCTCGAGGATCGCTCCGCGCTGGTTCGGGTCAAAGGCGGGAGCCCCGAACACAAGCACATCGAGTACCGGGCACCATCGGCCCTCTCGAACCCCTACCTCGTCGGGGCGGCGCTGATCCAGGCCGGACTCCGCGGCATCGAGGAACGGTTGCCCGCGCCCGAGCCGTCGAGGCCCGGCGTCCCGGCCGAGGAGGATCCGTCTTTCGAGAAGCTCCCGATCGCGCTCGAAGAGTCGCTCGAAGCGCTCGAGCAGGAGCCGGCAGCGAAGGAGTTCTTCGGCGAAGAGTTCGTGACGGTGTACTCCGCCATGCGGCGGTACGAACTGTCCCGGTTCACGGATTGGGTCACGGACTGGGAGCGTTCCGAGTACCTGGAGCTGTTCTGAGCCCCGTGACGGGTGGACGGACGAGGGCGGGTGGCGGCGCGGATGCCGCGACCGCGAAGGCGACGCGGCGGCTCGCCGCCGCGGGCGTCGAGATGGTGGCGCTCGCGATGGTCGACAACGCCGGCGTGACGCTCGTGAAGTGCGTCCCGCTCCGCCGCTTCGAAGAGGCGGTTCGGTTCGGGATCGGCCTGTCTCCCGTGTTCTCCGTCTTCCTCGTCGACGATTCGATCACCTCGTCTCCCCACCTCGGCGGGCCGACGGGCGACACGCGCCTGATGCCCGACCCCACGGCCACGATGTCGCTCGCCGCGAGTCCGGGCTGGGCACTCGCGCCGGTCGACCAGCTCGATCAGGAAGGCGAGCCCTATCCGGCCTGCGCCCGGACGTTCGCGAGGAGGATGCTCGAGCGGCTCGCGAACTTCGGGCTCGAGCTCCGCGGCGCCTATGAGATGGAGTTCTTCCTCGGGCATCGCACCTCGGGAGGTGAGGAGGATCCGCAGCCCGCGCACCCCGGGCCCGCGTACAGCGCGATCGCGCTCGCCGAGGTCGAGCCGTTCGCTTCGGCGCTGACCCACGCCCTCGAGGAGCAAGGGACGGGCGTGATGCAGTTCCATCCCGAGTACTCGACCGGGCAGCTCGAGCTGTCGGTGCCCCACGGCACGGGGATCGCGGTCGCCGATGCGAACCTGGTCGTCCGCCACACGATCCGCGCCGTTGCCCGGAGCTATGGACTCGCCGCCTCGTTCGCCCCCGTCGTGTTCCCCGGACTCGTCGGCAATGGGGCGCACCTGCACCTCAGCCTGTGGAACCGGCGCGGTCGCAACGTCTTCAACGGCGGTCGCGGACCGGAGGGGATGACCCGGGAGGCCGAGGCCTTCACGGCGGGCGTCCTGGACGCGTTGCCTGCGCTCACCGCGATCACCGCTCCGTCGGTCGCGAGCTATCAGCGCCTCCAGCCGCACCGATGGAGCGGTCCGTGGGCCTGCTGGGGACGGGAGAACCGGGAGGCCGCGCTCCGGTTCGTGACCGGGATGGTCGGGAGTCGTCCCCACGCGGCGAACCTCGAGGTGAAGTCGATGGATCCCGCGGCCAACCCGTACCTGGCTCTCGGCGCGATCGTCGCGGCCGGCATCGACGGTCTGGAGCGCGAACTGACGCTTCCGCCGCCGGTCCTCGACGATCCGGCGTCGATCCCCGCGACGCGGCGGCGCGCGCTCGGGATCCGGCAGCTCCCGTCGTCGCTCGGCGCCGCGATCCGCGACCTCGAGCGATCGACGGTCGTCCGGAGCGCCATGGGAGACGTCCTGTTCGATGCGTTCCTGGCAACGCGGCGCGGCGAGGCAACCCTGTTCGAGGGGATGGATCCGGCGGCTGTCGTTCGTGCGCACCGCTGGCGTTACTGAGATGGCGACCATGGGTGCGGTCGATCTGTCCGGCATCGAGATCGTCGATGCGCACACCCATCCGTACCGGCTCGGGGATCTCGTCGGGAGGGGGTCCGGGGGCTTCGACACACGCGCGACGTTCCTCGGCGAGGCGTTCTCCTCGTCGTCCCGGTTGGACCCGGAGCTGTGGTCGACCGCGGAGCGACTGACGGACTCGACGGTCATGGCGATCACGATCGTGCGGTGGCTCGCGCGGCATCTCGGATGCGAACCGACCCGCCACGCGGTCACCGCGTCGCGCGAGACCGCGATCCGTGCTGATGCGGTCGCGTACACGAAGGGCTTGCTCGACGCGGCGGGCGTCGTGGGGGTCCTCGCCGATGAGGGCTATCCGCAACCGCCGATCCCCGCCGCGGAGTTCGCGGGGACGATCGGCGTGCCTGTGAGCCGTGTCGCACGCCTGGAACCGTGGATCGTCGCGAGACGCGAGGGTTCGTTCGACGACCTGGTCGCCGGGGTGGAGACCGATGCGACAGAAGCCGCCTCCGACCCGAACTGCGTCGCGTACAAGTCGATCGTCGCCTACCGGACCGGCCTGGACGTCGGCGATCCGTCACCTTCGGAGGCGGCCGAGGCCTTCGGGCGTTGGCGCGCCGACGCCTGGCGCGAGACGCGGGAGCACGCGAAGCCGGTCAGGGACTTCCTGATCCGTCGAACGCTCGCGGTCGCGAAGGCGAACGACCGAGCGTTCCACTTCCACTGCGGCGGTGGGGACCCCGACATCGACCTGGCGCACGCGTCCCCCAGAGGATTGTTCCCGTTGCTGGTCGACATCCAACACCAACCGGTGGTCCTGGTGCACAGCGGGTTCCCGTGGGTCGAGGAGGGAGCGTTCATCGCCTCGGTCCTCCCGAACGTGTACCTCGAGCTCTCGGAGCTGATCCCGTGGGGCTGGGGTCAGGTCGAGCCCGCGCTCGAGCTGATCGTGGGCTCCGTCCCGGCCGCGAAGATCATGTACGGCTCGGACGAGGCAGGCGAGCCCGAGGGGTTCTGGGTCGCGGCGCTGATGGCCCGAGCCGCGCTCCAACGGGTCCTCGGGCGCCTCGTCGACCGCGACTACGTCACGGTCGACGAGGCCCTACGCCTCGGGAGGCTCATCCTGGGCGACAGCTGCCGAGGCCTCCATGGTCTCGCCCAGTGACCGACGTGGCCCGCCGCCCGATATCGGGCGGCGGGCCATAGCCATAGCTGTCGTTCGCCCGGGCTCAGGCCGGAGAGATATCCTCGGCGATCTCTCGCTGCGTGACGCCTTCGCCGATCAGCTCAACGTCGGTCTTGCCTCTCCTGGTTGACTGCGAGACCAGGTAGATCGCGACAGCCACGATGATCGAGAGTCCCGAGATCCCGATCATCCACTTGTTCCACTCGGCGAGCGTCGGGAACCCCGTCGGGTACCACGGGCCGACGAAGATGAAGAACACGGCGAGGACGTTCACGACGAATCCCACGGCGCCACAGATGAACAGCCAACCCAACGGGATGCGGCGCTCCTTCTCGAACCGCGCCGGGTCGGCGCGCCTCGCGAAGAAGATGTCGAGGAACAGCAAGGCCGTCGAGATGCACCAGACGATCGTGAGACCGGCGTACAGCGCATAGAAGACCTTGTACGGATCCTTCCCCCCGGCGCCGAGCACGAAGAAGAGCAGGACCGCGATCACCGTCGCGATCGCGGTCTGCAGCGTGATGGCGTTCGCCGGCACTTTGTTCCTGTTGACCTTCCCGAACTGGTGCGGCAGGCGCTTCTCGAGGCCCGATACGAAGAGCAGCCGTCCGAACGCGTAGTTGTAGACGACCGCCACGGTCAGCAGCACCCACGCGAGGACAACCGAGACGATGACGCCCGCCCACTTGCCGATCGCGAGCCCGACGGTCTCCGCTCCGCCGGTGGTGGCGTTCGCCCCGCCGGCCTGGATCACGACCATGTTTCCCCAGGTCGCCCAGAGGTAGGCGGCCATCACGATGATGCATCCCCAGAAAAGGTACGTCCTGATCCCCTTCTCGCCTCCGGTGGTCTCGACACCCATGTTGAGCGGGGTCTCGATCCCCAGAAGCGCGAGGATCGCGAAGGAGAAGAACGTCAGGTTCGCGGGGACGTGGAGGGCGAGCTTGTCACCCTGGAAGGGGTTCCAGCCGGTGGAGAAGGACGTCGCCGACGCGTTCCCTTTGAGGAGCCACACGACGCCGGCGAAGCCGATCAGGAAGATCGCGGCAGCGTACGCGAAGAACTGCACGTTCACGTAGTTTTGCGTGACCCGCATCCTGAGGTACGACATCGATGCGCTGAACCACAGGACGGCGAGCACGACGATGCCGATCTGCCAGTTCTCGCTCAGGATCGCGCAGGGTTGGCCGCTGCAGGTGAAGAACTTGGCGGTCTGCTGGAGGAAGTTCGCCACCAAGACGCCGATGACGACCATCGTGATCGGTCCCGGCCACCACGCGACGAAGCCCGCGAAGAACCCCCAGAAGGGTCCGAGCACCTTGTGGGTCCAGACGTACAGCGAACCCTCCTCGGGGAACATCCGGCCCAGCTGGGCCGTGACGAACGCACCAGTGATCAAGAAGGTAAGGAACGCCACCACCCAGAAGATGAACATGGACGGCCCAGCGGCCTGTGTCCCTGCCGAGTTGATGATGAACAGGACGATCGCGACGAAGATCACGACGAGGTCGAACGGTCCGAGCGTCCTCGCCACCAGAACGGGCGCGACCTTCTCCGAGATCATCGCCTGTTCGCCGGTCTGGCTTGCCATGCGGCACCCCCTCCCCAGGGTGGAGGCGCTCGTCGAGCGGGCGTTCCCCACCAGCTGACGTTCTCGCGAATCGTTGCACCGGAGGGCTGAGCTGTCTAGCCGTCTCGAAGCGAAATCATCCGACGTGCCTGGTCAGGACGGGGGAACGGTCACGCTTGCCGGAACTCCGCAGCCATCTCCGTGAACCGCCTATGGACATCTCCGTACACCTCTCGGCGGGGCAGGAACTCCTTCCTGGCTTTCACCACGAACGTGTAGTTCGGGTCGCAGACGTTCGCGACGGGGCTCTCCGAGATCTGGGTCACGAGCTGATAGGCGTCGAGCTTGTCCAGGCCGAACTCCTGGACGAGCCACATGACCAGGTCGCCGTGAGCGATCCGGAACGCGTCCTCGAGTGGTCGCGCGGACCCCGTTGACATGATGAAGTCGTCGTTCTCGAGGCGCGGCCACGGCGTCGGACGACCCTTGATCAGGTCGACGATCAACGTGGTCTCCATCGCACCTTCGACGGCCACCCCACACGTCTCGCCCTCACCCTGGCGGTAATGGCCGTCCCCGATCGAGAACAGCCCCCCTTCCACGTTGACGCCGAGGTAACAGGTCGTCCCCGCTCGCATCTCGGGGGTGTCCATGTTCCCGCCGTGCGAGCCGGGAACCAGCGCCGAGCGCGCCTCGAGGTTGGCCGGCGCGACGCCGACCGTCCCGTGCATCGGCTCGAGCGGGAGCTCGACGGTGTGGTCGCTCCGTCGAGCTTCGTACCGGACGGTGCGGCGCGCCGGGTCGACCTCGTAGATCCAGACGATCTCCTCGAGCGGATCTTGCAGCGTGACCGTTGAGAGGGTCGAGGTGAGCGCGCCGAACAGCGGGAAGGTCGTCGAGACGCCCCAGTCGCGAGCGGGCTCGATCGAGACGAAGTGCAGCGCCACCGTGTCGCCCGGCGCCGCTCCGTCGACGAAGAACGGTCCCGTCTGCGGGTTCAGGAACGGGAAGGTGATCTTCTCCGACGCGAGGTCGTCGATCGTGCTGACGAGGCCCGTGAAGCAGTCATCGGTCCACAGCTCGAGCACCTCCCCGGGCTTCACGTGCATCACCGGGTCGGCGCCCCCGAACGTCCACGCGTAGTCCTTCCGCTCGGGTCGGTACGAGATCACGTTCAGCCCCGCCATCACGAACCTCATCCCCGCTCGAAGTAGCGGGCGAGCTCCCAATCGGTCACGCACGTGTTGTCGAAGATGATCTGTTCCTGCTCGGCGGTGTTCAGCAGGTGCTCGAACACGAAGTCGCCGAAGGCCTCACGGGCGACCGCCGACGCGCGGAACGTCTCGACCGCTTCGTGCAACGAGGTCGGGACGCGCGGGACGTCCTTGGCTTCGTAGGCGTTGCCGAGGAACATCTCGGGCGGTTCCACCCGGTTGCGGATGCCCCACATCCCGCTCGCGATCGTGGCCGCGAACGCGAGGTACGGGTTCGCGTCGGCACCCGGGAGCCGGCACTCGACGCGGAACCCGGTGTGCTCGCCGACCGTGCGGAACCCGCACGTCCGGTTGTCGCGGCTCCAGACGATCGCGGTCGGCGCCCACGACCCGAGCTGGTAACGCTTGTAGGAGTTGACGAACGGCGCGTACATCCACGCCATCTCGCGCGCCGTCGTCATCAGCCCGCCGAGGTACCACCGGAAGGTGTCGCTCATGTGAGGCGGTGTGTCGCCGCTCCACATCAGCGACTCCGAACCGTCCACGTTCCACACGCTGGAGTGGAGGTGACACGAGGAGCCCGCCTCGGCCATGGTCCACTTCGCCATGAACGTGAGCGCCACCCCGTTCAGCGCGGCGATCTCCTTCGCGCCGTGCTTGTAGATCGCGTGATGGTCGGCGTTCGAAAGGGCATCCGAATACGTGATGTTGATCTCGTGTTGCCCCCTGCCGAACTCTCCCTTCGAGAACTCGACCGGGACCCCGGCGCCCCGCATGTGGTTGCGGACCTGCCGGATGAACCACTCGTCCTTCGTGGTCTGCAGCATGTGGTAGTCCATGATGTATGGCGAGCTGGGGCGAGGATCCCGGTACCCGCGTTCGGCGAGGTCGTCGAACGGATCCTTGAACAGATAGAACTCGAGCTCCGAACCGGTCTTGACCTGGTAGCCCTGGGCAGCGGCCCTCGCGATCTGGTCCTTCAGGATCTGGCGCGGGGCGACGGCGACCGGTTCGCTCGTTTCCTCGTCGGCGATGTCGCAGAGCACCATCGCGGTCTTGTCGATCCACGGGCACCACCGGAGGGTCGTGAGGTCCGGGATCATCCGGAAGTCGCCGTAGCCGGTCTCCCAGCTGGCGTATCGGTATCCGGGGAGCGGTTCCATCTCCATGTCGATCGCCAGCAGGTAGAGGCATGCGTGGAGCCCTTCGGCGCCGAGGATCTCCTCGATGAAGAAGTCCGGGAGCACGCGCTTGCCCATGTAGCGCCCCTGCAGGTCGGTGAACATGCAGAGCACGGTGTCGATCCGATTGTTACGGGCGAGCTCCTGGAGCTCCTCGATGGTGAGCATCCCCTGCCGCTGCATCTCGCCTCCTCGGCCTGACAGGCGGGGGCGGCGGGCGAGATCGCCCGCCGCCCCGCGACCGCTCGGATGAACCGGGACTACTCAGACGGCGGTGCCGTCGGCGGTGCCATCGGCGGGGGTGCGACCCGCTCACCACCACCGAGGATCGCCTCCTGTTCCGCCGAGGTCGCAACGAACCCCTCCGCACCCGGGACACCTTGCTCACCCTGCGTGAGCGCGAACTCCTCCTCGGGTGAGAGCACCAGGCGGTGCCGACCGGCGATCGCGAAGTAGAGCACACCGAGGATGTAATACACCGCGACCCCGTACACGCCCGGTCGATAGGCATCGTTCAGGAAGATCGACACCAGGGCGATCGCCGCGAGCGTGCCCGCGACCACTGCGCCCGGGATACCCCAACGGCTCCGGTACGGGCGTTCGATGTTCGGCAGCTTCTGGCGCAGGATCACGAACGAGGTCGATTGGAAGATGTACGAGATCACCGCCGCGAACACCGCCATGTTCAGGAGCGCCGCGACGATCTTCGCCCCCAGATCGTTCTCCTGGAGGATGAAGACGAACAGAGCAACGGCATAGCCGACGACCGCCCCGGCGATCAGCGCGACGTGTGGGGTCCTCCGCTCGCCGTGCGTGATCGAGAGGAACTTGGGGAAGTAGCCCGCTCGGGACAGCGAGTACGTGTTCCGACCGTAGGCGAAGATGATCGTGAAGAAGCTCGCGATCAATCCGATCATGAACAGCAAGCCGAAGAAGTAGGCGATCTTCTCTCCGGCGAATATGGCCTTGAACCCATCGAGGAGCGGGAACGCGGACCCGCCGTACAGGAAGGACCCGCCGGGCAGGCCGCTGTTGATGAAGAGGGTCAGGATCGCCGCGATCAACAGCGTGTGCATCGCCAGGACCGAACCCTTCGGGACGTCCCGCCGCGGATCCATCGACTCCTCGGCCGCCAGGGGGACCTCCTCGATCGCGAGGTAGAACCAGATCGCGAAGGGGAGCGCCTTGAAGATGCCGCTGATCCCGAAGGGGAACCAGGGCCCTCCGCCTCCCGTGACGGGTGCGTCGCCGCCTCCCTTGGGGATGTTCGTCCAGAGGTTCGTGTCGAACTTGCCTGACACGAGCGCGGCGATGAAGAAGAAGGCCAACACGGCCAGCGACAGCACCGTGATCGTGACCGTGAAGCGCATCGTGGCTTCGATCCCGATGATGTTGACACCGACGAAGATGATGTAGAAGACCGCCCACCAGAAGGGCAGGCTGTTCCACCAGGCGATGTTCGTGACGGTCCCGTCCGCCGCGAACTTACCCCCGACGTCGAACAGGCCCACGACGACGGTCTGCATCAGCAAACCCATCGCGCCGACGACCACCGCGGGCGTGATGACGTACTCCATGTTCTCGGCGAGACCGGTGAGGAACCCGCCCCATGGGCCCATCGCCGAACGCGCGAACGAGTAGGCCCCGCCGGTGTGGGGAAGGGCCGGTGACATCTCCGCGATCGAGTAGACGAGGCCGTAGTACATGACGGCCATGATCGCGCCGGCGACGAGCAGACCTCCGAACCCGCCCGTGCTGAGCCCGAAGTTCCAGCCGTAGTACTCGCCGGAGATGACGGCTCCCACACCGAGCGCCCACAGCGACCACACGCCCGCGTGGCGCCGCAAACCTCGCTGCTTGAAGTAGTCCTCACCCACCTCCTGGTAGGTGACGGAACCAACCTTGCGTTCCGACATGGACACCTCCCCCCTCGGACCGCCGATGGCGGCTCTCGGCGTATCCAGCCACAGACGGACTTTGTCTGTCAAACACCGCCCGGGCGTCGCCGGGGCCGCAACGGGCGGACCAGTCGCAGGACGACCCCGGTGGTCAGCGTCACCGCGGCTGCCGGCACGACCCCCCACGCGTTGATCACGAGCGGCAGGAGGAGACCCGATGCGCCCCCGGCTATCAGAAGCGGGGCTCCCCAAGGGATGTCCAGCAGGCGGCGCCCCAGCCAGATCGCGATCGCGATGCTCGCGAGCGGCCAGGCGTCCCATCCGCCGGGCGAGACGGGGCCGAGCTGACCGCCGACGCACACGAGAACGTCCACCGACTCCACGATAGCGGCGTTCCGTCCTTCGTTGACCGGGGTTTGACGTCATTTGTCAGACAAAGTTACCCTGCCGGCGTGAAGAAGCGGCTGTCGTTCTGGATCCGCGACGACCTGGCGCGCCACATGTCGACCGGGCGGATCGCGCCCGGCTCGAAGCTCCCACCCGAGCCGGAGCTCGCCGAGGAGCTGGGCGTGTCGCGGGCGACGCTCCGCGAGGCCTTGCGCTCGCTCGAAGAAGACGGGTTCGTCAGGCGAACCCGCGGCGCCGGGACGTATGCGACCCGGCGTCCACGTCTCCGGAACAACCTCGACGTGAACTTCGGGGTCACCGAAGCGATCCGGGCCGCGGGGATGCGTCCAGGCACCACCCAGGTCGAGATCCACACCGAGGCGGTGTCGGAGGCCGATGCACACGCGCTCGACCTCGCCGTCGGAGACGGCGTGATCGTGCTCGAGCGGGTGCGAACCGCCGACGGTCGACCGGTCGTGTTCTCTCGCGACATCGTTCCGACGACTCGTATCGCAACGGCTGAGCTCGCCGGCATGTCCCTGGACGGCTCGGTCTACGATGTCCTCGAGCATCGGGGGAGCCCCGTTGCGAACGGGGTCGTGACCATCGAGCCGACCGTCGCTGACCGGGCGTTGGCTCGGCTCCTGAAGACGAAGGTGGGCGTCCCCCTGCTGTTCCTGCGCCAGGTCGACTTCGACGAGGACGGAGATCCCTTGCTGCTGTCAGAGGAGCATCACCTGGCCGAGGCGTTCGAGTTCACGGTGGTCAGGCGCGGACCCGGAAGGAGTACATCGTGACGGCGAACGTCGGCAAGGCGATGCGGCTCAAGCGAGTGATCGACCCCGACGGTGTGTCCGTGATCTGTGCCCTCGATCACGGCATGACGTCGCCGACGTTCCTCGAGCCGCTCGCGGACATCGCCATGCGTACGCGAGAGGCGGTCGCGGGTGGTTCGAACGTCATCATGATGAGCAAGGGCATGGTCCGGATCGCCCAGGACGCGTTCGCCCCGACGACGTCGCTCGCACTGTTGCTGTCCGCGAGTGCGGGACCTGGCGGTGACCGTCCCGAGATCGTGCAGATCGCCGACGTCGAGGAGGCCCTGGTCCTCGGCGCCGATGCGGTGGTGCTGTTCACCGCTCTCGGCGGAGATACCGAGCCCGGCATGGTGGACATCCTGTCCGCCGTCGGGCGCGAATGCGCGGCACTCGGCATGCCGTTCATCGCCGAGGCCGAGTTCCCGACCACGTACGCGACCGTCGAAGCGCTGAAGGACCAATACGGCTTCGAGTACCTGCGCCGGAACGTCCGCCTCTGTGCCGAGCTCGGTGCGGACATCGTGAAGACCAACTGGCCGGGTGATCAAGATTCGTTCGGGAGGTGCGTCGAGGCCGCGAGCGGCGTTCCGGTCGTCCTCGCGGGGGGGTCGCGACTGGAAGATGCCGAGCTGCTCCACCGGATGGGACAGGCCATGGAGGCCGGCGCGATCGGCTGCTCGGTCGGGAGGAATATCTTCATGCATCCTCGGCCGGAGGCCATCACCCGGGCGCTGTCTCGGGTGATCCGAGAGCGATGGTCGGCGCAGAAGGCGCTCGAGGCTCTCCAGCAGGAGACGGCGTGATGCGGGCGGCCTTCATGACGGACCTGAACACCATCGAGGTCAGGCATGACGCCCCGGAACCCGACGCGGGCCCCGAGGGCGCGGTGCTCCGGATCGAAGCGTGCGGGATCTGCGGAACCGACGCGCGGACGTTCTTCAACGGCGATCCGAAAGCGCCGCCACCGTGGCAGCTGGGCCACGAGCCGGTGGGAACGCTCGAGGTCGTCGGGTCCGATGCGGTGCTCCCCGATGGGATCGCGCCGGGGGACCGGGTCTTCCTGGGATCGATCCTGACCTGCGGCGTGTGTCGATGGTGCATGGAGGGGTTCCAGAACCTCTGCGAGGACCACCTCCTCTACGGGTACGAGCCCTTCCCCGGTGCCTATGCCGAGTTCGCCGCCGTCCCTCCCATCGCGATGAAGAACCTCATCGCGCTGCCTCCGGAACTGCCGAGCGATCTCGCCACGGTTGCGGATCCGTTCGCCTGTGCACTCAACGGGATCGAGCAGCTCGACGTTCGAACGGGCGACGCGGTGGTCATCGTCGGAACGGGGCCGATCGGCTGCTGGCAGGCCGTGATGGCACGCGATCGCGGCGCGAGCAAGGTCTTCGTCAGCGATGTCTCAGGGGAGCGATTGAAGATCGCGCTGGATGCGGTCGGTCATGTGGTCGACGACGCGTGGGTGGCGGGCGAGGACAATGGGGTCGCGGAAGTGCTCTCGCGGACGAGCGGGCACGGGGCCGAGCGCGTGAGCGTCGCGGCTCCCGCGAAGGATGCGCAACAGGCAGCGCTCGAGATGGCGGCCAAGCGCGCCAAGGTCGTGTACTTCGCCGGTCTCCCGAAGCACGACCCCGTGAGCCCCCTGGACATGAACCAGCTGCACTACAAGGAGCTCTCGATCATCGGAGCGTACGGGGCGACGCACCGCCAGTACCGGATCACGATGGACTACCTGGATCGGCGTCAGGACGACCTGGCTCGTGTCGTCACCCATCGGTTCCCGCTGGACCGTATCGGTGAGGCCTTCGAGACGATCAGGTCGGGCACCGGGCTGAAGATGGTGATCGTGCCGTGACCGGTGGTCCGTTCGTGATCGGGTGCGACGTCGGCAGCCAGGGCACGAACGGCGCGCTCTACGATGCGGACGGTGTCTTGATCGGGTCGGCCTACGAGCCGTACGACCTGTCGTTCCCCCATCCCGGGTGGGCCGAGCAAGATCCCGGTGCCTGGACCGCCGGTGTCGAGCGTGCATGCCGGCGCCTGATCGAGCTTTGCCCCGGAGGGGCTGAGACGATCGCCGGCTTGTCCTTCGGATCGCAGCTAGACGGGATGGTGGCCTGCGACGCCGTGGGTCGGCCGGTGCGTCCCGCGATGATCTGGATGGATCGACGGGCGGAGGCCCAGGCGGCGAAGGTCGCCGAGCGCATCAGCCCGGCGGCGTTCTATGGAGCCGTGGGTGCGAACCTCGATTCATCCCACGCGGTGTTCAAGGCGCTCTGGATCCGAGATGCGGAGCCGGCCTCGTGGGAGGCGACCACGCATCTCATGCCGCCCGGCTCGTACGTGCTCCGCCACGTCACCGGCGAGCTTCGCGTCGACTTCTCGAACGCGTCCTCGCTTGCGTTGCTCGATCCTCGAACGCGCGAGTGGTCGAAGGAGGTTCTCGACGCCGTCGATCTCGATCCGGACATGCTGCCGCCGATCGCCGAGGGGACCGCGGCGATCGCAGGGATCGCGCCTGCGTTCGCGGAAGCCACCGGGCTCAGACCCTCGACCGTGGTCGCGGTCGGGTGTGGCGATGAGATGGCAGCCACCCTGGGGGCCGGCGTCTTCGCCCCCGGCGAGGTCTGCGACGTCGTCGGAACGGCGGAGCCGGTCTGCGCCGCGAGCTCAGAGCCGCGCGAAGACCCGACGATGCTCGTCGAGTGCCACCCCCATGCGGACCCCGACGTGTGGCTGCTCGAGAACCCGGGGTTCGTCTCCGGCGGGAACCTGCGTTGGTGGCGGGACCAATTCGCCCCGATCGAGCGGGACGCCGAGTCGGTCGGGCTGGGGGATGCGTACGACTTCCTCTCTCGCGAGGCAGGGCACGTGGAGCCCGGCTCGGCAGGCCTGGTCTTCCTCCCGTGCATGCAGGGTGCGATGGCCCCCGAGTGGAACGGCGCCGCGCGAGGAGTCTTCTACGGGCTCACGCTTGCGCATACCCGGGACCACATGACGCGCGCGATCCTCGAAGGAAGCGCGTTCGCCCTCCGCGACATCGTGGATGCGATGACGAACACCGGACTTGCCGTCTCACGGCTCACGATCGTGGGGGGAGGGGCGAAGGGCCCGCTCTGGCGGCAGATCAAAGCCGACGTCACCGGCCTACCGGTCCGGGTTCCCAGCTCGATCGAAACCACGGCGACCGGCGCGGCGATCCTCGCGGCCGTCGCCTCCGGCGTTCGGGACTCGATCGTGGACGCGGTCGATGCCTTCGTCTCCTACCGGCCGGACGTGCACGAGCCGAACCCGGACACGAGCGACCTGTACGACGAGGCGTACGGCCGCTACCGCAGCGTGTACGACGCCCTCCGGCCGGTCTTCAACGCGTGAGTGGCCGGCTCTACGGTCGAAGCAGGTACAACCGGAACGTGTCGTGCTCGATCGGCAGCACGTCGAACCTCGTGAAACCGGCCTCGTGGGCGTAGCGACGGAGCGTCGAAGGCCGCATCACCGTCCCGGTTCCCGCTGACGGCTGTTCGTACATGCCGGTCGGCAGGCAGTCGAAGACGCTCCATCCGTAGAAGTACGCCTCGCGGTCGTCGGGTTCGCCGGAGAACGCCTCCTTCGTGCGCTCGTCGACGATCAACATCGCGCCGTCGTCCGCGAGGGCTTCCCTGACGGCCCCCAGCACCTCGACGGGCTTGGCCATGTCATGGATGCACTCGAACGCCATCGCGACGTCGACCGGTCCATGGCGGGTGAGCTCCGCCCCGTCCTCACGATGGAAACGGACGCGATCGGCGAGTCCCGCCTCGATCGCGTGGTCGCGAGCCATCTGGATCGAGATCTCATCCGGATCGAACCCGTCGACCTGGGCCGAGGGGTAGGCGCGGGCGATCGCGATGGAGGACCAACCGGTTCCGCAGCCGACGTCGACCACCCGGGCGGGGCCGGCGCTCAGGCGGCCGTGGATCGCATCGATCGCCGGCAGCCACTCGTTCGGGAGCGTCGTCAGGAAGGTTGGGCGGTTGCTCGCGCCCTGACCCTCCACGCTCTCCTTCCCGTACGCCTCGTACGGGACCCCGCCCCCGGTGCGGAACGCATCCTCCACGGCATGGAACGCGGGAGGGAGGCTCATGAGCTGGCCGACGCTCGCCCCCATGAACGCGAGCGAGTCGCCGTCGAGCAGGACCTCGGCGTGTGCGAGGGGCAACGTGTATCGGACCGGTCCCGCGCTCGCGTCCGCTCGCAGGATCGCCCTCGTCGCCTGTTGCTCGAGCCATTCCCGCGCGTAGCGCTCGGCGATGCCGGCCGCGCTTGCGAGCTCATCCGACGTCATCGTCCCGCCGTCGGCCAGTGCGCGATACAGACCGAGCCGGAGGCCGAGATGCATCGACAGGATGTCGAAGTACCCGAGCGACGACGCGAAGACGCTCTCGGCGAACCGGTCACGATCCGATCCGGCCTCATCCACGCTCATCAGTCCTCCGGGGTGACGTACGCCGCCGTGATGCCGCCGTCCACGATCAGCGAGGCGCCCGTCATGAAGCTGGAGTCGTCGCTCGCGAGGAACAGGGCAGCCTTCGCGAGCTCTTCGGCTCTGCCCAGCCGCCCCATCGGGATGTGGACGAACCTCCGTTGTCGCTGCTGTTCGTCGGAGAGCAGCTGCATCAGGAGCGGCGTCTCGATCGGCCCGGGACACAAGGCGTTGCACCGGATGCCTCGACGCGCGTACTCGACGGCGATCTCGCGGGTCATCGCCAGGACCGCCCCTTTGGACGACGTGTACGCCGTCTGCGACGTGGCCGCGCCCATCCACGCGACGAACGAGGCCACGTTGATGATCGAGCCCCCGCCAGTCTCGAGCATGGCCGGGATCCCGTACTTGCACCCGAACGCGACGCCCTTGACGTTGACGGCGAGGGTCGTGTCCCAGATGGCCTCGTCGGTGCTCTGTACCGATCCGTCGTCGGGAAGCATCACGCCGGCGTTGTTGTAGAGCACGTCCAGCCTCCCGAAGCGAACGAGCGCGTCGCTCACCATCGTCCGCGCATCCGTTTCCCGGGATACGTCGGCGTGAACGAAGAGCGCTCCATCGCCGATCGCCGACGCGGTCGCTCGGCCCGCCTCGTCGTTCACGTCGGTCAGGACCACGTTGGCGCCCTCTCGGGCGAACAGCTCCGATGCGACCTTGCCCATGCCGCTGCCACCGCCCGTGATCAACGCGACCTTGCCTTCAAGACGCATACGGCCTCCTGTTGGGCGGCGGCTCAGGGCAGCGACAGCGACCTGGCAGCGGCCCGCGCCAGCCTACGGTACGTTCCGGTCGACAGGAGATGGTCGCGCCGGAAGCGGCGATCCACGGTCATCGTCGGACGACGCCGCGAACGGAGGGATGAAGGATGACGGAGCTGCTGGTGCTTGGTGGCGAGCGCGTCGGCGCCGCGGAAGGGGCGACCACGAGGGTCGTCGAGCCGGGGACCGGCGAGCCCGCCTGGGAGGTCGCCGAGGCCGGAGCGGAGGATGCGCGCCGCGCGGTCGACGTGGCCGCGCGCGCGTTCGACGAGGGTCCGTGGCCGCGGATGGCCGCGCGCGCGCGCGGCCGCATCCTGACCAAGGCATCCTTCCTGATCCGCGAGCGCCAGGAAGAGCTCGCCCGTCTCGAGGCACGGAACGTCGGCAAACCCATCAGCGCTGCGCGCGCCGAGATCGACCTCGTCGCGAACGTCTACGAGTACTGGGGCGGCGCCGCGAACAAGATCTTCGGGGAGACGATCCCCGTCGTCCCACCGGGTCTGGACATGACGCTTCGCGAGCCGGTCGGCGTGTGCGTGCTGATCTCGCCGTGGAACTTCCCGACGGTGATCGCCAGCTGGAAGATCGCACCGGCGCTCGCGTGCGGGAACACCGCGATCCTCAAGCCCGCCTCGCAGACGCCCCTCACCATCCTTGCGGTCGCCGACATCCTCAGCGAAGCCGGGCTCCCGGAAGGAACGCTCAGCGTCCTGCCCGGTCCCGGTTCGACGATCGGCAGCGCGCTGATCGCCGACCTGCATGTATCGAAGATCTCGTTCACGGGCTCCACCGAGGTCGGCACGAAGGTGATGCAAGCCGCTGCGGAGAACATCACACGTGTCTCGCTCGAGCTCGGTGGCAAGTCGGCGAACGTCGTGTTCGCCGACGCCGACTTCGACGTGTGCGTCGAGAGCTCCCTGTGGTCGGTCTTCGACAACGCGGGCCAGGACTGCTGCGCGAGATCGCGTCAGCTGATACAGCGACCGGTGTACGACGAGTTCATCTCGCGGTTCGCGGAACGGACCGATGCGATCCGCGTCGGGCCGCCGCTGGAGGAGGCGACCGAGATGGGTCCGCTCGTCAGCGATGGGCAGCGGCAGACGTCGCTCGACTACATCGAGCTCGGCATGAAGGAAGGCGCGAAGCTCGTCACCGGTGGCGATGTTCCGGAAGGTGCCGGGTACTTCCTCCGGCCGTGCGTGCTCGCCGACGTCGACAACTCGTGGCGCGTCGCGCAGGAGGAGATCTTCGGCCCCGTCGTGGCGATGATCCCGTTCGATACCGAGGAGGAAGCGATCCGGCTCGCGAACGACTCCCCGTACGGGCTGTCCGGTTCGGGCTGGACCCGCGACCTCGGGCGCGCGATCCGAGTGGCGAAAGGGATCCGGACGGGCGTGCTGAGCGTGAACTCCTCGAGCAGCGTCCTGACGGAGGCTCCGTTCGGCGGGTACAAGCGGAGCGGGTTCGGTCGGGAGATGGGGATGCACGCGGCCGCGCTGTACACCGAAGTGAAGAACGTCTACTTCAGCGAGGCTTGATCCAAGGCCTGCGGGGACCGGTCGCCATCCCGTCCTGCGCGGCGGTGCCGGGTCTACGATGCTCCGATGGACCGCCCGGCGCCGTCCGAGAGAACGAACCCGCCCTTCGACGACATCGGTGAGGACCTCGGCCAGGTCCACGAGGCGACGTTCCGCGATCACCCGTCACCGATCTGCGTCATCCGGCTCCACGACCTGACCATCGTGGCCGCGAACCCCGCGTTCGAACGGGCCAGCGGTCGGTCGTTGTCCGATCTCGTCGGGCGACGGCCCGACGAGATCGGCCTGATCGACCCGACGGACGCGGCGACCTTGCTCCGCGAGGTCGCCGCGCTCGACGAGGGCGACCTCCTCGACTTCGTGACGCGGATCCGTTACCTGTTGCCCGACGGCCGCGAAGCGTTCGCCCGGGTGGCCGTGGGGCTCACCGAGCTGCACGGTGAGCGGCACGTCATCGCGTCGTTCACGGACGCGTCTGCGGCGGTCCGACAGGAGGCGGCGCTGGGCCGACGCGATGCGATCCTCCAGACCGTCGGCGCCGCGGCGCAGCTCTTCCTGCAGGCCGACCGCTGGGAGGACTCGATCGACGAGGTCCTCCGACGGCTCGGGGAAGCCGCTGCCGTGTCGCGCGCCCACGTGTTCGAGAACGTGGCCCTGCGTGGAGGAGAGCGCGGGTCGACCCACCGCTTCGAGTGGTGCGCGCCCGGCGTGGAGCCGCAGATCGGGAACCCCGATACGATCGAGCAACCCTTCGATCCGTCGCAAGACGAGTGGCGCGCGACGCTCGGCCGAGGTGAACCGTGGATGGTGAATGTGGCCGAGCTGCCCCCGGCCATCCGGGAAGAGTTCGCGGCGCAACGGATCGTGTCGCTCCTGGACATGCCCATCTTCGCCGGCAAGGAATGGTGGGGCTCGATCGGGTTCGACGACTGCGAGCACGAACGTGCGTGGACGAGCGCCGAGATCGACGCGCTCCGGGTGGCGGCGGGCACGCTCGGCGCGGCGATCCGCCGACAGCAGACGGAGCGAAGCCTTCGCGAGACCGAGGAGCTCTACCGGACGCTCGTCGAACAGATCCCCGCGGTGGTCTACGTGAACGTGATCGGGGAGGACTACGTCCCGCTCTACACGAGCCCCGGCATCGAACAGTTGCTCGGGATCACGCCCGACGAGTTCATGACACGTCGCATGTGGTTCGACCTGGTGCATCCGGAGGATCGCGATCGCGTGAACGCGGAGGACGAGCGCACCGAGCGTACGCTGGACCCGTTTTCGATCGAGTACCGGATGCGCCGGCCCGACGGCCAGGTCGTGTGGGTCCTGGATCAAGCCGAGGTCGTACGTGACGAGAACGGGGATCCCCGTTTCTGGTCCGGCGTGATGTTCGACATCACGAACCTGAAGCGGGCCGAGGAGGACCTGGCCCGCGCGCTCGACATCGAGCGAGAGGCCTCCGCGCGGCTCCGCTCGCTCGACGAGCTGAAGAACACCTTCCTGCAGGCCGTCTCCCACGACCTGCGGACGCCGCTCACGACGCTGCTCGGGAGCGCGCTGACGCTCGAGCGGGAGGATGTCGAGCTCGATCCGGAGGTCCAGGCCGATCTCGTACGCCGGATCGCCGGTAACGCCCGCAAGCTGTTGCGCCTCGTGACGGATCTGTTGGACCTCGACCGGCTCTCGCAGGGGCTCCTGGAACCGCAGCGAGCGACGGTGGACCTGGCCGAAGTGGTGCGGAACGTGGTCGCCGAGTCCGATGCGGTCACCGACCGAGACGTGAGGGTGGATGCGACCATGACCACCGTCGCGATCGACGTCCCGAAGGTCGAGCGGATCGTCGAGAACCTCTTGGTGAATGCGGCACGACACACCCCGCCCCACGCCCACATCTGGATCCGGGTCCAGCCGGGCAACGGAGGGGCGGTTCTCGCGGTCGAGGACGACGGACC
>DASWDB010000091.1:0-8083 GCA_036395715.1 Actinomycetota bacterium | reverse complement strand
CCTGGACACGCTGACCGACGATGCTCGGCGTCTGCGCGCGGTGAACACGGTTCTGATCGGGGAGGACGACCGGATGACGGGACACAACACCGACACCCCGGGCTTCGACCGGTTCCTCAGGCGTGACGCCGGGTTCGAGCCGGCGGGCAGGACCGTGTTGATCTTCGGTGCGGGCGGGGCCGCGCGCGCGTGCGGCTTGGCGCTCGCGCGCGCCGCCGCGTCGCGGATCACGGTGGTCGCCCGCGACCCGGCCTCCACGGCCGATCTGCAGCAGGCGCTCGACGGCCTCCCCACGGAGCTCGTCATCACGGCGTTCGACGACGCGGCCACGCGGCCGGCCGACCTGGTGGTCAACGCGACCCCCCTCGGTGCCGACGGCGAGCAGCTGCCCTTGCCCCCGGTCGACCACTCGACCCTCGTGGTCGACCTCCTGTATCACCCGGCCGTCACGCCGATGCAGGTGACCGCGCGGGAGCGTGGTGCGACCGTCTTCGGTGGGCTCGGGCTCCTCCTGCACCAGGCGGCGCTCTCCTTCGAGCTGTGGACGGGGCATCCCGCGCCGTTCGAGGTGATGTCCGCGGCCGCGGTCGCGGCGATCGCCGACCGGTCCTGATCGACGGCTGCCGAGACACCTACACCTCAAGCGCGCGCGACCTGCCGACGATGTCTCCAACAGACGGATGGATGAATACGCCGCGCTCGCGCAGCGCGTCGTCCTCACCATGGACGACGTGCGTGGTTGTCTCGTGCTGTCCCGCGACGGCATGGTCCTCGGCGCCTATCCGGAGGAGGACGAACAGGCGTTCAAACCCTCGTGGCTGAAGTTCGTCCACGTCGGCGAGGCCAGACGGGGGTTCGTCGAGTTCTCCGATCAGCTGTGGGCGTACGTCCACCGGGGCCCGTACGCGGCGTTCGTGATCTCCGGGACCGGCGTTCGCCCCGGCGTCCTGCTCGACCAGCTCGAGCAGGCGGTGTTGGCGGCGGAGGAAACGAGGGCCAAGAAGGGGGACACCCTCAAGGTCCCTGATGCCTCGAGCGCCCCATCGGGTCGTCCGCGGACCTCGCTGCACCCGGCCGAGACGAAGGCCGCCCCGGAACCCGAGCCGGAACCGGTCGCCACCGCGCCCCCTCCCGATCAGCGTGCATGGAACGGCCGGAGTCCGGGAGCGGCGGCGCCGCAGCCCCCCTCCGAGGAGGCGGCATCGAGCGGTGCCGAACCGGCGACGATCGAGCCGCCGGACAGGCTCCGGCCTGCGGTGTTCTCGGACGCCGACCCGGTCACGCCGGCCGGTCGCCCGGCGGCGTTCGCGACGGAAGGCTCGCCGTTCTCCCGTCTGGAATCCGAGCAGGCCGCGTCGGAAGCGACGTCTGCTCCCGCACCGCCTCCAGCGGTCGCGCCCCTCGAAGCGGCGCCGCTGCTCGTCGACGCCCTGACGGACGGAGCGGGCGGCGCGACGGGGGAGGGTCCCTCCGTCGGGGGCGATCCGGCGACCCCGTTCCGGCGCGAGCCGCAGCGTCTGGTATCCGCCGAACGGGCCCCAGAAGAGCCCGAAAGGGTGACAGAAGAACCGAGCGAGGTCGACCGGGTCATGCTGGCCAAAGAGTTCTCGGGATTGCTTCAGCTGAACGAGGACGGTGACGAAGACAACAGCTGAGACCCAGCCAACGACCTAGCCCGAACGGGCCTTCGAGGGGCATCGATGACGACGGTCAAGCGGAAGTCGAAGCAGCTCGGCCAGATCCTCATCGAGCTCGGCTTCATCACCCCCGAGCAGCTCGAAACGGCGCTCGAGGAGCATCGCAAGACCCCGAAATCGCTCGGTCGCGTCTTGATCGACCTCGGCATGATCAAGGAGGCCGACCTGGTTCGGGCACTCGCGGAACAGGTCGGGCTGGAGTTCGTCGATCTCAACGCGTTCCCGATCGATGCGACGGCCACGGTCCTGCTGCCCGAAGCGCTGTCGCGCCGGTACCGCGCGATCCCGATCGGAGAGCGCGACGGACGGCTGCTCGTCGCGATGTCGGATCCGGCCAACGTCTACGCCCTCGACGACATCCGGACGATCACCGGGCGCGAGGTCCAACCGGTCGTCGCGACTGCGAACGACGTCGAGCAGGCGATCCAGAAGTTCTCGGGCATGGACTCGCAGGTCGAGGCGATGGCGAGCATCGCCGCCGAGGCCGCGGACGGCGAGACCACCGCGGACCTCGAGGAAGCGCTCGAGGACGCGCCGATCGTGAAGCTCGTCAACGCGATCATGACGCAGGCCGTGGGCGACCGCGCCTCGGACGTCCACATCGAGCCTGCGGAGTTCAACGTTCGGATCCGGTTCCGCGTCGACGGCGTACTCCACGAGCCGATGCCACCAGCGCCGAAGAACATCCAGGGCGGACTGATCAGCCGGCTCAAGGTCATGGCCGACCTCAACATCGCAGAGCGACGCGTGCCGCAGGACGGCCGGATCTCGATGAAGGTCGGTGGCAGATCGCTCGACCTCCGTGTCGCCACCTTGCCCACCGTGTACGGAGAGAAGGTCGTGATCCGCGTGCTGGACAAGTCCAACGCGCTGCTCAGGCTCGAGGACCTCGGGTTCCTCGAAGACTCCTACAACCGCTTCTCCGAGTCCTTCAGGAAGCCCTACGGGGCGATCCTCGTGACCGGACCGACCGGTTCGGGCAAGTCGACCACGATGTACTCGACCCTCAACATCCTCAACGAAGAGTCGAAGAACATCATCACCGTGGAGGACCCCGTCGAGTACCGGCTCGGCGGTGTGAACCAGATCCAGGTGAACCCGAAGGCCGGTCTGACCTTCGCGAGCGCCCTCCGTTCGATCCTCCGCGCGGATCCCGACATCGTGCTGATCGGCGAGATCCGGGACAAGGAGACGGCCATCATCGCGATCGAGGCCGCGCTGACCGGGCACCTCGTGCTCTCTTCGCTGCACACGAACGACGCAGCCTCGGCCATCTCGCGGCTCGTCGAGATGGACGTCGAGACCTTCCTCGTCGCCTCGGCGATCGACGCGATCGTGGCACAGCGTCTCGCCCGCAAGCTCTGTGAGCGGTGCAACGTGCGGTACAAGCCCGAACAGGCCGAGCTGCTGGCCGCGGGGTTCCCGGAGTGGCTTTGGCCCGAGATCCCGGAGCTACGGAAAGCTCAAGGATGCCCCGCGTGCTCGAACACTGGTTATCGCGGCCGGATCGGCCTGTACGAGGTGATGCAGATGAGCGAAGAGATCGAACGGCTCACGGTGGAGCGTTCTTCTGCCGATGCGATCAGGGCCGTCGCCGTGCAGCAGGGGATGATGACGCTTCGCGACGACGGGCTGGAGAAGGCCCGCATGGGCATCACATCGCTGGACGAAGTCGCAAGGGTGGTGAAATGACGATGAGCACGGTTGCCCCTCCCGATGAGGACATGCAGGTCCCCGTTCCGGAGCTGCTCGGCAGGCTCCTCGATCTGAACGGCTCGGACCTTCACCTGACGGCGGGGACCCCGCCCACGGTCCGGATCCACGGTGAGCTCGAGCGGCTCGAGGACTATCCACCGCTCAGCCCCCGGTCCCTCCAAGGGATGATCTACGCGATCCTCCCCCAGAAGATGCGCGAGCGGTTCGAGCAAGAGCTCGAGCTGGACATGTCGTACTCCTTGCCCGGCCGTGCACGGTTCCGCGTGAACGTCTTCATGCAGCGCGACGCCGTCGGCGCGGTCTTCCGCGTGATCCCGTTCGACATCAAGAACATCGTCGACCTCGGGCTCCCGCCGGTCGCCGCCGACCTCGCTCGCTTCCCACGCGGGTTCGTGGTGGTGACGGGCCCGACCGGCTCCGGGAAGTCGACGACGCTGGCGGCGATGGTCGACGTGGTCAACACCGAACGGTCGGGGCACATCATGACCGTCGAGGACCCGATCGAGTTCCTGCACAAGCACAAGAAGTGCGTGGTGAATCAGCGCGAGATCGGGGCGGACACCCACAGTTTCGCCTCCGCCCTCAAACACGTGTTGCGCCAGGACCCCGACGTGATCCTCGTCGGCGAGATGCGGGACCTCGAGACGATCTCGACCGCCATCACCGCGGCCGAGACCGGGCACCTCGTCTTCGCCACCCTGCACACGCAGGACGCGCCGCAGACGATCGACCGCATCATCGACGTTTTCCCTCCCCACCAGCAGCAACAGGTGCGGGTGCAGCTCTCGACCACGCTCCAGGGCGTCGTGACGCAGCAGCTGATCCCGACGATCGACGGCCAGGGACGGGTGGCGGCGGCCGAGGTCATGATCGCGACCCCCGGGATCCGCAACCTGGTCCGCGAGGGGAAGGTGCACCAGATCTACTCCGCGATGCAGGCCGGCGGCAGATACGGGATGCAGACGATGGACATGTCGCTCGCGTCCCACGTGAAGGCCGGCCGGATCAGCCAGCAGATGGCCTTCGAGCGGTGCCACGACCCCGAGGAGCTCCAACGTCTGGTCGGATCCTCCGGCGGGTTGTCCGCGTTCTCATCGGGCGGCGCCTCGCTCGGCGGCGACGACTCCAGCTCCTGGGCGACCGGGTCGTTCGGAACGACGGACGGCCTGGGCGGGATGTGAGGAGGTAGGCGATGCCCGACACCTACGCATACAAGGTCCGCGATCGCGGCGGGAACCTCATCAGCGGCACGCTCGTCGCCGACAACGAGGCCTTGGTCCTGCATCGGCTCCGCGAACAGGGCCTCACGCCGCTCGAGGTCGGCAAGCAGGGGCGCGGGCTCAACATCGAGCTGACGAAGAAGAAGGTCAAGCTCAAGGAGCTCTCGGTCTTCTCGCGCCAGTTCGCGACCATGATCAACTCTGGGCTACCGATCCTGCGCGCCTTGTCGATCCTGGCCGATCAAACGAGCAACAAGGAGCTCGCCCGGGTCCTCGGCGAATGCCGGATGGACATCGAGCAGGGTTCCTCGCTGTCGGCAGCGATCCAGAAGCACCCGAAGGTCTTCAACAACCTGTTCGTGTCCATGGTCAAGTCCGGCGAGACGGGAGGTTCCCTCGACAGCGTCTTGCTCCGGCTCGCTGACATGATCGAGAACGAGGTGAAGCTGCGCGGCAAGATCAAGTCGGCGATGTCCTATCCGATCGCGGTCGTCGCCCTCGTGTCGTTGATCATGTCGGGGATGCTGCTATTCGTGGTGCCCCAGTTCAAGAGCATCTACTCGCAGTTGGGTGGCAGCCTTCCACTCCCGACGCAGATGCTGCTCACAGCGTCCAACATCTTCAAGAAGTATTGGTACATCGTGTTGCTCGGCGTCTTCGTCGGGAGGTTCTTCTTCCGAAGGTGGAAGGCCACGTCGGCGGGGCGAGAATCGGTCGACGCGTTCAAGCTTCGGGTGCCCGTGTTCGGGTCGCTGTTCCACAAGACAGCACTGGCCCGGTTCGCGGGAACGCTGGGCATGCTGCTCCACTCGGGTGTGCCGATCCTCCAAGCGCTCGACATCGTGAGCGACACGGTGAACAACAGAGTGATCTCCAGGGCGGTCAATGATGTGCAGGCGAGCGTCCGTGAGGGGGAGTCGATGGCCAAGCCGCTCGGCAGGCACAAGGTCTTCCCGCCGATGGTCGTGCAGATGCTCGCGGTCGGGGAGGAGACGGGTCAGGTCGACGTGATGCTCGAGAAAGTGGCCAGCTTCTACAACCAAGAGGTGGAGGCATCGGTCGACGCCCTGACGTCCCTGATCGAGCCGCTCCTGATCGCTGTCATCGGCGGGGCCGTGGGAGCTGCCGTCATCGCCCTTTACATGCCGATGTTCAACATCATCAAGTTGATCAAGTAGAGGCGGAGCAAGGTTTTCGCTGCTTTCCCGCGTTCCGGGCTACAGTCCGTCTCCCACGCGCCGAAATCTCTTGAGAACGCGCACCGTTGTGGTGCGCCCTGCTCCAAGGAAAGGAGGCGAAGGCAGATGCTCAAGGGACTCATGAAGCGCGTCCGTGAGGACGAGGGCTTCACCCTCATCGAGCTGATGGTGGTCGTTCTGATCATCGGCATCCTGATCGCCATCGCTCTGCCGACGTTCCTCGGCGCCCGGAACCGGGCGAACGACAAGGCGGCTGAGTCGGGCCTCCGGAACGCGCTGGTGGCCGGGAAGACGTGCTTCACGGACGCCGATACGTACACCGGGTGCGACAGCACGAAACTGCCGTCGATCGAGAACTCGCTTACATACAACGTTGCGGGCACGGCATCGACCGGTCCCGGCAATGTCAGCGTCAGCGTTCCCGTCATCGCTGCTCCGAACGCGGGCACGCAATGGGCGGGGGCGGCGTTGTCCAAGTCCGGAACGTGCTTCTGGATCAAGGACGATGTGACAGCTAGCGGTGGTACCACCTACGGGTCAGGTGCGACCTGCACCGGCACCGCAGCGCTCGGCGCCGCAGCGGCCAGCTGGTAAACCAGCAACGCGTTCAAGGCGGATGGGCGGCCCTCCGGGGCCGCCCCTTCCGTTTCCCCCAGAAGGCCGACACGCACCCTCAAGCGAAGCGATTGACCTGCCGACCATACGGGGGATGGGCATGTACTCGTTGTTCCGCGCACGGCTCCTTCGCGTCCACGACGAGGAGGGGTTCACCCTCGTCGAGGCCATGGCGGCGCTCACGATCCTCGCGGTCGGGATCTTCGCCGCCGCGCAGGCGTTGACGGCTGGGTTGCTCACGACCGGGCTTTCCCGGCAGAAGCTTGCAGCCCGCTCCGCGCTCGATCAGCAGATGGAAGACGCCCGGACGCTTAACTACGACAACCTCGTCCTGTCCGACACATTGCCGCTCACCCACTCGACGACGTCGGCGAACCCCGACTTCTGGGTCGACCAGACCGCTCAGACCTACGACCCGGACGGTTCGGGCCCCCTCTCCGCAGAACCGCTGGTTCGCGTCGCCGGCGCGTCGCCCGCGCTTCAGCACTATCAGAACCCGCTCATCGTTGGGAGCACGACGTACACCGTGTATCGGTACGTCACATGGGTCGACTCACCCACGGACGGGACCGTAGCCGCAGGGAGCGACGACCCCGACGGGAACCGGGACGGTGTGAGCGACGCCGGCGGGCACGACGAGAAGCGGGTGACGGTCGTCGTCACCTGGAACGACGAGCTCGGGCGCGGGACAACGAGCCAAACGCAATCGTCCCTCTTCACCGACGGGAAAGTCATCTACACGGCGCCCGCCAAGAACACACCGCCGACCGTGAGTTGTCCCAGCGTGTCGAGCATCGTCGACCGCACCGTGACCCTCTCCGCCGTGACGTCCGACCCCGACGGGACGATCGCGAGCGTGGGTTGGACCTTCGGGCCGGACAGCTCCACGGCCACCGGCACGACCGTGACGCACACGTTCCCCCTCCCGTACGGGACGTACTCGATCGTGAACACGGTGGTCGACAACGGTGGCGGCTCCTCGACGAACAGCTCCCTGAACTGCAGCGTCACGACGGTGAACCCGCTGATCGGGAACGGCGGTCCGGACGGGACGGTCGTGATCGCCGGCGGGGCAACGTACACCAACACCACGATCGTGACGCTCACGATCGCGAAGACCAGCGGCGGCAACCCAGCGCAGATGCAGCTGTCGAACGATGGGACGACGTGGAACCCGAAGGTCGCCTTCAACACATCTGCAAGCTGGACGCTCCTGACCGGTGATGGAACGAAGACGGTCTACGTCAGGCTCTTCGACTCGAGCGGGCGGTACGGAACAGCGACGTTCGACACCATCGTCCTCGACACGACTCCGCCGGCTGCCCCGACGAACTTCGCGATCGCCTCCTCGTCGACGCAAGGATCGAACAAGACCCTCACCTTCACGTGGTCGGCGCCCTCCGGCGTGACCGATCTCGGGGGCTACCGGGTGTGGGGCCGGCTCATCACGTCAACCGGTGCTTTCTCCCTCGTGTGCGACACCTCGAGCACGACGTGCTCGCACACCCACAAGAAGACGGACACCTATGAGTACTACGTACAGGCGTATGACCTCGCGACCAACGTTGGTCCGCAGAGCGCCGCGCCGAACCCGACCGGCTGAGGCCGGGTTCACGTTGGTGGAGCTCGCGGTCAC
>DASWDB010000090.1:0-14980 GCA_036395715.1 Actinomycetota bacterium | reverse complement strand
AACAGCGCCGCGTTGAAGGCGTCGCTCGAGAGGCGCCCCCAGTCGGCCGTGCTCACCGCGCTCCGACCTCCTCCCGCCGGCTGGCGGGGATCCTCGCGATCGCGGCGTGAAGATCCTCGACGAGCTTCGGGAAGGCCTCCTCGAACCGATCCTTCCGCTGCAACGCGAACCCCCCGATCTGCACGACCGACCCGGCATCTTTGGGTTCGGCACGGACCCAGACCTTCCGTCGCGACGAGTACATCGCCGCGACCAGACCCGCGAGGATGAGGATAGCGGCGCCGAGGACCCAGGGGACGGTCGTGTCGCGCGAGACCTGCAGCCGCGAGTACTGGCGGAGCTGCGGGAACGACATCGTGAGCTCGGGCTCGGAGCGGGTCGGACAGACGGTCCCGGCGAGCCGTCGCGGGAGTCCCGATGACGACGCCCCCGAGGTCACGCACCCACGGGCGAGATCGACCGTCCATCCTTCGCCGATCCCGCCGGTCGCGACCTCTCGCATGAGCCGCGTGTCCAACCCGCTCAGGGACGGATCGAGCAGCTTGCCCTCCCAGAGCGAGTAGCGCATGAACGGATCCTTCGCCTCGGTCATCGGCTGGGGGACCCCGGCGATCAGTCCCGCGAAGTACGCGACGCTGTCGGGATAGAGCTCGAGCTTGATCGCCACCTGCGGGCGGAGCGTGGGCAGCTTCACGAACCCGATCCACGGGACGGTGAGCGGGTTGTCGCCGGGTTGAGCGTTCTGCCCCATCACCACCGGGCCGTGGAAGATCGTGGTCCCCCGATCGGTGATCGTGACCACGGGGGCCCAACCGAACCCGAACTGGAAGATCCGCACGCCGTCGAAGCTCACCGGGTGGTTGATCGTGACCATGTCCTGTCGCGCGGGCGTTCCGTCCGGGGCGATCAGCTCGACCTTCGACGTGAAGTCCATCGGGACGCCGCTCTGCCGGAACGCGTCGGAGTAGTCCAGGAGCTTGATGCCGATCCCCGTGTGCGCGCCCGACGAGAACCGCCCCGTGCGAAGATCACCGTCGTAGTTGAACGCGGCATCGGTCCATGTCTGCCCCTCCACGATCGTCGCGTGCCCGACGTACCCCGTCCCCTTCCCGAGGATCACGGCTATCAACAACACCAGGAATGCCCAGTGGAACACGAGGCTGCCGACCTCCCGGAGCGCGCCCTTCTCGGCCGCGACCGCGCGGCCGTCCCCCGAGACGGCGACGCGGTAACCGTGACGCCGCAGGACCGTTCGTGCCGTCGCGGCCGCTGATCGCGGATCCGCGGTGACGCGGAGCTCCCGGTACTGAGGGAACGCATCGATCTCCCTCGCCTGGATCGGACGCTGGCCGATCGTCCGGATCATCGCCCGCGATCGTGGGATCAGGCATGCGATGAGGGAGACGAACAGCAAGGCGAGGATGAGCACGAACCACCAAGACCCGAACACGTCGAAGAACCCCGCCCGGAGGAACAACGTGCCGAGGAAGGGATGCGCGAGCCGATAGGACGCCACCCGCTGCGGGCTGTTGGGGATCTGCGGGAGCAGCGAGCCGACCGCGGCGCCGGCCGCGAGGAGGAAGAGCAGGACGAGCGCCGTACGCATCGAGCGGAGGGTCCGCCACACGAGGGCGAACGACTGGCGAACCGTGCTGCGGGGAGGCGCGGAAGGACTCATGTGGCCGACAGGATGCTACTGCGAGCCGAGCGGTCAGAGGCCGGGCGCGAAGCGCTGGAGCGGTGCGATCAGGTAGCGGGTGAAGGTGCCGGTGATGAGCATGATGCCCATCCCCACGAGCAACGACCCCGAGGCGACGGTGATCACACGGTAGTTGCGTCGGAACCACCGGAGGGTGCCGGAGAGCCACTGGACTCCGAGACCGATCAGGAGGAACGGCACGCCGAGCCCGAGCGAATACACGACGAGCAAAAGGACCCCCCGCGCCGTGCTCTGCGTGCTCGCGATGAAGAAGATCCCGCTCAGCACCGGGCCGATACAGGGCGTCCACCCGGCGGCGAAGGCCATGCCCAGCGGGAACGCCCCGGCGACGCCGGGACGCACCTTGTGCAGGAACGGCCGGCGTTCGACGTAGAGCGCGATCGACCCCCGCCCCAGGGCGTACCCGATCATCAGCACGCCGAGGGTGACGACGACGAGTCCCGCGATCGTCTGCCCCGCGGAGCCCTTGAACAACCGCACGGTCGACGCGAACGCGCCCAGCAAGGCGAAGACGAGGGTGAACCCACCGATGAACAGCACGATCGGGAGGAGACGACGAGACGGAGCTCGCTCGGGGTCGCCCGCCATCCAGCCGTCGACGGCCGACTCGCCGGTCACGAACGACAGGTAGCCGGGCACGAGGGGGAACACGCACGGACTCGCGAAGGACACGATGCCCGCGACGAAGGCGAGCGCAGGGGCCCACCATCGGGCCAGCGCGTGAGTGGTATCGGCGAGCATCGCGGCTGCGCCTCAGTGTAGGTGCCGTGCCACGGGTGACGGAGAGGGGTTGCTATGATGCCGCCGCCGCGGCCAGGAGGGATGGAAGGCACGAGCGCATGAGTCAGATCGACGTCGCGACGAAGTCACCGATCCGGCAGCGCACGCAGGGCCTCAAGTCCCGGATCGAGGTATTCGTCAGGAACTTCGAATGGACGTGGACGAACGCCGTGCTCTTCTCGATGGCGCTCCTCTTCTTCCTGCTCATCTCGGCGGTCGTGATGCCGTCGTTCTGGATGTACTACGCGGAGCAGAAGATCGGTTGGGCCGGGCCGACCGATCTCCAGGCCTTCCTCGAGAAGCCATTCGGGACGAGTATCACGAACCCGCTCAGCCTCGAGGGGTACAAGCAGGTCCGAGACGCGATCGCGATGGGTCTCACCACGGGTCCCATCATCACCGTCCTCGTGGCGTCGGCGGCGATGCAGAACTGGCGCCGCAAGCTGCGCGGTGGTGGTGGGGACTCTCGACCGACCGGCGGGTACCGGTAGGAGCACACATGCCGTTCACGAAGACCGAGGTCGACATCCACGACGACTACGTCGTCGAGACGGTCGACGCCGCCTGGCTCGCGCAAGGCGTGAAGTCCCCGAAGCACCTGATGCTCGACCCCGACAACTGCATCCTGTGTCGGGCTTGCGAGGACGTATGCCCGTGGAACTGCATCTGGATGATGTCGACCGAGATCGTCCGGGACGCCGACGAGGACCCGGTCGAGGCGGAGGTCGGCGTGGCGAACGCCGTCTTCGTCGTCGACGACAATGCCTGCACCCGGTGCTCGGTCTGCGTGGACCGGTGCCCAACGGACACGCTGTACTATGCGCGCCTGCCGGAGTCCTCCGGGGGGCGGCGCACGATGGCCGAGGTCCCTGCCTCGCAGGCGGCCTCGGAGTGACCGTCGTGTGGGTCGCGCGAGAAAGGTAGAAGGAGGAGCGTGGCGAGGATCAAGCTGCCGGATCTCCGCGAGTCCGAGGTTTGGAAGTCGATGTTCCGTCCGGGCTCGATCTATCGGAAGGGCTACAAGGACACATCGCGCGACCGGGCGCTTGCGACGATGAACAACGTGCTCTGGCACCTGCACCCGACCAAGGTGAAGCGCCATGGACTCAAGCTGACCTACACGTTCTGCCTGGGTGGGATCTCCTTCTTCCTGTTCGTGCTGCTGACGCTGACCGGGATCTTCCTGATGTTCTTCTACCGTCCGATGGCCGACATCGGCGGCGCCGTCGCGTACTCGGATATGCAATCGATCCGCACGTCGGTCTTCTTCGGCGACCTCGTCCGCAACCTGCACCGGTGGGGCGCCCACCTGATGGTGCTGTCGGTCACGCTGCATATGGCGCGGGTCTTCTACACCGGCGCTTACAAGCCGCCGCGCGAGTTCAACTGGGTCGTGGGCGTCGTGCTCCTGTTCCTGACGCTCGGGCTGTCGTTCACGGGCTATCTGCTTCCGTGGGACCAGCTGGCGATCTGGGCGATCACCGTCGGCACGTCACTCGCGGGCTACTCGCCCTTCATCGCGAAGCAGGCCAACTTCCTTCTGCTCGGGGGAGCGATCGTGAGCCCCAACACGTTGCTCCGCTGGTACGTGCTCCACGTCCTCGCGCTTCCGTTCGTGCTCGTGCTGTTCCTGGCGGTCCACTTCTGGCGGATCCGCAAGGACGGCGGCATCTCGGGGCCGCTGTAGGGAGACGATGCGATGACCTGGGAGGAAGTCCCGAAGGACATGGGGGTGTACCAGCAGACGCTGGACGCCCAGCTCGCCGGGGGCACCGACCGACGGGTCGCCGAGGGGCGCGCCCGATCGAAGGCCATCCGCGCGTACCAGCAGGGACATCCCGACGAGGTCGAAGAGCGCCCGGTGCGGGCGCCGGCCGCCGCGGCGGCGGGCGGCGATGGTGCCGGCGCCAGCGCTGCGGCCCCGGCAACGGTTCCCGCGGCGGCTGCGGCAGCGGCCCCCGCCGCGGTCGGGGCAGCCCCGGCAGGGGCAGCGACGGCGACCGTCGTGGCTGCCGCACCCGCCACCCTGCCCCGGCGCGACGCGCCACTGCCCACCGGCGGGATCCCCGCCCCCAAGAAGGGAGCCCCGGAGAAGCACCGGCTCCTCGCGCTGGTCCCGCCCGAGGGGATCCAGCGCGTCGAGCGTCAGCAGGGCGACCGCGTCAACGTCTGGCCGCACCTCCTGCTCGAGGAGTTCATCGCGATGCTCATCCTCTTCGCAGGCCTCCTCGTCTTCTCGACGTTCCTCAACGCGCCGCTCCGCGAGGTCGCGAACCCGAACCTGACGCCGAACCCCTCGAAGGCCCCCTGGTACTTCCTCGGTCTGCAGGAGTTGCTGCGCTACTTCCATCCGATGGTGGCCGGCATCTCGATCCCCACGTTCATCCTCGTCGGGCTTGCGGCGGTCCCGTACGTCGACCGGAACCCGAGCGTCCTGCCCGGCGACCGGAAGATCGCGATCACCCTGTTCACCGTCCTGTTCATGTTCGGGGCCGTCCTCACGATCATCGGGTCGTTCTTCCGAGGTGAGGGCTACAACTGGATCTGGCCCTGGGCGCAAGGGGTCTTCTTCGAGCTATGACCGCGCTCGGCCTGTCCACCGCCACCGTCGCCGTCATCCTGGTGTTGGTCGGCATCATCCTGTTCGCGTTCTTCTTCAGCCTCTCGTTGCTCCGCGCGAGCCGGCAGGCGGGTCGACGAGCCGAACCGGCAGCCAAGCCCGTCCCCGTCGTGTCGCGTCGCGACTTCCAGCGTCGCGCCCTGATCTCCTCGGTGCTGCTGTTCTCCGCGGAGTTCGGGTTGGGCACGGTCGGCTTCCTGTGGCCGAACCTGCGCGGTGGGTTCGGATCGAAGATCCCCGCCGGGTCGGTCAACGACATCAAGTCGTTCATCGAGAGCAACAAGCAGCCGTACTACGTGGGCCAGGGCCGCTTCTACGTCGTCGAGTGGAACGGCACCCCGGGATCCGGTCAGGCCAACTACCCGTCGCTGCAGGTGACCGCGCAGGGCATCATGCCGCTCTACCAGCGCTGCGTACATCTGGGATGCCGCGTGCCGTTCTGCCAGCAGTCCCAATGGTTCGAGTGCCCCTGTCACGGGTCGAAGTACAACGACGCCGGGGAGTACCAGCTGGGCCCGGCGCCGCGCGGGATGGACCGGTTCATGCTCACGATCGAAGGCGACCAGGTCATCGTCGACACGTCCGGCGTCATCCTCGGGCCGCCGCGTGGAACGAACACGATCAACGAGCCCGCGCAAGGCCCCTTCTGCGTCGCGCCGGGCTGAGCGGGCGGACGATGCTGGCCGAAACGAACACCACCGGGATCATCCTGGTGGCGCTCGGGGCGCTCGCGATCGCCCTGTCGATCGTCGCGTTCGTCCTGCGCAACCGTGCCCGCGGCAAGCGGGCCGAGGTGCCGAACGCGCTCCGTCCCGGGCCCGCGGACGCGGCCCTCGAGACCCCGCTGCTCAACCGGCTGCAGGGCTGGGGTGTCGTGCTGATGACGTTCTTCGTGATCTGGTTCCCGCTGCAGTGGCTCTTCGAGCCGTCGCGGAACCTGAGTCAGGAGAACGAGCTGCGGGCACTCGCGACGGCTCGTGGCGCCCAGGCCGTCCTCCCCTATTCCGCGGACAACCAGCTCGGGGTCGGGTGCACCCGCTGCCACGGCAACGAGCTGAAGGGCGGCGTGATCCCGTACACCGACCCGACGACCGGTACGCCGGGATACGGGTACCCGCCGAACCTGACCACGATCTGCATGGGCATCCTCGACCCGGCCGGAGGTCACCCGACCATCGTCAGCGTGGACGACATCTACCAGGTGATCCAGCAGGGACGTGGCGATATGCCGTCGTGGAGCATCCGGTACGCCGGGGCGCTCGACGACCAGCAGATCAACGACATCGTCACCTACCTGATCGATATCAGCTCTCAGGTGGTGCCGTACGACAAGAACATCTGCACGAACCCGGATGCCCAGGCGAAGGCTCTCACGCTCGCGCAGAAGAACCAGGTCGTCACGGAGAAACCCTGATGCTGGCCGACACCTGCCTCGGATTCAACGTCGCGTGCGGAACGCTGTTCAAGGGCGGCGGGGTGGTCCTCGCCGGCTTCATCCTGTTCATCGGCAGCGTGTACGTGCTGCTCGCCGCGGTGTTCGGGCGCTGGATGGGATATCTCGTCCTGATCATCGCCCTCTCCGGCTGGCTGATCATCCAATCGTCGATCTGGATGTTCGGCTTCTGGTCGCAGGGTCCGGACACCAAGACCAACCTGGGTCCCCGAGGATCCGAGCCGGCGTGGCAGGTGATCGACGCCGGCCTCACCCCTGGCGACACCTACGTGGAGTTCTCGCAGTACCCCAACCCACCGACATGGAACGCGCCGGACCCGGTCACGCAGGCGGCCGACATCCAATCGGTCCAGGGCGCAGCGACCAGCTTCCTCGCCAACCAGGCGAACGCCTCGCTGGGCCGGAGCGCGGACTCGCTCGACGCGATCCAGACGACGCAGTTCGCGGTCGACTCGCTCAAGTTCTCCAAGGCCGAGGACGGCACGCCGATCGCGGTGGTCCAAGCGCACTTCGTCGGGGGCGGTCCCGAAACGGTGCTCTCGATGAAGTACAACAAGGGAAGCGTCGACCGCTACTCGCGGATGTTCCTCCTCGGCTCGATCCTCTTGTTCGTGATCCATCTCCCGCTGCTCGATCGAGCCGAACGTTCACGGAAGGCGTTCCTCACCGGGGGGAACGCCCCTCCCTGGTACGGGCCGGCGTAAGGGAGGAGGAAGGACCGATGCTCGGGATCGAGACGCCCCTCCTGGATCAGGGCAGCATCCAGTTCATGATCCTGGTGGTCATGCTGGTGATCGTCGCGGTCGTGATCTGGATCACGATCCCGCGATAGCGCCGCCCGGCTTGCTCCCCGATCCCTTGAGCTCGTGGAGCGTGTCGCGCTGCTCGTAGTACGACAAGATCTGTAGCTCGATCGCGAGATCGACTTTCCGGATGGTCACCCCCTCGGGGACCGTGAGCATCGCCGGCGCGAAGTTCAGGATCGAACGGATCCCCGCCTGCACCATGCGGTCGGCAACGTCCTGCGCGTCCGGTGCGGGGGTCGCGATGACGCCGATCGCCACCCGCTCCGCGCGCACGAGCTCGGGCAGATCGTCCAGATGCCGCACCTCCATCCCGTCGACGGGGGTACCGACCTTCGCGGGATCCACATCGATCAGCGCCGCCACGCGGAACCCGCGCTCGGCGAACCCCTTGTAGCGTGCGAGCGCCTGCCCGAGGTTGCCGACACCGGCGATCAGGATGGACCAGTGCTGGGTCAGCCCGAGGGCCCGGCGGATCTCGTGGATCAGCTGGGCGACGTCATACCCGATCCCACGCGTCCCGTAGGACCCCAGGTGGGAGAGGTCCTTACGGACGTTGGCGCTCGTGACGCCGGCCGCGTCGGCGAGGACGTCCGATGAGACCGTTGCTTCACCCTGATCGGCCAGCTCGACGAGCACCCGGAGGTAGAGCGGAAGCCGGGATACGGTCGCGTCGGGGACGGGCCGGGTGGTCACCGGGATCCGCCTCGCTCGGCCATGGAGCTAGCGTATCTGGACGAGTCCCTCCAGCTCGTCCTCGTCGACGGCGATCTCGAACCGCTCCTCACCGTCAACGGTCACGACCGGGATCCGGATCCCGTAGTCGCGCACCAGATCGTCGTCCGTCTCGATGTCCACCTCGTCGAACGAGAACGGCTGGCGAGCGAGAACCGACAGGATCGCGCGCCGCGCCTCGTCGCACAGGTGACAGCCGCGGCGCGTATAGAGGACGACGCTTCGCATCGGCTGGGAGGATACGGTCCGTGCGCGATGCCGACCGCGAGGATCTCGATTTCCACCGGCGACTCTCCTCCGGCGACCGAGGCGCGTTCGATGAGCTCTATCGGCGGTACGCCGGAGCGGCCTACGGGCTCGCCTATCGCATCACGGGACAGCAGATCTTGGCCCAGGACGTCGTCCACGATGCCTTCATGGCGCTCTGGCGGGCGCCCGAGGCCTACGACCCGGCACGAGGACCATTCCGAACGTTCTTCCTCGCCCTCGTGCACCATCGGGCCGTCGACCTCGTCCGACGCGAGTCCCGCCTCCGCGCGAGGTCCGAGCGCGCGGCGAACCTCGAGCCGCTGGTCGGCGAAGACCATGCGGAAGCCATCGCCGAGGAGTCCTACCTCGGCGTGCGCCGGAAAGAGGTTCACGAGGCCCTCGCCGGCCTCCCTCCCGAACAGCGACAGGTGCTCGAGATGGCCTACTTCGGTGGGAAGACCCAGGTAGAGATCGCAGAGGAGCTGGCGATCCCGCTCGGGACCGTGAAGACGAGGACGTTCGCGGCGATGCGGAAGCTTCGCGCGGCGTTGGAGGAGACAGGGTGATCGACGGCCACGGCGAGACGCAGGAGCTCCTCGCCGGCTACGTGCTGGAGAGCCTCTCCGGTGAGGATGCCGCCGAGGCCGACCGCCTCCTCACCGAGCACGTTCCCGGTTGCTCGGAGTGCCGGCTGATGCTCGACGCGTTCCAAGCCGTCGCGGGCGAGCTCGCGTTGGATGCCGAGCCGGTCACACCTCCGGATCCGCTCCTCCCGAGGATCCATCGGGAGATGGATCCGCGAGGCCGTTCGGGCATGCGGTGGACCCCGGGACGGCTCGTCGCAGCGGCGGCGAGCGTCGTGCTCGTGATCGGTGTCGGCGGGATGGCGCTCACCCAGCTCGAGGATCGGAAGACGGCGCAGGTCCCGGCGGCCGACGTGCAGAACGCGCTCGAACTCGCGATGAAGCCAGGGGCCGTGCAACAGCCCCTCGGCGGGAACGCATCCGAGATCTCGGCGCCCGGCGTCCAAGAGCTCTACGTGTACGGCAGGGCCGTTCCGTTCCCCGCGCCCGGCCTCGTCTACCGCTTGTGGGCCGTTTCGGCGAAAGATGCCAAGCACCTCGGCGATTTCCTCCCGTACCCGGATGGGACGGTGCTCGTCCGCCTCGCGATCGACCCGTCGACCTTCGATCACCTGCTGGTGACCGTGGAGCCCGCAAGCTCGGAGCCCTTAGAGCCGGGCGAGCCTGCCTGGCCCGAAGCCGGCTGAGGCATCGGGGTCAGAGCGCCGACGCCGCTCGGCCGGCGATCGCCAGGCCGGCGATCACGATCGCGACCGCGGAGATGAGCGGAAGTGCGAGGGCGACGCGATCGGACGCCCTGCGGGCGATCGCGTCGCGCGCACGGAGGGCGCCGATCCCAACCCCCAGCAGCGCGCAGGCCAACCCGGCGCTGAACGCCGCGACGAGCGCAAGACCGTAGACGACCCGGTGCGCCTGGATCGCGGCCAACATGGCCAGCAACGCGCTCGGGGCCGGAAGGATCCCTCCGGCGAACGCGAGGGTGAGGATCCCCTTCCTCGACAGCCGGCCATCCTCCTGCAACACGACGTCATGATCGTCGTGGTCGTGTCCGCGCGCATGATCATGTCCGTGGGCGTGGTGGCGTCGGTGACGCCACACGCCAGATCGGGTCCACACCAAGTAGGCGCCGAGCGCGACCGCGGCGACGCCGGAGAGGGTGCCGAGCCACGGGTAGAGCACCTCGGGACGGAAGGTCTGCTGGAGCGCCACGACGGCGAGACCGAGCGCGATCACGGAGGCCGAATGCATCGAGGCGACCGCCGTCGCGACCGCGAACGCCTGCCGAGGCCGCGCGCCCGCGCCCACCATGGCGCCGGCCATCAGGGTCTTGCCGTGGCCGGGCAGCAATGCGTGCCACGCACCGAACGCGAACGCGAGCACGAGCCCGAGCAGGACGAGGGGTAGCCCGCGGCGACCGAGGACGCCGGCGAAGCCGGCGGCCTCGGTCGCCGGCCGTGCAACGGCCGGTGCCACGTCGTGGCCGGTGCCGAGGCCGGCACCGGCCTCCTCGACCACCGCGCCGGACGCCGAGAACGTCGCGGTCATCGACGTCACGTCGAGCGGGCTCGACAGCATGTCTTGCGGATACGCCCGAAGGTCGTCGCTGGGGCTCGTCGCCGGAACGTTCGAGCCCTGGAGCGCGACACCATCTCCGCTCACGGTGACCTCGCGCCAGCCGATCCGACCGTCATCGGCGTTGCCGTCCCGGTAGGCGATCGACCCCGAACCGGCCGCGACCCGGCCGGAGAACGCGCCCTCGAACCGGAGCGTCTGGAGCCCCGCTTGTCCCGGCAAGAGCGCGGCCGTCGAGGACGTGGGCGAGAGCGGCACGGCGGTCCCGTCGACCCGGAGCTCCAGGCCGGGCAGGATCGTGCGGGCTTCGTGCTGAGCCCACGCATCGAGCTCGCCCGCCGACGCGATGCCGTCGCCATCCGCATCGATCGTGGGCAGCTCCTGATACGTGGGGATCTCCGCCATGTCGATCGTGTAGTCGACCTCGGCGCCGCCGGGCATCAGCCGGATCGCGCTCCCGCGGTTCACGGTGAAGTTGCCGAGGGGGTGTGCGATCGCGGCGGGGGCCAGGAAGAGCACCACGAGCACGGCACCGACCGCGACCACGAGCATCCGTGCCGTTCGGGGTCTCACCGGGACCCTCCCGCTCGCGCGAGTGCGCTGCGGGCAGCGGGCACACCGAGGATCGAGAAGTGCGGGTTGATCGCGAGGGCGGCACGGACGTCCCGGATGCCGGAAGCGCTCCGGCCGAGCGCGAGCTCGATCATCCCGAGGTGATAGCGGAAGAGCGCGCTCCTCGTCCCCAGGGCGAGTGCCCGGCGCTCGTAGCGGAGCGCTCGAGCGTCACGGCCGGCGGCATGCAGCGCCCACGCGTACGCGTCGGCCACGAGGATGCTGTGCCGACGCCCCCACTCGATCCTGGCGGCCCGAAGGGCCGGATCCGCGCGTCCATGGTCCGCGTCGAACAACGCGAGCTCGAGGTCGACGTTGACGCCGTTCGCCCGGAACAAGGCTGCTTCGGCGTGCGCGAGGCCGTACTCCTCGCGCGCGGACGTACGGTCTCCCGTCGTCCAGAGGAGATCGCCCAGCGCGACCACGTACTCGGGCAACGGGTAGCGGGCGACGACCTCGCGGTACCGGGCGATCGCCGTCCGCACGTGACCCCTCGCCCACGCGACCTTCGCCATCCCGGCCCGCGGCGGGATCCAGACCGCGTCGAGCTGCTCGGCCTCGCGATAGCGTGAAGCCGCTCCGGCGACGTCGCCCGTGTTCCACGCGAGCTCTCCCAGCTGGTTCGCGGACCACGAGGTGTCTTGGGGCGTGCCGGCCACGTCACGCGCCGCCTGCATCGCGAGGATGGCTCCGGCGACGTCACCGTGCAGCTCCCGGAGGTAGGAGACGCGAGCGTACGACGAGAGGCCGGGCGCGATGTCCACCATCCTCTGGAACGCGGCGCCGGCGGCGGCGTACCGACCCAGCTCGACGAGCGCATCCCCGATCACCCCGTAGACGGCTCCCCCGTAGGGATCGAGTCGCCGCGCGCGCTCGCCGTCGCGGAGCGCCCCGGCGAAGTCGTGGCGGGCCGCCGCGAGCGCGGCGAGCCCCACGTACGCGCCGGCGTTGTCGTGGGGATGCGTCTGCAGCGATGCGGCGAGCACGGCCTCGGCCTTCGGGTAGTAGCTCGGATCCGCGGTGACGCGCGCCTCCTGCACGTAGGCGAGTCCGAGGTCGTTCGCCGCGTTCCAGTCGCCGGGCACGTCACGCAGACGCTGCTGGAGCGTCGCGATCGCTTCGGCCTGCGAACCGGGCGCGACCGCGAGGGCGGCGGGGTCGGGCGCCGCGGGAGCGGCGGCCGACCCCGCGACGTCGCCGGGCCGGCGGAGCAGTCCCACGCCGCCCACCACGAAGAGCGCAACCGCGAGGGCGAGCGCCACGACCGTGCGTCCGGCTCGAGTCATCGGATGTCCTTCTCTCTTCCGAGGAAGGGGCGCGGCGGGCGCCTCCCGCCCGCCGCGCCCCCGACCGGTGTCAGTGCGGGCTCGCGTCCGAACCGCTGTGCGGATAGGCCACGAACGGGAAGGTCGACAGGAAGGACGACTCGTTGGCGTCCACCCCGTCGCCCAGCGTCTCCGCTGCGGCGTCGTGGTTCGGCAACAGGACCCCCATCGCCACGCGCAGCGCGATGTCGATCGTGTCGTCCGAGAGCCGCCGACCGTTCGGGAACCCCTGGACGTCACCCGCGAGCACCCCGAGCCGGCTGCATGCGGGTGCGCCGCCCGTCCCACAGAGCGGCGTATCCATGTTCAGCCGGAGCATCTCCGAGGGGATCAGGTTGGTGGGCCGGTTGAGCCCATCGAGTCCCTTGAGGAACACCGTCACCAGATCCGACCGCTGGACACCGTCCTTGTTCGCGTTCGAGTCCAAGACGGTGGGGAACGCGCTCGGGTAGACCGCGTTCAACAGGTGCGGCAGCTCGGGATCGTTGACCGCGGGAAGGAACTGGGCGTCATCCTTCGGCTTCGAGGCGTTGAAGTAGTCCTTGAAGCCGACCGGGACGACGACCTCGTTGACGAGCGGCATCCCCAGCCGTGAGACCTGCACGTTCCCGCCGGTGAAGGTCTGCGTGCCGTCGTTGTGCTGCACTCGCATGCTCGGACGGGACGCCGTGTTCCAGATCCCGATGACCGAGTCGTTGGGCCCGCGGAGCTGCGCCCGCGGGACCGACAGGACCATCGTGTTGACGTTGAACCCCGAGAGCGTGTCATCGCCGGCCTCGCTGAAGTTGCCTCCGTACAGGAGGTCGAAGACCCGCAGATCGAGGAAGAACGCGTCGTCGGACTGACCGACCCAGGAACGAACTCCCGTGTCGGTCGTCGTGACGGCTGCGTCGAAGAGGTCGGCGTTGTAGTTCGGCATGGAGCCGGCACCGACGTTGCTCGGCGCGACCTTCGCGTTGTGGACCAGGACAACGCTGTGCCCGTTCCTGAACCGGGTCAGGTCGTACGTCTGATAGATGTTCAGGTTCGGATCGTCGAGGCTCGTGACCTGACCCGTCGCGTAGAGGAACGTTGCCCCGGACCGGTAGTGGGTCGTGAAGGTCCACCGGTAGATGATGTCGGGGCGTGCGTCCCCGTTGTTGTCGATGTTGACGTCGTAGTTCGTGTGCTCGGCGAACAGGTAGAAGTTCGGCCCGCCGGCCGGCTCCTCGAACGGGATCCAGGAGCTCACGAAGCTGATCGAGTTGGGCTGATCCGGAGACCGGAACGCGTAGAGGTCCGTGTTGTCGATCTGCGGATCGGCCGCGGTGAGCGGCGCCTCGCGGTGGCTCGACGCGCGGGACACGATCGGTGCGAGACCCGCGAACAGGCTCGCTCCGAACGCGACCACGGCCGTCCCCGCGATCAACGCCTTGCGGAAGTTGGGCATGGCGAAGCTGACTCCTTCCCACTTGGAGAACGTCCGACGACCCCGCGCACCCGGCTCCGGCGGCCCTCCCGCCTCGGAGCCGCCACGATCCCCCTTCCTCATGGCGCCGGTCCGAGGATGCTTCGCGCTGCGCGGCGGATCGGATGACTCGTATCGGGAGGCCGGCTTAGGACGTCTGCACGGGCGCAGGCAGCGGCTTGCGCTGGCGTGAAGCGCGGAGGAAGCCGACGAACATGACGGTGACGCCGAGGGACAGCATCAGGGCGAACAAGAACAGGTCACCGGCAGCGGCGAACGCCGACCCACCGACGGCGACGATCGTAGCGCCGAACGCGATCAGCAGCGTGCCGAGGAACCGCTCGCGCAGCTCGGGACGGCCGCGCATCTTCCATGCCGACCACAACGTGCCCACGATCAAGACGGTATACGCGGGGATCGACACGATCTGCGGCAGCCGGTGCGCGGGGGTCCCATCTCCGAAGACGTCCTTGCCCGAGGGGAGTCGCTTCGCCAGGGCGATGGGGTCGTACGCGGCGTGGCCAAGCACGGCCACCGTGTACGCCGCGATGAACACGAGCAGGAGCACCGTGACCCACAGCACCACTCGATCGCGGAACAGCAGTACGACTTCGCCAGCGGCCAGGAGCGGGACGGTGAGAACCGCGCCAAGCGCCCAGTAGATCTCGTACTCGAGCTTCGTCCATCCGCCGACGGCGCCGATCACCACGACGAGCGAGGCAACGCCGTACAGCATGAGGGCCAAGGCCCAGAGCGCGGTATAGGGGCGGCGGCGCGCCACGAACTCCTTGGCGAGCATGACCGCGAACCCGAACGCGATGGCGGCCGCGATCAACGCCATGATCATGGTCAACAGGATATCCGGCGAGGCACGACCGCCCGAGGCGGGTCGCGGACGGCTAGCCTTGGGTCACCCATGGCCGGGCCACGTCTGCTGTTCTCCACCGCGGCCTTCTTCGCGCGTCCCCTCGGCGACACCTTCGGGCTCGTCGCGGCGTGCGGGTACACGGGCGTCGAGGTGATGGTCACGAGCGATCCCGCCAGCCAAGACGCCACGGTGATGCGGAAGCTGGCGGCCGA
>DASWDB010000089.1:0-13403 GCA_036395715.1 Actinomycetota bacterium | reverse complement strand
AGGATCGCCCGGTGGATCATCACGGGGCGGTGCAGCTCGTTGTCCTCACCCGAGTAGCGCATGTCGAAGCGCTCCGGCAGCGCGAAGTCGCACTGCACGGTCGTGAGCTGCCACAGGCGCCCGAGCGCGTCGCGGAAGTGGAAATCGACCTTCGGTCCGTAGAAGGTGCCCTCGCCCTCGGCCTCCGTGTAGGGCAGCCCGTACCGTTCCAGCGCGGTGACGAGCGTCTCCGTGGCGCGAGCCGCCATCTCCGGCTCGAGGATCGTCTGCCCGGGAAGCGTCGACAGGTTGACGATCGGGTCGCTGAATCCGAACGTCCGGTGGATCTCGAGCGTCAGATCGAATACCCCGAGGATCTCGTCCACCAGCTGGTCGGGCCTGCAGATGATGTGCGAATCGTCCTGGGTGCCGCCGCGGATCCGCAGCAACCCGTGCAGCGCGCCGAGCCGCTCGTGACGGTAGATCGTGCCCAGCTCCGACACGCGCATCGGCAGGTCTCGGTAGGAGCGGACCTGCGACTTGTAGATCAGGACATGGAACGGGCAGTTCATCGGCTTGACGTAGTAGTCGCCGGTGTCGGTCTGCATCGGCGGGTACATGTTGTCCGCATATTTAGCGAGGTGCCCGGACGTCTCCCACAACACGGACCGGGCGATGTGTGGAGTCACGACGAGGTCGTACCCACGCGCCAGATGCAGATCACGAACCCAGTCCTCGAGCTGCTTGCGGAACACGCCACCGCGGGGGTGCCACAGCCACAGACCGGGGCCGAGCTCCTCGGGCGAGGAGAAGAGGTCGAGTTGCCGTCCGAGCAGGCGGTGGTCACGCCGCTCGGCCTCCGCCAGGCGGCGCAGGTGCGCCTGCAGATCCTCCCGGGTCGCCCAGGCGGTCCCGTAGATCCTGGTGAGCTGCGGGTTCTTCTCGTCCCCCCGCCAATACGCGCCGGAGATCGAGGTCAGCGTGAACGCCCCGATCCGGCCGGTGGAGGGAACGTGCGGACCGAGGCACAGGTCGACCCAGTGGTCGTTGCGGTACAGCGTGACGGCGTCCCCCGGCCCGACCTCGCCCTCCTGCCCCGCCAGGTCCTCGATGATCTCCCGCTTGAAGTCCTGATCCTCCAGCCGGGCGAGGGCTTCGCTACGGGAGACCTCCTCGCGGATGAACGGTTGGTCCTCCGCGACGATCGCGCGCATCGTTTCCTCGATCCGCGGGAGGTCGTCGGCGGACACGTGCGCCGGGATCGCCAGGTCGTAGTAGAAGCCGTCGTGGACCGTGGGCCCGATCGCGTACCTCGTCCCGGGCCACAGCCGGCAGACCGCCTGTGCCAGGACGTGCGCAGCCGAATGGCGAAGGACGTGCAATCCGTCCTCCGACGCGGCTTTCACCGGCTCGACCGAGACATCTCCTGCCGGCACGAACGAGAGATCCCTCAGCCGGCCGTCCACCCTCGCCGCGATCGCGTCCGGGCCCAGCACGCTCCCCACCGGCTCCCCCTCGGGGAGCTCCGGATGGGTGCCGTCGGGCAGCGTCAGACGCGGCATGAGCCTGAGGATAGCCGACCGTCTTACGCCGGCCGGCGCATGAGCTCACTCGTACGTGATCGCTTCGAGGACGTTGAGCTTCGCCGCGCGGCGCGCCGGCCAGATCGCCGCGACCACGCCCAGCAGTGCCGCAACGATGAGCATCGCGACCAACTGTCCGACGGGGACCGTCAGCGTGTTGATCCCGAGGTCCTTCAGCGCTTGCTGCATCGCCCATCCGAACAGGATCCCGATCGCGAGGCCCAGCACCGCTCCCAGCACCGCGATGATCACGGCCTCGACCCGGATCATGCGCTTCACCTGGCGCCGGCTCATCCCGACCGCGCGGAGCAGACCGAGTTCCCGGACCCGTTCGTAGATCGACAGCCCGAGGGTGTTCACGATCCCGAACAAGGAGATGATCACCGAGAGCAGGAGCAGCACGTACACGATCGCGAACACCTGGTCGATCGCGGCGAGCTGCTGCTGCTTGAACTCCGCTTGATCGCTGACGTTGACACTCGGGTAGTTCTGTTTGACGAACGCCGTGAGGTCGGCCTTCGCCTTGTCGAACGGGACGCCGGAGGCTACGTCGACGAAGACCGCTTGGTCGACCACTTGCTCGACGTTGGTGTCGTAGGTGGCGAGCGAGATCGTGTAGTCGTTCAACAAGCCGTTCGTCTCGAACGTCCCGACGACGCGAAGGGGCTGGACGCCGGTCGCTGCGAACTTCATGTTGACCGTGCTCCCGACGGCGAAACCCTTCCCTTCGGCCTCGGTCCGCGACACGATCACGGTGTTCGGCTCCGACAGGTCGGCGAGCGAACCGGAGTCCATCTCGACGTTCATGACCTGCGGGGCCGTCGCCGGATCGATCGCGGTGACGAACGTGTCGGACTGCTCCACGTGCGCCTCCGCCTGCCGGAAGGGCGCTACGACCGAGTACTCCGGGTTCTTCGCGAGGTCCTTCGCGAGCTGCGGGGAGAAGGGGGAGAACTGGTCGGAGTTCAGCGTGAGGTCGGCGGCAAGGACCTTGCTCAGTGTCGCCGTCGCAGAGGTTTTGAGGGACGCCGCGAACACGGCGACGAAGGCGACCAGGCCGAGCCCGATCATGAGCGCCGCGGCCGTCGAGGCCGTCCGTCGCGGGTTGCGGTTCGCGTTCTCGCTCCCCAGCTTGCCCGAGATCTTCCCACGGAAGGGTCGGCCGATGGCCGCCGCGAGTGGTCGTGCGAACAACGGTGAGAGCATCGCGACGCCGAGGAACGTGAGCCCCGCCCCGAGCCCGACCACGAGCCCCGCGTTCGAGACGCTGCCGAACAGCCCCGCGAACAGGGCGACGGCGCCGGCGAGCGTGACGAGCGACCCGAAGATCACTCGACGGCGGATCGAGGCGCTCGGTGCCACGCTCTCACGGAGCGCCTCGATGGGAGCGACCCGCGAGGCCCGGCGAGCAGGTGCGATCGCCGCCGCGACCGTGATCCCGGTGCCCAGGACGAGCGACACGATGATCGTGCGCGGGGAGATCACCAGCGCGGTCGGGGGGAGCTTCAGCCCGAGGGCTCCGATCAGTGCCTTGAGCCCGACGGCCAGGAACGCGCCGACGAGAACGCCAACGAACGACGCGATCAGGCCGACGATCGTTGATTCGATCAGGACGGAGGACAACACCTGGCGCCGGGTCGCGCCGAGCGCGCGGAACAGGGCTAACTCGCGGCTCCGCTGCGTGACCACGATGTTGAAGGTGTTGAAGATGATGAATGCGCCCACGAACAGCGCCACGAATCCGAAGACCAGCAGACCGGTGCGGAGGAACCCGAGGCCCTGGCTGACCTCGTCCTGTTGCTGGGCCGCCGCGGACGCACCCGTGATCGCCTCGTACCCCTTGGGCAGGACGCCGGAGATCCGTGCGGCGAGCTGGTCGGGGTCGACGCCGCCGGCGCCCTTCACGTAGATGAAGTCGAACCGACCGACGCTCTCGAAGAGCTTCTGCGCCGTAGGGAGGTCGAAGATGGCGAGGGTCGCGCCGAGGAAGCTGTTCGAGCCTCCGAACTTGACGATGCCGGAGATCGTGAACTCGCCGGATCCGGTCGGCGTGATGATCCGAACCCGTTGTCCGACCGACAGGTCGTGATCAGAGGCCGTCGCCGCATCCACGGCGACCTGGTCCGGCCCCGACGGCGACTCGCCTGCGACCGTCATGAGTTGCGTGCTGTCCGGATCCCACGAGTTGCCGAACTGCGGCGCCCCGCCGTTGCGGATCACGTCGCCGGTGGCCGGGTCGACGATCTGAACGGGCATCGACGACACGGATCCGTCGGCGGCTGCGACCCCGTCGACCGCCTGTACCTTCGGCAGGACGTTCGCCGGGATCGGCGTCCCGGTCGTGCCGCTCCCGTCGCCGGCGGCTCCAGGCTTGAACGCGGTCTGCGGCTGCACGACGACCGCGGTTCCCGCGTACACGTTGCCGAACAGATCATCGAAGCTCTTCAGCGCCGTGTCCGTGAGGATGAACGTCCCGGCCGTGAATCCGACCCCGAGCACGACCGCGAGCGCGGTCAGCAGCAATCGGAGCTTCCGTGCCAGCAGGCTCTTAACCGTTGCGCGGAACATCGATGCTCAGGTCTCGAGGGACTTCAACCGGTCGAGGATCCGCTCGGCGGTCGGGTCGAGCATCTCGTCGACGGCGTTCCCGTCGCTCAAGAAGACGACGCGATCGGCGAACCCCGCAGCCTTCGCGTCGTGCGTCACCATCACGATCGTCTGCCCGTGACCGGTGACGGCCCCGCGGAGGAACTTCAGGAGCTCCTCGCTGGAGCGCGAGTCCAGGTTGCCTGTCGGCTCGTCCGCGAAGACGATCTCGGGCCGCGACACCAGAGCCCGGGCGCCGGCGACCCGCTGCTGCTGACCGCCGGAGAGCTCGGTCGGCTTGTGCGCGAGACGATCCCGGAGGCCCGTCGTGTCGATCACCTCGTCGAACCACGCCTGGTCGACATCCTTGCCCGCGATGTCCAGCGGCAGGGTGATGTTCTCTTGCGCCGTCAGCGTCGGGATCAGGTTGTACGCTTGGAAGACGAACCCGATCTTGTCCCGACGCAGCTCCGTCAGGTGTCGTTCCGAGAGCTTCGTGATGTCGACGTCGCCGATGAAGACACGACCCTCGGTTGGCTCATCGAGGCCGGCCAGACAGTGCAGCAACGTGGACTTCCCGGACCCGGACGCGCCCATGATCGCCGTCAGCTCGGCCGCGCCGAACTCCAGCGTGATGCCTCTGAGCGCTTCGACGCTTGCGTCACCTTCCCCGTAGACCTTGCGCAAGCCCTCGGTGCGGGCCGCGACCTTCGTGACCGTGCTGTACATGCGGGCGATCCTCCTGGAGTCAACGGCAGCCGGCCTGAAGGCCGGCCGCGTGGGCGCGGCTGGGATCGAACCAGCGACCTCTCGCGTGTGAGGCGAGCGCTCTCCCGCTGAGCTACGCGCCCGGGAGGCGTCACGATAGCAACTGGCCCGGAAAAGGCGACGGCGGCACGTGCCCGCGTCGTGCCGCCGTCAGGTCCAGGCTTGGCCCGGACCCGCGAAGTCTCGCACGGTGATGCGAACGGAAGCAAGACCTTTGAGGGAGGCGGTCGTCGGTGCGCCATCGGAGTAGCATTCCGCGCGACCGCAGCGGGAGGGCACCGATGTTCGCAACCATGCAGACGTTCATGAACGGTCTGACCTCGTGGTTGCCGGCGAAGCTCGAGCACCCGGCGGAGATCCTGCTCTATTTCGCGATCCTCGGGACGATGTCGGTGATCCCGCTCCTCGCATGGTTGGGATGGGCGGCCCGGTCGACCGACCGCGAACCACAACGCTGACGCTGAGACCCCGAGCGACCCTCAGCCCGGCACACGTGTCTCCGCACCGAGACGCTCCGCCAGCACACGCATCATCGCCAGGGACACATCGGGCCGCTCACGGATCATGCTCTCGAACTCCTGCCGCCCGATCCGGATGGTCCGAACGCTGCCCTCGGCGACGAGCGAGGCAACCCTCGGCTTGCGCGTGATGATCGACATCTCCCCGACGACGTCGCCCGGCCCACGTCGCGCGACGGTCGAGGCCGAGCCCGTCCCGCCTCTCGTGACGGCTACGGACCCCGCGAGCACGAGGTGCAACTCCTCGCCGATCTCGCCCTCGGACGAGATCACCTCGCCGTCGGCGAACGCACGCTCCTCGGCGATGTCGGCGAGGCGGCGCAGGTCGGCCGTCGAGAGCTCCTCGAACAGCGGGATCCTCCGGAGGGCGAGCACCCGTTCCATCGGAGACATCGAGGTTCGTGAGCGACCCATGGCTTCTCCTCGCTGCTCGGTCGTGCGCACGAGCTCGACGCACGAACGGATGAACGGATCCGGGTCCAGGGCGACGAGCTCGATCCAGTCATCGCGTGGAGCCGTCGCGCTCGCCGCCGGTTCCCACAACGGGACGAGTGGGGTCGCGAGCGCACGGTGCTCGGTCGCCTCGAGCGTCTCGAGCGCGTTCGCGAGCTGCCCGGGCTCGGTTCCTCGGAGGTTGTCGAGCGCCGCCCGCATCGCGTCGCCGTCCCGGCTCACGAGGGAGATCGCGGACAGGGCCACGACGGCGTGCGATCGACCTCGCTCGAGGACCGCCGTCCGCACGAGCTCCGCTTCGGCTCCGTCCGGCGGGATCGCGGTCCCGAGCACCAGATCGTCCACTGCGAGCGATGCTCGTGCCCGAGCCAACCGGTCGATCGCGGATGCGTGTTCGAGGAGATCGAGGCCGACGAGGACATCGAGCGCCACGTCGCGAAGGCGTGCGTCCTGACCCTCGAGCGCACGCAGGGCGGGGGCGAGGGCGGCCTGCGGCGCGGCCGAGGCGAGCGTCCGGAGCGCCTGCGATCGCACGGCCGGGGCTCGGTCCTCGAGCATCGGGGTCGCGAACGCGACCGCGTCGCTGGCGCTGGCGGAGCCCAGCTTGCGGACGACCGCGACCCGCACCTCGGCCTCCTCGTCGGAGAGGAGCCGACGCAGGCCCTCGATCGCGCGCGGCCGAGCCCGCCCTCCGAGCTGCACGACACAGACGGCGGCTCGGACCGACGGATCCGGATCTGCCTCGATCGGACGCAACCGATCGTCGACGAGGGGATCGGGGGGACCGTCCTGGAGCGTCTCGACGGCCGATAGCCGGACGGTCGGCTCCTCGTCCCGGAGCGCGCGTTCGAGGACGGACGCGTCGAGCGCCCCGGATCCGGAGAGTCCATCGATCGCGAGCGCCCGGACCATCGGATCGTCATCCATCGCGCGCTCCTTGAGTTCGGCTCGGGCCCGAGGGTCCTCGCCCGCCGAGAGCATCTCGACACCGAGCCGCCGGACCCGCGCGTCCGGGTCGCGAGCCGCCTCCAGCCCGAGCCCGATCGCCGTCGCATCAGGCTCGAGCACGACCGGCGTTCCCTCGACGGGACGACCCCCGAACACGCTCGGGCGTCCGGCCCGCAGGGCGTCGACGAGCGCGCCGGTGTACGAACCTCGGATCCGCCACGCGACCCAGATGGTGAGGGCGGCGACGGTCAGCCCGATCAGCGAGAGCTGCGTCGGCGTGAGCGCCTGCTGTCCGACGAGCGTCACCAGGCCCGCGATCGCCGTCCCGGTCTGGCTCGGCCCCCCCGAGATGAACGCACGGACCTGGTCACGACGGGTCTCGGGGACCACGTTGACCAAGGTCTCCCAGGCAGGAGACGCCACGCCCTGCAACCAAACCATCACGCCCGCGCGGGTGACCACCAGGGTCGTCAGTGCCGAGCTCGCGAGCAGGATCCCGAACGAGCCCGCGTACAAGACGGGGAGCACGAGGATCACGGCCGCCGCACCGAGCCACGCGAGCAGCCGGTTCGCGAAGAGGATCGAGATCACGAACGCGGCGATCGTCACGCCGGCGCCGAAGACGCCGAGGAACCCGGCGAGCGCCTTCGGATCTGGGTAGCGGGCGGTGGCCGCCTGCGCGAACGGCAGGAACAACGAGTAGAAAAGGACGGAGAACAGGACGCCGGCCGCCGTCATCCACATGAGGAGGGGCGAGCGGCGAACGAACGAGAGCCCCTCGCCGATGTCCCGGAGTGCCGAGGAGCGACGTCGGGCGCGTTGGCGCCCGAGGCGCGCCCGTCCACGCACACCCAGCACCCCGGCGCCGAGGAGACAGGCGCCGACGAGACAGGCGGTCCAGACGAGGAGCAGGTTCCCGACGCCGATCGCACGGGCGAGCGGCCCCGTGAGGAGTCCCCCCACGACCGAACCGAGGATCGCGCCCGAGCCGAACAGGGGGAACAGTCGCTTGGCACGTCGCGTGTCGGTCACCGCGCCCGCCGTCCCCCACAGGGACACCGATTGCAGCAATGACGCGACGGCAACCGTCAGCCACAGCACCCGGTAGATCCAGGTCACGTCGGCCGCGACGATCGCGCGTTCGGTCACGACGACGATCGCGAGCAGCGCGGGCATGACGACGTACGCGCGCCGGTGGTCGAACCGGGCGAGTGAGCCGGTCAGCACGAGCATCGCGACGAGGCCGGTCACTCCCTGCGCGAGATACATCACGGGGAGCGCGTTCGGCCCGATCCGTTCGAAGAACAGGGCGTTCACGCAACTCTCGCCGACCGTCAGTCCCGCGGATGCGACGAACATCAAGGCGACGACCGAACCGACCGTTCGACCTTCGCCGGGACGGATCCGGAGGATGCCGGCGAGGGCGCTCACGCCGGCGTCACGCCGCCTGGGGACGCGCGGCCTACCCACCCGCCGGAGCCAGCGGAGCCGCCGACAGCACCGATGCGTCGACGGGTTGGCCCTTGAGGGAGAGGTGCCGGTGCTCGATCCCGTCGGCGACCAGTCCGGCCGCTTCGGCGGCTTGGTCGGTCACGAGGATCTCGCCGATCGCCCCCTGCGATGCGAGGTGCGCGGCGATGTTGACCGGGTCCCCCAGCGCCGTGAAGTCGCTCGTGTTGTTCGACCCGACCATCCCGACGAACGCCGTGCCCGTGTGCACGCCCGCACCGATGGGGACCCACGGGCCATCCGGCGAACCATGACCGGTGATGCGGAGCAGCTCCTGCGCCGTTCCGATCGCACGTGCGGCGTGCTGCGGGCCGGTCAGGAACGGGATGAACAGACCGACGATCTCATCGCCGACGAACTTCTCGATGATCGCGTCACCCTCGATCAAGACCCGGGTCGACTCGCGGTAGAAGCGGTTCATCAGACGGGTGAAGTCGATCACCGGCATCTCCCGTGCGAGTTTGCTCGAGCCGCGCACGTCGGCGAACAGCATCGAGATCTCGACCTCACCGCCACGGATCTCCTGGCCGTCGGGTGCGCCTGGACACATCTGGGCGTGCTCCCCGAGACCCTTGAAGCAACGCCCGCAGATCTTCGGCTGCTTCGCCCATGGCTCGAATCCGTATCGCCGGAGGAAGAGCCTCCCCGGCGCGCCGAACGGAGCCTTGCAAAGCTTGCACCGGGGGTTCGACGGGATCAGTCGGAGCGGGCTCTTGTCCTGGAGATGTGGGTGCGTACCGCTGAGGAAGTCGTGCCACTCTTCCTCGGGGGTCGCGTACTCGGCCATGGTCGCGGGGTAGCGTATCCCTCTCGCAGCCGGGGCGCCCGGCTCACTCCATGGGCTTGGCCTTCTCGCCGGGAAGCTGGTCGGTCTCGGTCTCGTCCCAGACGGTCGAGCCGCCGATCGGCTGCACATTGAACTGATAGTCGAAGACCATCGACCCACCATAGGTGGCGCCGAACGAGACGAGCACTGCGGCGATCACGGAAAGGATCGCGGCCAGCGGATTCGTCTGCGACGCGTTGAGTTGCCCGAACCGGACGATCAGATCGACGATGACCACGCCCGTCGTCGTCAGCATCACGGTCATGTGCCAGTTCGCCGTGCGCCACACCTGGGTGTGCGCGGCGCGACCGATGATCCCGGTCCGCCGGTCGCGTTGGAGCCCCTTCCACCAATCCCAGAAGCCCGTCGTCGCGGTCGCGAGCGATACGACGAACCCGACGATCATGACCAGCGTCGCGGCACGGAAGAGGTCGCGTGAGCTGAAACGTCCACCGTCCCCGAACCAGCCGAGCCACGAGACCAGGTCGAAGAGCGCGGCCAGGACGTAGCAAACGATCGGGAAGTCGGTCAGCGGCGGATGGGTCGGTTTGCCGTTCCAGCCGCGGATCCCGAGGAACTTCCGCCCCCTGAGCGTGAGCGCCGGCTTGATCGAATAGAGCCTCGGCATATCCCCCTCCTCGTCGGACAACGTTGAACGGTACGCCATCGTCCCCGTCCGGCGCGCAGGGTCGCGCTGGACTTCCGCCGGTGGGCGGCTGGATCCATAATCACATGGACAGCGTTGCGTTCAGTCGGCTCCGTAGGTGAGTCAGCCACGAGGAGGGAAGATGCGTCGCTCACGTTCCCCTCGACTCGGCGTCGTCGCAGTCGTCATCGGGACGACGGCCGTATCCGGAGTGGCAACGGCGTCGACCCCCCGGGCGGCGGCATCCATCGATTTCGCCGGATGCGTGAGCGAGACGGGCACCGGCGGTGCGTGTGTCGACGGGACGGCGCTCGACGGCGCCACCGGCGTGAGCCTGAGCCCCGATGGCACCAGCGTCTACGTCGCGTCCGAGACGAGCCGTTCCGTGTCCGTCTTCTCACGAGACTCCGGCACGGGGGCCATCGCTCAGCTGCGGGGTACGGATGCCTGCGTCAGCGCCTCGGGTACCGGCGGAGCCTGCGCCAAAGGCACCGCCCTCGTCGGACCGAGGTCCTTGGGCTTGAGCCCCGATGGGAAGAACCTCTACTTCCCGGCGACGACGGCCGCCGCCGTCGCGGTCTTCGCCCGCAACCAGACGACGGGAGGGCTGAAACAGCTCGCCGGTACGAGCGGCTGTATCAGTGACAGCGGCACGAACGGCGCCTGCGCCGTCGGCAGGGCCTTAGCCGGCGCGCGATCGGCCGCGGTGAGCCCCGACGGCACGAGCGTCTACGTCGCCTCGTACTTCAGCGACGCCGTCGCCGTCTTCTCCCGCAACCCGACGACGGGCGCACTCACTCAACTCGCTGGCAGGGCGGGCTGCGTGAGCGACACGGGCACCAGCGGCGCATGCGCCGACGGCATCGCGCTCGACGGGGCGCGTACGGTCGTGGTGAGCCCCGATGGCAAGAACGTCTATGTCGCGGCCGAGGCGAGCGGTGCGGTGGCGATCTTCACCCGCAGCACGACCACCGGGGCGTTGACCCAGCTGGCGGGCCCGACCGGTTGTGTAAGCCAGACCGGCATCGGCGGCGGCTGCATCGACGACAGAGCGCTCGGCGGCGCGGGCGGCATCGCCGTCAGCCCCGAGGGCGACCACGTGTACGTGGCGTCGATGGGAAGCGATGCGGTCGCCGCCTTTTCCCGCGCTCAGGGTTCGGGTGCCCTCACCCAGCTCCCTGGCAAGAACGGATGCGTGAGCGAGACCGGGAACGGCGGTGCGTGCCGCGACGGGAAAGCGCTCGACCGGGCCAGATCCGTATCGATCAGCCCAGACGGCTCTGGGTTGTACGTGGCGGCGGAGATCAGCGACGCCATCGCCGTGTTCTCGCGGGACGTAACCACTGGAACCCTCACCCAACTGGCGGGGACCGATGGCTGCGTCAGCGATACGGGAACAGGTGGTGCCTGCGGGGATGCGACGGCTCTCGACGCGGCACGGAGTGTGTCGGTCAGCCCGGACGGGAAGAACGTCTACGCGGCCTCGTTCGGGAGCAGCGCGGTCACGATCTTCGTGCGCGATCCGACAACCGGAGCGCTCGCCGAGGCGCCATCTTGAACCGAGCCCGTCATTCGAGGTAATCCCGCAGACGGTCCGAGCGTGACGGATGGCGGAGCTTCGACAGTGTCTTCGACTCGATCTGCCGGATGCGCTCGCGAGTAACGCCGAAGGCGCGCCCCACCTCCTCGAGCGTTTTCGGACGACCGTCGATCAGCCCGAAGCGCAACTGGACCACCGTCTTCTCGCGCTCCGACAGCGTGTGCAGCACCGACTCGAGCTGTTCCTGCAGCAAGATGAAACTCGCGGCGTCCATCGGCACGACGGCATCGGCGTCCTCGATGAAGTCGCCGAGTTGCGAGTTCTCTTCCTCGCCGATGGGCGTGTGCAGCGACACCGGCTCCTGAGACACCTTCTGGATCTCGCGCACCTTGTCGGCGCCGATCCCCATGACCTTGCCGATCTCCTCGGGAAGCGGCTCGCGACCGAGGTCCTGCAAGAGCTGGCGTTGGACGCGCACAAGCTTGTTGATCGTCTCAACCATGTGCACCGGGATGCGGATCGTGCGGGCCTGGTCGGCGATCGCGCGAGTGATAGCTTGACGGATCCACCACGTGGCATAGGTGGAGAACTTGAACCCCTTGGAGTAGTCGAACTTTTCGACTGCGCGGATGAGACCGAGGTTCCCTTCCTGGATCAGGTCGAGGAACAGCATGCCGCGCCCTACGTACCGCTTCGCGATGGATACGACGAGCCGAAGATTGGCCTCGATCAGCTTGTGCTTCGCGAGCTGACCGTCGCGCTCGACCCGGCGCAGCCAATCCTCGAGCTCGAGCTGCGTCTTCGGTCGATACCACTTGGCGATCTTGTCCCGACCGATGCCTCAACCTTGCCGAACGCCGTGAGCTGGTGATCGCGGATCTCCCAGACGTGCGTCGTGGCCAGCCGGAACCGCTTCGGATCGGGCTTACCTTCCGAGACGATCTGCGCCTGCAGCTCCGTGCAGAGCTCCCCCGCCTCGATCCGGCGAGCCAGATCCACCTCCTCGGCGCCGGTCAGCAGCGGGACCCTCCCGATCTCCTTGAGGTACATCCGCACCGGGTCACTCGTCGGGGCCTTGAGGCCGTCGACCTCGACGCGGATCTGTGTCACCGCATCCGTGTCGTCCCCCGGGAGCTCGATGATCTCGATGCCCTCGGTGGTCAGGTGGTCCGTAAGCTGCTCGAGCACGTCCTCAACCTGATCGGGCGTGATCTCCGGCAATGCCTCGAACACGACTCCCGATGTGACGAAGCCGCGTTCACGCCCCAGCACGACGAGCTGCTCTTTGACGTCGTCGAGGCTATCGGGGTCGGTCGTCCGTTCGAGGGCGGCGCTCAAGGCCTCCGTCCCGCCGACGCTCTCGTTGACGGAAGATGACGCCGCCAGGCCGTTCGCCCCGGCGGCTGCTATCCCGGCGCGGTGCAGCGTGCGCTCCCAAAGTTCGGGAGGATCCTCGCGCTTGATATAGGCGATCCATCCCTTCGCGTCAGGCATCGTCGTCTCCCAGGATCGCGCGTAGCTGGCGACGGGCCCGGTGCAGGTGTACCGATACGGTCGCCGGAGCCATCCCGAGCAGTTCCGCGATCTGGTTCCTGGGTCGATCGTCGAGATGGAACAGGACGAACACCGCGCGCTGACGGCAACTGAGCTGCCTCAACGCCACGATGACTCCGAGGGCTTGTTGGTCCATCTCATAGCTCGCCTTCGGATCTATCGATGTGTGCTTGTCCTCGCGCAGGTGTGCTGTCGCGACCCGGAACGCGACCCGCCAGACCCAAGCGGCCGGGTCCCGGATCGTGTCTGCGGTACTGAGGGCCCTCGCGAAGGCCTCTGCCGTTGCATCGCTCGCGATCTCGCGGTCACCCGTGTACGCGAGCAACGCCCACCACAAGCGGTTGCCCGTTTCCTTGTAAACGTGCTCGATATCTGTCGCCTTCACATCGCTCATCCCACTCAGATAGTGGGCCTCGAAACCCGGAACCTTTACTCGGTACTTCGGGAGACCTTCCGAGGAGAGCGTTGATCGATGGGTCCGATCGGCCGACGG
>DASWDB010000088.1:0-7561 GCA_036395715.1 Actinomycetota bacterium | reverse complement strand
TCCCCGAGGAGTAGAACTTCACCGCCGTGTCCATGAACTCGCGGAGCTCGGCGAACTCCACGATGTCGTCATACACGGCGTCCGTCTTGCGGTGGGAAAGGCCGAGGAACGCCGCATTCAGGTACACGTTCTCTCTGCCCGTCAGCTCTGGATGGAACCCGGCGCCGAGCTCCAGCAGACCGGCGATGCGACCCCGCTGCCGCACGACCCCCTCGCTCGGTCGCAGGATCCCCGCGATGACCTTCAGCAGGGTGCTCTTCCCCGAACCGTTCTGCCCGATCAACGCGAAGAACTCGCCTTCGGCCACATCGAAGGACACGTCTCGGAGCGCCCAGAAATCTTCCGCACGGACGCGCCCGGACAGGATGCGCTGCTTCAACGAACTTGGCTTCTCCCGATACATGCGGAAGCGCTTCGAGACATCGGCGATCTCGATCGCGATGCTCATCTCACAGCTCCTCCGCGAAATCGCCGGACAGCCCGAAGAAGATCCGCCACGTCGCGTAGAGCAGGACCAGCAGGATCACGATCACGACGCAGAGTCCGACTCCCAGCTGTTGCGCGGTGAACGGGGCAAGGGCCGTGTTCGCGTCGGGTGAGTGGTACAGCGCTCGCTGGAAGCCGAAGACGATCCATGCCGCGGGGTTGAGCAGATAGATCCGCCAGAAGAGCTCCCCGTGACTCAGCCCGGTGACGATCTTCTGGTGCGTCTTTCCGGCTGCATACACGATCGGCGTCAGCCAGAACCACACAAGCAACGCCAGCCCTATCAGGTGTTGCAGATCGCGGTAGCGGACGTTCATCGACGAGACCCAGAACGTCACGGCCACCGTGAGCAGCAGGAGCGCGACGAAGGCCAACGGATAGAGCCAGATCGAGCCGAGGACGAACCCGTACCGGATCACGACGAGGAACGCGAAGTACACCATCGACTGGAGCACGAAGTCCACGAGCGCGACACCGACGGTCGCGAGCGGAAGGATCTCGCGCGGGAAGTACACCTTCTTCACCAGATTGGCGTTCGCGACGACGGATTGCGCTCCGGTGCTGAGCGAGACGGAGAAGAGGTTCCACGCGAGCAGCCCGCTCAGCAGGAAGACCGGGTAATCGTCGACGGAGGCCCCAAGCACCTTCGCGACGAAGGTGAAGACCGCGAGGAACACGACCGGGTTGAGGAGCGACCACACGGCCCCGAGCACCGAACCGATGTACTTGACCTTGAGCTCCTTGCGGACGAGGTTGAGCAGAACCTCCCGGTAGTCCCATAGCTCGCGCAGACGCTGCCGCAGCCGCAGGCGGGGCGGCTCGGACGTCCGTTCCGTGGTTCGGGCTGCGGTCGCGATCAGGATGCTCCTCGAACGGTGGCAGGAGGAACGCGCAGGTCAGCGCGAGTCTAGCAAGGGTCGTTCGGGCATCCGCTCCGCCCCGTTACCCGCCATCGAACTCCCTAGGTTCTCCACGAGCCATCAGGCTCAGCCCGGAGTCGTCCTCGCCGACGAGAGCGGCCGCGGCTCGCGCACACGCTCGAAGAGCTCGTCGAACAGCGGGAGCGTCCGCTCGTCGCAGTACGCGTCTTCGAACGCACGCCGCGCGTTCCGCGACAGCCCTGCCGCCAGCCCGGCATCATCGCGGAGCCGACGGACGGCGTCGGCCAGGCCGTCGACATCACCGTGGCGGAGGGAGAAACCGCAGTCGTACCGCAGGATCGCCTCGTCGACGTTCGTTCCGACGGGGCCCACATAGACGACGGGAAGCCCGCTCGCGAGCGCCCCGTGAAGCTTGCACGGGCTCATGATCCCCCGGGATCCGTCGTCGAGCGAGATCAACGCGCACCCGGCGCCCGCGAGAACGCTCGGCGTCACGTCCTTGGGAACGTAGCCGCGTAACACCACGTCATCCAAACCGCGACGCCCCGCCTCCTCGGCGAGCTCCGGATACCGAACGCCCCCGCCGACGAACAGGAAGGTCACGTCGCCGTCGTTCGCCAGGTCCTCGGCAGCACCCGTGATCGTGGTCGTCGGGTGCCCGTAGCCGAGGTTGCCGAGGTAGAGGACGACGAAGCGCCCTGCGAGCTCCGGCGCTTCGTAGCCGTGCCACGGCGCTGGACGCTCTCCGCGCGGGAACAGCGACATCGGCTCCCAGTTCGGGATCACCGAGCCCGCCGGGAGGCCGTCGTGCGCGTACGCGAGGGTGCGTCGGAGCATGGCGTCGTCGAGAGCGATCACGTGGTCGGTCTTCCGGAGCAGCCAGCGCTGGATCGACCGCAGCACGCGCGACACGCCGCCGCCGGCACGGATCGTGCCGAACTCCTCGGCGGCGTCGGGGTACACGTCGTGCGACCAGTAGACGACCCGCGTGCGGGGGTGCACCAGCCGATGGACGACGGCGGGGACCAGCGCGTACGGGGGGCTGGTGAGCGCGACGACGACATCCTGTCGCGGCGAAACGACCAGCCGCATCACGGCACCGGCCAGGAACGAGAGGTAGTCGGCGAGTCGATGTGCGGCGCTCGCCTTCCCCAGCCCCGGGGTCCACACCCGGATGACGCGGGGACCTTCCGCCGCAGCCCCCGTCTTCGCGGCGGACGCCAACGAGCGTGTCGGCGTCCGCCCCAGGTACGCGCCGCTGCCACAGATCACCGTCACCTCATCGCCTCTCGCGGCCCGGTGCTCCGCCACGGACGTGACGAAGGAGCCCGACGCGGCGACGTCGGGCGGATAGAAGAGGTTGACGAAGGAGACGCGCACCGGAGCTCCTAGTTCGACCAGACGTGCGCCGCGGAGGAAGTGGTCCCGGCGGCGCTCGCTAGAGTACCAACCGTGATCCGGCCAAAAGACGCATGCGATCATGCCCGCTAGCACATCCGGGATACGCGTCGGCGTTACTGTCGAACAATCCTGGCATGTCGTGCCCGGCGGGATCGCGGTCGCGACCGTCGAGCTGCTGCGGGCGTTGACGGCCCGCGACGGGTTGGACCTCGTGGGCGTCGCGGCGTGGCACCGCCGGCAGCCCGCCGCCGGGCTCGTTCCCCCCGTGCCGATCCGTCGGTTCCCACTCCCCCGCCTCGTCCTCTATGAGTCATGGCAATGGCTCCGAACGCCGACCGTCGAGCGCGCGACGGGTCGCGTCGACGTCGTGCACGACGCGGGCTATGTCGTCCCCCCGTCGAAGGCGCCGCTCGTCACGACCGTCCACGATCTCGCGTTCCTCGCGTACCCCCACCACTACACGTGGCACTCGCGCCGGGTGCTCCTGAGGGGGTTGGAGCTCACGCGCCGCCACGCTCGCCTCGTGATGTGCCCGTCCCTCGCCACGAAGGCGGCGTGTGAGGACGCCGGCATCGGAGCCGAGCGGCTCCGGGTGGTACCGCTGGGCGTCCGCCTCCAAACGCCTCAACCCGAGTTCAACGAACGGGTGCGCCGGCGATACCGGCTCGAGCGCCCCTTCGTGCTGTTCGTCGGGACGGTCGAGCCGCGGAAGAACCTGCATCGCGTGATCGAAGCGTTCCGCGAGCTCGACGCTGCCGAGACGGAGTTGATCCTGGTCGGCCCGAAGGGGTGGAGGGAAGACGTCGACGTCGCGCTCGACGGATTGCGCGGTCGCGCCAGAACCCTCGGCTACCTGCCGCGGGATGAGCTCGACGTTCTCTACGCGCAGGCGGCGGCGGTCGTGTATCCGAGTTTGGCGGAAGGGTTCGGGCTGCCGGTGCTCGAGGCGATGGCCAACGGCGCCGCCGTCGTGACCTCGGCCGGGACGGCGACCGAGGAGGTCGCCGGCGACGCCGCCCTCCTGGTGGATCCGCTCGACGTCGACGCGATCGCCGAAGCGTTGCAGCGGCTGCTCGACGATCGCGCCCTCGCCGCCGCGCTCGGCGCGGCGGCGAGGGCGCGCGCGTCCACCTTCACGTGGGAACGGTCGGCCGAGCTCGCGGTCGAGGTGTACGCGGAAGCGGTCGAGGCATCGCGGTGAGCGGTGTCCGCGTCGGGATGAATCTCCTCTGGCTCCTGCCGGGTGCGGCCGGAGGCGCCGAGCGGTACGCGATCGGACTCCTCCGGGCGCTGGCCGACGAGGCGCACGACGACGTCGACGTCACGATCTTCTGCAACCGCCGATTCTCGGCTGCCCATGGTGAGCTCACTGCTCGATACCCGACGGTGGTAGCGCCGATCGATGGCGGTTCCCGCGCACTCCGGATCGGGATGGAGTCGACGTGGCTCGCCCGCAAGGCGTCGCGCAAGGACATCCAGCTCGTCCACCACCCGAACGACGTGATCCCATGGTTCCGCACCCGGCCGAGCGCGCTCACGATCCACGATCTGCGCTCGATGGCCGGGGCACAGGTCCTCAGCCGGTCGCGTGCTTCCTACCTCCGCGCCCGGGTGCCGGCGTCGGCCCGCGCGGCCGCCGTCGTGATGACGCCCTCGGATCACGTTCGGCAGCAGGTGCTCGATCGCTTCGGGGTCGATCCCTCCCGCGTCGTCGTCGTCAGCGCACCGGTGTTCCCGAGACCCGACCACCCGGACCCCTCCGGCCCGCCACCGGTGGCGGGCCGGTACTTCGTCTATCCCGCGGTCACCGATAGGCACAAGAATCATGCGGTCCTGCTGGAAGCCTTCGCCGGCGTCGCCGGCGACGACCCGGACGTTCGGCTGGTGCTGACAGCAGTCCCGGGCAACGACGAGACCGAGGTCGAATCGTCGATCCATCGGCTCGGCCTCGGCGACCGTGTGCGCCGGTTGGGAAGGATCTCCGATGGAGAGCTCGATCGACTGCTCACAGGCGCCGTCGGGCTCGTGTATCCCTCGCGGTACGAGGGATACGGTCTGCCGCTCGCCGAGGCGATGGCGGTCGGCTGTCCGGTCATCGCGTCGTCCGCGACCGCGCTCCCCGAGGTCGTCGGCGACGCCGGGCTCTTGGTCGATCCCGACGATGTCGCAGGGTGGACGGACGCGATGCTGCGGCTGCTCGACGACGGCGCGCTGCGCACGCACTTGATCGCAGCCGGTCGCGAGCGCACACGAGCACTGACCCCGACCGAGACGGCCCGGCGACTGGTGGCTGCGTATCGGCTGGCCTTGGAGCAAGCCTGAGCTCGTTCGCGACCGGTCGCTGTTGTTGCCGCTGATGGCCACGGCTAGGGTTCCCCGCGATGCCCGCGGTCCGGAACGCTGCGAACCGTCTGCTGTATGAGGGAAAGACCGTCGTGGCGCGATCGCCGACGCTCGCGCTTCCTGTTGCACGGCTCCGTGGACACGGCGAGCCGTTCGATCCAGGCGTGGACATCGTCATCGAGGGATTCCCACGCTCGGCGAACAGTTTCGCCGTCCACGCCTTCCGCGTGGCGCAGGACAGGCCGGTCAGGATCGCCCACCACCTCCACGCCCCGGCTCAGGTGATCGCGGCGGTGCGGGCGCGGGTCGCCGCGATCGTCCTCGTCCGCGAACCGGAAGACGCGGTGTTGGAGTTCGTGATCGCGAAGGGATACATCTCGGTCCGACAAGCGTTGCGGGGCTACCTCCGCTTCTACACCGCGTTGCTCCCCTACCGTGACCGGGTCGTCATCGGCCCGTTCCGCGAGGTGACCTCAGACTTCGGGGCGGTGATCGCCAAGGTGAACGAGATGTTCGGGACCCGATTCCTCGAGTTCAACCATACCGATGACAACGTACGCTCGGCCTTCGAAGCGATCGACGCGGACTGGGCAACCCGACTTCCGCCGGGCGGTATCCCGTTCGAACGGAAGGTGGGACGGCCCTCGAAGGTCCGTGAGGGTCTGAAGGAGGAGCTCAGCGCGGACTACCGGGCGGCGAGCCTCGGCTCGCTTCGCGAACGGGCCGAGCGCCTCCGCGACGCATTCGTCTCTTCCCGGCCGTGAAGGACGTCCAGCGCCCCTCGCCAGCGAGGAGGGAAGGCCCGTCTCCGCCGTTGCTCGTAGCCCGACGAGCGCTGTTCGAGGCGAAGACGGTGGTGGCCAAGTACCCCGGTGTGGCGCTGCCCATCGCGCGCCGTCGCCACGGGATCCCGGTCGGCGACGAGACCGAGTTCGTGATCGAAGCGTTCCCACGGAGCGGGATGACCTTCGCGGTGGTGGCGTTCGAGATGGCACAGACGAGGCAGGTGCAGGTGGCATGTCACGTCCATGCTCCCGCCCAGGTGATCGCAGCGGCTCGTCGACGGATCCCGGCGCTCGTCCTCGTCCGCGAGCCCGAGCCGACGATCCTCTCCTTCGTCATCCGCCACCCCGACGTGTCCATGCGCCAGGCGCTGCGGGGATACGTGCGCTTCTACGCGCCCTTGCTCCGCTACCGTCACCGCTTCGTCGTCGGCTCGTTCGAGGACGTGACGAGCGACTTCGGCATCGTCCTCCGAGAGGTGAACGAGCGGTTCGGCTCCGACTTCGACGAGTTCCGACACACGCCAGAGAACGTCGAGCGCTGCTTCGCCCGGATATCCGGCGAGTACCAGGGGAGGACCGCGACGAACGCCGAGTTGGAACGGATCGTCGCGCGGCCTTCGGCCGAGCGGGAGCAGCTCAAGGACGTACTGCGGGAGCGATTCAGAGAGCCTCGGCTGACGCGTGGACGGCAACGTGCCGCGTCCGTGTACGAGGCCATCTCGGGTCGCCGCGCATCAACCGCGCACGACGGACCCCGGTGAGCATCCCATCCGCTCGCACGATCGCGAACCGGACCGCCTACGAGGTGATGACGATGACGTCCCGCTATCCGGGGCTCGCGCTTCCAGCCGCCCGCGCGCGCGGCCACGGGGTGGCGTTCACCACGACGACCGACGTCGTGATCGAGGGGTATCCGCGGTCGGGGAATTCGTTGGCGTTCGCGTCGCTCCTGGCCGCTCAGTCCGAGCCGATCACGATCGCGCACCACACCCATGCACCGGCGAACGTGATCGCCGGTGCCAAGGCCGGCGTGCCCGTGCTTCTGTTGATCCGGCCGCCCAAGGAAGCCGTGATCGGGATGGTGCTGATCAAGCCCGACCTCACGGTGTCGCAGGCGATGCGCGGCTACCACCGGTTCTACGAACCCATCCTTCCCTACCGTGACCGGGTCGTCGTGGGCAGATCCGAAGAGGTCATCGACGACTTCGGCGCCCTGGTGGATCGGATCAATCGACGGTTCGGGACATCGTTCGACGCTCCCGAGCCGACGGCGGAGAACCGCGTGACGCGGGACGAACTGGTCGAGCGGTACTGGCGCAGCCGGGTCGGGCCGGGCCTCCCCCTCGTGGGACGGACGGATCGAAGATCGTCCGAGGATGGCGGCGGCCAAGCCCGAACCCGCGCGGGAGCGACGTACGATCGCGCCGCCCCGGCCCTCCGTCACCGACTCTCCGTTCTCTATCGGGAGCTCACGGAAGGTCTTCGGTAGGACGTCGTTTCCCCGGCTATCCGCCGACCGATCCGTATGCCTGTTTCAGCACCGTCGACGTCTGCCGAGCACACCGCTCCCACGTGAAGGACGCGACCCGCGCCATCCCGGATGCTCGCAGAACGTTCCGGAGGTCGTCGTCGCCGAGCAGCTCGTCGAGACCCTTCGCGATCGAG